>NZ_PSRR01000062.1 GCF_004296405.1 Bradyrhizobium sp. Leo170
CCGCTTGCTCGCGCCACAACACCTCCCTGTGGTTATGGGTCTGCTTTCGCGGGGACAGCGTGGCGGGCCGCGCGATCAATCGCGAACTCGCCGGCACTCACGGCCGGCGGCACACCAGATCGATCTCGATCAGTGCATCATAGGCAAGCCCGGTGACGCCGACGCAAGTGCGTGCCGGCAGGCGGTTCGGCGGGAAATAGCTGCGATAGGTTTCGTTCATCGCGGCGTAGTCTTCCTTGAAGCGCGTGAGATAGATGCGCGACATCACGATGTGCTCGAAGCCGAGACCGAGACCCTCGAGCACAACGCGCAGATTTTCCATCACCGCCTTGGTCTGCGCGACGATGCCATCAGGCAATACGCCGGGGGTTGCGGACGTATCCGGCATCTGGCCGGTGACGAAGACAAAGCCGTCGGTCTCGACTGCGTGGCTGAAGGGCGCCACGGGTTTTGGCCCGCCGGCGATCATGTGAAACTTCAATCTCGGTATCCTTCTGTTATGGCGACGTAGCCACGTCCTCGAACAGCCGCTTGCTCAGGATTGCGTGCACGCCCCAATTGCCATCGACGACCTGGGTGACGCCGAAATCGACCGCCGCCGACATCAGCGCGATCGCCTCGTCCTCGGTGAGACCCTTGATGTTCATCAGGAAGCGCCGCATCTTGCGGAAAGCGTCCTTCATCGCGAGGTCGAGCGAGGACGTCGCATAGACCTCGCTCTGCCCCTGCGCACCGAACTCGGCGAGATAGTTCGGATGGCTGAAGCCGGTCAACACCCAATCGGTCGCGGTCTCGATCAGGGGATAGCTGAGATCGGCAAACGGTTGGCCGGCCAGATTGCCCTTCTTGTGCAGGATCACCTGGAACGTGCCGGTCATCGAGCATTCGATCGCCGTTCCGCTCAACTCTCCGTCGCCTTGGGCTGCATGGGGATCGCCGACCGAGAGCAGCGCGCCTGGCACCGAGACCGGCAGATAGACGGTCGCCCCCTTGCCGAGCCGCCAATTGTCCAGGTTGCCGCCGAAATAGGACGGCGGTACGGAATCAACGAAGTCGAGCTCGCGCGGCGCGACCGCAATCACACCGAAATGCGGCCGTAGCGGAATGCGGATGCCGTCTAGCACGGCGTGCCGGCGCCTCACCGAACCAGGCGCGACGGGAATGCCGGGATAATCGTAGGTCGTATGAACCACGCCGAATGGATCGGTCTGCGGCTCCCAGCGGTAGGAATAGAGCGCACGCGCATGCGGCGTCTCGTCATGAAAGATCTCGTAGATCGTCACGGCTTCGCGCGGCTTGGGGCCGGCCAGGAACTCGTTGTAGTGATAGCCCCACCACGCCGCGACGCTGGAGCCGAATACCCTGCCCTCATAGTGCGGATTGCCGCTCGGCCGCGGCGCGATATCGAGGATGCGCACCTCCAGGACATCGCCGGGCTGTGCATCCTTCACGGCGATCGGCCCGGTGCAGATGTGCACGCCGAAGCCCTCGCCCGCGCCACGCCCGAACACCGAGGCGTCCATCGGACCGGCGCCGCGCCGGTCGACATTCTTGCGCTGCTTGCTCCAGCCGAACACGCTTTCGGCGCCAGGATCGCCCGCGATCATTCTATCAGGGTCGTCAGAGGCATGCTGCGTCAGGGTTTCGATCGTGATCGTGTCGCCGGAATTGATCTCGGCCTGAGGTGCAAGCGTGCGGCTGAAATAGCCCCAATGCACGCGGCTCGCGTCAACGGAGAGATGATGGTGGGCTGGGCGGCCCTCGCACTTACCTTCCTGCGCCGGGGTCGGCGTGCCAGCCGCGATATTTCTGCCGACGCTCGATGGCTGATGCGTTCGCAATTGCGCAAGCGCCTCCTGCGGCCAGCCGCGCTGACCCGCGGCGATCGACGATGGCGCTGCGCGCTCGGCCTCCTGCTGGCGAAACTCGCGCGGCGGCAGACCAAAGCGATGACGGAACGCGCGGCTGAAATGCGCGGAGTCGCTGAAGCCATAGCGATAGGCGATCTCCGAGATCGATCGATGCGCCTCCGCCGGGTTCGACAGATCGGACCAGGCGCGCTGCAGCCGGCGCTCGCGTACATAGTGCGAGAAATTGTCGCCGACGCCCTCGAACAGCTTTTGCAGGTAGCGCTCGGAAATCCCTTCCGCCTGCGCGACACGCGACGGCGCAAGCTCGGGGTTGTCGAGGTTGCGCTCGATGGTCTGGCAAATCCGGTGCAGGGTCGCAGCTTGCGTGGCGGTACCGGCGACCTCTGACGCGGGAGAGGTGGACTGGTGCGCGAGCGTCAGCAGGAGATCGACGAGGCTTTGTGCAATAGCGGCCCATTCGAGGTCGCTCAGCGTTTCCAGGGTGCGGGAGGTTGCATCCAGCAATCGCGAGAACACATCGGCAAAACCGGCGGGCGCGACGACGCGGGCTTCGGACGCGATCGGCCTGCCGATGAGGCGGCCGTGCCGCGCTTCGGCTGTAACTGATAGGATGATCGCCCGCATGTCGCGCTGGAACATCAGGCTCCAGTCGCCCTGGCGCGGCAGCAGCAGGAGATGGCCGACGGGAACGATACGATGGCTTCCGCCTTGCCGCAGCATCGCGCCGTCCTCGATCGGGAGCAGCACGATCGGTAACCCCTCGCCCGATTGCGGCAGCGGCGCGATCCCCTGCGATCCCGCGGCGATCCGCGTAAGCGCCACGCCTGCGGCGTTGCGATGCGAGGCCGTCGCGTGACCGTCGTCGAATGCGCTTGCTGAAGCCGGCTGCAGCCCGACCGCGGCCAGGACGTCCCGCCAGGCCTCCAGGCGGTCGTCGCGCGCGTAGGATTCACTCGTGAACGGACGGAAGCTCATCGGTTCGACCCAATCAGGGCCGATCGAAGCAACCCGCGTGCCAGACAAGCGCAGTCCTCCGCCAAAATGGCGGCGTCAAAACGACGCCAGTGAATTCAACCCGCGATCAAAAGCAGCCCATTCTCAATGCATTAGTCGCACCTGAAGACGTTCTTGCGGATCGTGCCGTGGACGCCCCAATTGGCGTCGACCACCTGGGTGACGCCGAAATCGGCGCCGACCGACATCAGCGAAATCGCCTCATCTTCGCTCAGCCGGTGCACGGTCATCAGGAACCGCCGCAGCTTGCGGAACGCATCGCGCATCGCACGGTCGAGGCTGGAGCGGTTGGCAATCTCCGTCTGCGCATCGACGCCAAGCTCGGCGAGATAGTTCGGATAGGTGAAGCCATAGACTGACCAGGCATGATCAGTCTCCAACATCGGATGCGCGAGGCCCTCGCGCGCGGTTCCGCCGAGATCATTCTTCTTGTGCAGGATGAATTCGAAATCCCCGGTCAGCGAGGTCTCGATCGCGGTGCCGCCGAGTTCGCTGTCGCCTTGCGCGGCGTGGGGATCGCCGACCGAGAAGAACGCGCCGGGGACGGCCACCGGATAATACATCCGCGCGCCCTTCCCGATCCGCCAGTCGTCGATATTGCCGCCGGTATAGCTCGGCGGGATCGAGCTGACATAGTCGGCCTCCGACGGCGCAAGCCCCATGGTTCCGAAATGCAGCCGCGCCGGCACCTTGACGCCGGTGAGGATGTTCTCGCGCTTGCGGATGGTCGCATGGTCGACCCGCACGCCGGGATAGTCGATGGTGGCGTGCACGATGCCATCAGGGTCGGTCTGCGGCGTCCAGACGTAGTTGTAGACGGCTTTCGCGAACGGCTCGCCCGAGGTGTCGAGCTCGAAGATCGTGATCACCTCGCGCGGCTTCGGCTCCTCGATGAGATCGTGATAATGGAAGCCCCAATTGGCTGCGGCGTTCGAGCCGAAACAACGGCCGGCGTGGCAGGCGCTGCAGCTCGGGCGCGGCCTGATGTCGAGGATCCGCACCTCCAGGACGTCGCCGGGCTCGGCGTTTTCAATTGCGACCGGCCCGGTGAGAAGGTGCACGCCAAGCCCCTCGCCGGCGCCGCGAATGAACGGCCCCTCGGTCGGGCCGGAGCCGCGGCGCGCCACCCCCTTGTGCTCACGTGTCCAGTGGAACACGCTCTCGGCGCCTGGATCGCCGGCGATCATCCGCTCGTAATCGTCGTTGGCGTGATGGGTCAGCGTCTCGATGGTGGCGCGGTCGCCCGAACGCAGCGTCAGCGCCGGCGCGACCTTCTTGCTGAAGTAGCCCCAGTGAACGGTGGCCGGCGAGACCGGCAGGGTAAAGTGCCTCATGCAAGTGCCTCTTCAGGGGATCGGAACGATCGAAGTTCTGGCGCGTGACACTTCATCTCACCGCCTCCGGCGTCTCGTCGGCTTCCATCACGCTGAGGAAGCGCGCGGTGACGGGGTTGCGCGGGTTGGAGAGCACCTCATGTGCCGGGCCCTCCTCCAGGATCCGTCCGCCGCTAAGGAAGGCGACGCGGTCGGCCACTTCGTCAGCGAAGCGGATCTGATGCGTCGAAATGATCATGGTCAGGCCATCGTCGATGGCGAGCCGCCGGATCACTTCCAGGACTTCGTTGACGAGTTCGGGATCGAGCGCCGAAGTCGGCTCGTCCAGAAGCAGCACACTCGGGTTTGGCGCCAGCGCGCGGGCGATCGCCACCCGCTGCTGTTGCCCGCCTGACAGATGCCGCGGCAGTGCGTCGGCGCGATGGCTCAAGCCGACGCGGTCGAGCAGTTCGCGCGCGCGACGGTCGGCATCAATTCGCGTCATGCCTTGGACCCAGCGCAAGGGTCCGGCGATGTTCTCCTTCGCCGTCAGGTGGCTGAACAGGTTGAACTGCTGGAACACCATGCCGACGCCGACGTTGGCGCGCTCATTGGCGATCGCGCGCGGCGACAGCAGCCTGCCGTGGTCGTCGAAGCCGAGCCGCCGTCCCCCGACATGCACCGTTCCGGCATCCCAATTCTCCAGATGATTGATGCAGCGGAGCAATGTGCTCTTGCCGGAGCCGCTGGGTCCGAGCAGCGCGATGACCTCGCCGACGCGAACCGTGAGATTCAAGCCATCGAGCACATCTTGCTCGCCATAGCTCTTGCGCAAATCCCTCACCTCGACCGCGATATTGTTGCGCGCGATCGTCGCGGTGCGCCTGGCCCGTTCCTCCGGCGTCAGCGTCCTGGACGGCGGCACCGGAATTTCCGGCTCTATGCCGGCCGCAACGTCGACCGCCGGCGCGGTCTTCTCGGCAAGCTCCAGCTTGGTCAGGAGATCGACCCGGCGCCAGGGCAGATAATCGGCAAGCTTGCGTTCACGCGAGGTACGATCGAGATCGAGCAACCATTCCAACGCGAGCTGGATGCCGCTGATTGCGCCGGTCAGCACGAGATAGATCAGGCCGGAGGCGAAGAAGATCGAGAAGAAATCGAAGGTCGAGGACGCAAGCTGCGTGCTTCGCAGCGTCAATTCCTGGACTGCGATCACGGAGGCCAGCGACGAATTCTTCAACGCGCTGACGGACTCATTGCCGAAGGCCGGGATCATGGTGCGGATCGCCTGCGGCGCGATCACCCGCCGCATCAGCACCGCGGGCGTCATGCCGAGCGCCTGTCCCGCGGCGATCTGTCCGCGCTCGACGCCGACCACGCCGGCGCGCAGCATCTCGGCGACGAACGGCGCCTCGTTGCAGGCGAGCGCGAGGCCGGCCGCCAGCACGGCCGGCAATTTGATGCCGATATGCGGCAGCGCGTCGTAGGCGAACACCATCTGCAGGATCAGCGGCGTGCCGCGGAAGATCACGGTGTAGCCGCGCGCGATCGCCGCCAGCCACCAGAACCGGCTGAGCTGCATCCAGGCCAGGATCAGCCCGAGGATCAGCCCACCTGCGAGCCCGAGGGCGGTCACCTCCAGGGTGAGCTCGATGCCCGCGAGCAGGTAAGGCAGGCTGAGATAGTGCAGGAACAGGGACATCAGTTGACGGTCAGCAGGCCCGGTTCCTTGAGATTGTCGGGATCAAGTCCCCACTTCTTGAGCAGCGCGAGCTGGTCGCCGGATTTGTAGATCTCCGTCAGTGCGGCCATCACAGCGTCGCGAAACTTCGGCTTGTTCTTGGGTACGGCGATGCCGACCGAATACGGGATCGTCACCGCGATCGCCTTCTCGAGCTTGTCCGGGTAGGCCTTCACCGCGTTATCGACGGTGTTGACGTCGTTGATGTAGGTGTCGGCGCGGCCGGCCAGGATCGCCTGGATGCAGTTGGCGTTGTTCTCGTAGAGCTGCAGCGTCGGCTCAGGCTTGCCGGCCGCTTTGCACTGGGGAACGAGGGCCTGCACCAGCGGCACCTCGACGAAGCCGGTATTTTCGGCCGCCGCCGCGCCACACAGCGAAAGATTGATGCCGTTGATGCCCTTCGGATTGCCCTTGGCGACCAGCACGCCGTCGAATACTTTCGAATAGGTGATGAAGTCAGCCGCCTTGGCGCGCTCCTCGGTCGCGTAGATGTCCGAGATCACGATGTCGGCTTGCCCGCTGGCCAACGTCGTCAGCAACGCGGCAAACGTCACCGCCTTGTAGGTCAACTTGAAGCCGAGGCATTCACCGATCATCTCGCCGAGATCGATGTCGAAGCCGATATATTTGCTGGGGTCTTTCGGGTCGATCGATTCATAGCCCGGCGTATGCGGGTTGATCGCGTTGACGAGCGTCTTGCCCTTCCAGTCCGGATATTTCTCCTGAAGCGCCGCGCATGCCGCCGGCGCCGCCGCCTGCGCGCTTAGCGGCGCCAGAAATCCCGCGGCGACGATCGCGCCCAGAATCGCCCGACGCCACGGAAGTGACGCGCGCCGTGCTTCCCCACAAAGCCATTTCTGCATGTTGCCAGCTCCTCCGACGTTGTCATGGCCACGGCCATGTTCCAAAGCTCGAAGGCAAGGCTACGGGGAACCGCTCCGCAAAAGCTTGTCTGGCGGCGTACAAAAAATTGGATGGAGCGGGCCTGCGGTTTGGGCAACGGCTGCTCAAATTGTATTCGGCGACAGCCCGACGTTTGGCGCGGGCGATTCATTACTCGAACACGGCGGCGCATGCGGCGCTCAGACTGGCCTTCTGCGGCTCAGGCAGGCGATGATGGCTTTCACGTTGGGGATTTCGCCGGCAAAAGCCGGTAGACGTCGGGGGTGCAGGCCCGGCGCTGCTCGGACGAGCCGAGCGCGTTGCCCGATCCGGCCGCGAACAGCGTGAGGAAAAGGCTGAGGGTGGACACCCGACGGGCGCGGCTTTTCAAGGCTGCCAGTCGCGTAACGCTTGCCTTCATGACCGCGTCTCCCTAAGCTCAAACCTGCCCTGCTCCGCCGCAGGCGTGATTGCGACTTACGCGAATTCATTTTGGTCAAATGTGATTTTTCTCACAGTGCGGTGGGACCGCGCCGGCAATAGCGTTCATACGACACTAGCAAGACTCTGGTAACCAAGTGAGGGGGCGGCTGCCGGATCGCTAAAATTGAAGCGATCCGCTCAATCCGCCTACAAACCCATTTTGCGACGTTGCGCTCACAACCCCCGGAGAGCGCAATGAGCGAAGCTGAATTTGATCTGGTGTTGGACGCCGTGCGAGCAGCCGTCGCCCCGACGCCGCAGGAGGATTTCATGGCTCAGCCATTGCCGCGCTTCCAGCCGCCGCCACGCCCCGCGAATGACAACCAGACGCCCTGGCCGCTCATCCCATTTCCGGATGGCTGGTTCGCCTCCTGCTAAAGAGCGCCACTCCCGCCATCCAGCCAAATCCAATCGCCGCCTGCAGAAAGGCGCTGTGTACCGCGGTGCCGGCGAGGTAGCCGGAGTTTCAGAATTCTGCAGGAACCGGTTCGGGGCCGGTTGCCTAAGTCCTTGAACCTCTGTATTGATCCGCCCCGCTTGGGGCCACGTGGCGGAGTGGTTACGCAACGGTCTGCAAAACCGTGTACACCAGTTCAATTCTGGTCGTGGCCTCCACTCATACAATCAATAGCTTACGCCTGATAGATGAGGCGTCGCTTTCATCGCTTCCGGCGACGAAAATCGCGCTTCTTCGGTTTTGGGGCGAGTTCCGGCATCGTCCGCTGCACCTGGCGATATCTTGCCAGCATCCGCTCAAAGCTGGCGTTCAGGGTTTCGGCAATGTCGGGCCGCTTTTCGAGCGCGGCGAGCAGCAGGCCGGCCGCCTCGATCGTGGAAAGTCCATCGCGGCGCGGTTCGCGGCGAAGCTGGCCGTAACGTGACGGCTGGCGGGGGCCCAGAATCACCCGCTGGCATTTCAACATCCAGGGATTGCGCCACCACAGCGCCTTGGCCTGGCTCCAGGTGCCATCGAGCAGCACGATGCCCTCGATGCGTCCGAGGATGCCGCGCTGGTTCGGCTCGAGTGCGCCCTTGCGGTCGATGGCGACGACCTCGGCTTCGGTGTCGAGATCGGCGACCTTGGCGGAGCCGAGATAGAGCACCGCCCAGCGCGACGGGTCAGCCACCGGTTGCTCCAGCGCCTTGGACAGGCTCGGCCAGGACAGCCCGATTCGTACCACCGCTTCCTCGAAATGGCGCGCGGTCAGCCGTGCGGTACCGAGCGCCCTATCCTGCTCCTGCGGATGCTGCAGGATCAGGACCCCAATCCGGTTCCCGATTGGCGTAACACTGTCGCAGATGCACAGCGGCATCGGCTTGCCGCAATGTGGACAGTCCGCGACCGGCTCGGCAAGGATTGTCTGATCTGATTCCGTCATCCGCCCGCTATACGCTACGCGGCCGCCAATTCAACTATTCCGCGGGCGCTGCCAGCGCGGCTGGTTCGGCGCGCCGCCGCAACCGGTCGATCAACAGGTAAATCACAGGCGTGGTGTAGAGCGTCAGGATCTGCGAAACGAACAGTCCGCCGATAATGGTGATGCCGAGCGGCCGGCGCAGCTCCGTCCCGGGACCGGTGGCGAGCACCAGCGGAATGCCGGCAAACAGCGCCGCCATGGTCGTCATCAGGATCGGCCGGAACCTTGCGCTGCAGGCCTCGAAGATCGCGTCCGCCGAAGACAGGCCGCGCTGCCGCTCGGCGTCCAGCGCGAAATCGACCATCATGATGCCGTTCTTCTTGACGATGCCGATCAAGAGGATGATGCCGACAAAGGCGATCACGGTCAGCGGCGTGCCGGTCAGTTGCAGCGCCAGCAGCGCGCCCAGCCCTGCGGACGGCAAGGTCGAGATGATTGTCAGCGGATGGGCCAGGCTCTCATAGAGCACCCCGAGCACGATATACATCGCAACCAGCGCCCCCAGGATCAGGAGCGGCTGCCTCCCGCTGGTCTTGTTGAAGTCGCCGGCGTTGCCGTCAAAGCTGCCACGAATGCCTTCAGGCATGTGCAATTCATCGACAGCGCGCTGGATATTCGACGTCGCCTCGTCCAGCGGCACGTTCGGCAGCAGATTGAATGAAACCGTGGTCGAGGGGAACGACTGCGTGTGGTAGACGGCCAGCGGCGCCAGCCCGCGCTGGTAATGGACGACGGCCGACAACGGCACCTGAACGCCGTTGGCGCCGGCCACGTAGATGCGCTCGAGATTGGCCGGATCGGTCTGGAATTTCGGATCGATCTCCAGCACCACCATGTATTGGTTGCGCTGGGTATAGACGATCGAGATCTGCCGCTGCGAGAACGCGTTGTTGAGCGCGTTGTCGATATCCTGCACGCGGACGCCGAGGCTTGAGGCGGTCTTGCGGTCGATCACCAAATTGAGCTGCAATCCGCCGGGGTCGCGATCGCTGGAGACGTCGGTGATACCTTCAACGGTCTCCATGCGCTTGGCGACGATCGGCGCCCACTTCTGCAACAAGTCGAGATCGGCGCTCGAGAGCGTGTACTGGTAGTCGGAATCGCTCTGTCGTCCGCCGGCGCGGACGTCCTGAGCCGCGAACATGAACAGGCGGATGCCCGGCACCGTGAACAGGTTGCGGCGCAGGCGATCGATCACAAGCTGCGTAGAAACTCCTCCCCGCTCCTCCGGCGACTTCAGGCTAATGAACATGGTGCCTCGGTTGGCGCCACCGCCCATCCCCCCGCTCCCGAGCGAAGAGCCGATTCCGGCGACCGCAGGATCGGCCATCACGATGTCGGCCACCTGTTGCTGCAATTTGAGCATGGCCTGGAACGAGGTGTCAGGCGATGCCCGCGTTGCGCCGATGACGAAGCCGCTGTCGTCGGTCGGGAAATAGCCCTTCGGCGTCTTGATGTAGAGCGTCACAGTCAGCGCGATCGTGGCGAAGAAGACGAGCAAGGTCAGGAACGGAAAATCGAGCACGCCGCGCAGCGTCCACATATAGAAGCGCACGATGCGCGACAGGGTTCCCTCGATCAGACGATCGAACCAGGTGGCGCGATCGGAGGTCGCTTCCTTGATGTAATGCGCACAGATCATCGGGGTGATCGTCAGCGACACCAGGGTCGAGACCAGGATGGCGAAGGTCAGCGTCAGCGAGAATTCACGCAACAGCCGGCCGACGATGCCGTCCATGAAGATCAGCGGCGTGAAGGCGGCGATCAGCGACAGCGAAATCGAAACCACGGTGAAGCCGATCTGCTTGGCCCCCTCCAGTGTCGCCGGATAAGGCGCCATGCCCTGCTCGAGATTGCGGTACATGTTCTCGATCATCACGATCGCGTCGTCGACCACGAAGCCGACGGAGATCGCCAGCGCCATCAGCGACAGATTGTCGATCGAGAAACCGGCGAGCCACATGCCGGCGCACGTGCCCGCGAGCGCCAGCGGCACCGAGACGCCCGCCGCAATCGTCGGCGTCAAGCGGCGCAGGAACACGAACACCACGACCATGACGGGCCCGGCCGTGGCAAGCAGCGTCAGTTGCATGTCGAGCACGCTGGCGCGGATGGTGCCGGTGCGGTCCACGAGGGTGGAAATCTCGAGACCGGCGGGGATCCACTGCTTCAGCTCCGGCAGCATCGCCGTCACACGGTTGACGGTGTCGATGACATTGGCGTCGCCCTGCTTGGTGATCTGGATCAGGACCGCCGGTTGCTTGTTGAACCAGGCGACCGAGCGGACGTTGCGCACGCTGTCTTCGATTTCGGCGACATCAGAGAGGCGGACGAAATTGCCGTTCGCACTCTTGATCAGGATGTTGCGGAACTCGGCGGCGGTTCGCATCTGCGGATTGATCGAGAGCGTCTCGCTCTGGCGGCCGCCATTGAAGATGCCGACCGGCCCGAGCGGATTGGCATTGACGATGGCCTGGCGGACGTCCTCCGTGGCAATGCCCGCATTCGACAGCGCCACCGGATTGAGCGAGATCCGGACCGCCGGCTGATCGGCGCCCGAGACCGTGACCTCGCCCACGCCCGGCACTTGCGAGATGCGCTGCGCGAGCACGGTATCCGCAACGTCGTACATCGCGCTGGTCGACATCGTCTTCGACGTCAGCGCCAGCACGAATACCGGCGCCGCCGCAGGATTGGCCTTCCTGAAGATCGGCAATGTCGGCAGGTCGGTCGGCAGATCCGCCATCGAGGCGTTGATTGCCGCCTGCACGTCGCGGGCGGCGCGATCGATGTTGCGACCGATCGCGAACTGCACCTGGATGCTGGTGCTGCCGAGCGAGCTGACCGACGTGATCTGCTCCACGTCCGCGATCTCGCCGAGCCGGCGCTCCAGCGGCGCCGCCACCGTCGCAGCCATCACCGACGGGTCGGCGCCCGGCCGCGATGCGAACACCCTGATCATCGGGAAATCGACGTTCGGAACCGACGCCACCGGCAGGAACTCGTACGCCACGATCCCGAGCAGGAAGAGCCCGATCGCCATGAGCGTGGTGCCGACCGGACGACGGATGAAGGGCTCCGAGATCGAGATCGATGCCATCACTGCATCCCCTCGGTCGCCCCCGCGACCGGCGGGCCCTGCGGCCCCGGGTCTGGCAGCGCGTGCTCGATCCTGCGGTTCAGCCGGTCGAGCGCGAGGTAGATCACGGGCGTCGTGTAGAGCGTCAGCAACTGGCTGAGCAGGAGGCCGCCGATGATGGAAATGCCGAGCGGGAAGCGCAGCTCGGCGCCGGTGCCGCTTTCGATCGCAAGCGGCAGCGCGCCGAACAGCGCCGCCAATGTCGTCATCATGATCGGCCGGAACCGCAGCAGGCAGGCCTGCACGATCGCGTCATAGGGCGACATGCCCTTGTGCCGCTCCGCCTCCAGCGCGAAGTCGATCATCATGATCGCGTTCTTCTTGACGATGCCCATCAGGAGAATGATTCCGATCAGGCCGATGACCGAAAGGTCCTGCCCGAACAGCATCAGCGCCAGGATGGCGCCGACGCCTGCCGAAGGCAGCGTCGACAGGATCGTGATCGGGTGGATGTAGCTCTCATAGAGCACGCCCAGCACGATGTAGATCGTGATGATCGCGGCGAGGATCAGCCAGGGCTGGCCGGCGAGCGATCTGGAAAATTCCGCAGCGTCGCCGGTATAGACCCCGACGATGCTGTTGGGCATGCCGATCCGGGTCTCGAGCGCCTTCACCGCTTCAACGGCATCGCCGAGCGCCTCGCCGGGCGCGAGGTTGAAGCTGAGCGACACCGCCGGGAATTGCGCCTGGTGCGAGATCGCGAGCGGCGCCGTGGTACGCGTCAGCGTCGCCACTGCCGACAGCGGCACCTGCGCGCCGTTCACGCCGGGCAAATACAGCTTGTCGAGGATCGATGGATCGCGCTGATACATCGGCAGCGCCTCCAGCACGACGCGGTACTGGTTGGCCTGTCCGTAAATGGTCGAAATCTGCCGCTGCGCGAACGCGTCGTTCAGGGTGTCGTTGACGGCCTGCAGGCTGACGCCGAGCTGGCCCGCGCGCTGGCGATTGATATCGAGCGCGGCCCGGAGGCCGGCCTCCTGCGCCTCCGACGACACGTCGCGGAACATCGGATCGCGCCGCATCTCGGCGACCAGCTTGCCCGCCCAGAGCGACACCTCTTTGGCGTCCGTGCCGTTCAGCGTGTACTGGTACTGCGACCGGCTCGACTGTGTCGAAATCTGCACGTCCTGCACCGGCTGGAAATAGATGGTCATGCCGGGGATCGACGCCGTCTTCTGCTTCAGCCGCGCCACCACCGTCGAAATGCCGTCACGCCGCTCGCCGAGCGGCCTGAGCGTCATCACGAGCCGGCCGACATTGGTGGTCGGGTTGACGGAGCCAGCGCCGATCACGGAAACCACGCCGGTCACGTCCGGGTCCGACTTGATCAGGTCCGCCGCCTTGGTCTGTCGGGCCTGCATTTCGGCGAAGGAGACGTCCGGGCCTGCCTCGGTCACCGCTGTTATCGATGACGTATCCTGCAGCGGCAGGAAGCCCTTTGGCGCGATCACATACATGAACAGCGTGAGCGCGATGGTGGCGAAGGTCACCAGCAGGGTCGCGCGCTGGCGCTGCAGCACCCACAGCAGCGTGCGGTGGTAGAACTCGACCATACGGTCGATGAAGCCGCTGATGGCGCCAAGGCCCGGCAGCACGAATTCCTCACCGACATGCTTCAAGAGGCGCGAGCACATCATCGGCGTCAACGTCAGCGAGACTACCGCCGAGGTCACCACCGCAATCGTCAGCGTCAGCGCAAATTCGCGGAACATGCGCCCGACCAGCCCGGACATGAACAACAGCGGGATGAAGACCGCGATCAGCGACAGCGTCAGCGAGATCACGGTGAAGCCGATCTCGCTCGCGCCCTTGAGCGCGGCTTCCATCACCGACTCGCCCTCCTCCATGTGGCGGACGATGTTCTCGATCATCACGATGGCGTCGTCGACCACGAATCCGGTGCCGATCGTCAGCGCCATCAGCGACAGATTGTCGAGGCTGAAGCCGGCAAAATACATGATGCCGAAGCTCGTGATCAAAGACAGCGGCAGCGCGACGCCCGCGATCAGCGTGGCGCGCAGGGAGCGCAGGAACAGCAGCACCACCAGCGTCACCAGCACGACGCTCAGGATCAGCGTAAACTGCACGTCGCGGACGGAGGCGCGGATGGTGACGGTGCGATCGCTGACGATGGTCAGGTTGACGCCGGCCGGAATCAGGCGTTGCAACCGCGGGATCTCGTCGCGGATCTGGCGGACGACCTCGATGACATTGGCGCCGGGTTGGCGCTGGATGTCGATGATGACCGCCGGGGTGCCCTGGTACCAGCCGCCGGTGCGGTCGTTCTCGAGCCCGTCGACGATCACGGCCACGTCGCCGATCGTCACCGGCGAGCCGTTGCGATAGGCGATGATGATCGGCTTGTAGGCCTCCGCTGCCGCGATCTGGTCGTTGGCGGCGATCGTGTAGGCTTGCTGCGCGCCGTCGAGCGATCCTTTCGGGCCCGAGACGTTGGCGCCGGCAATGGCGTTGCGCAGGTCCTCCATCGAGATGCCATAGGCCGCAAGCCGCGCCAGATCGGCCTGCACCCGCACCGCCGGTTTCAGCCCGCCGAGCACGGCGACGCGACCGACACCGGAAATTTGGCTCAGCCGCTGGCCAAGGATCGTGTCGGCGAGGTCGCTCATCGCGCGCAGCGAGATCGTCTCCGATGTCAGCGCCAGCGTCATGACCGGCGCATCCGCCGGATTCACTTTCGCGTACACCGGCGGGTATGGAAGATTCTTCGGCAATACCCCCGCGGCGGCATTGATCGCAGCCTGGACGTCCTGGGTCGCGCCATCGATGTCGCGGTTGAGATCGAACTGCAGCGAAATCTGGCTGACGCCGAACGAGCTGGTCGAATTCATCGACGACAGCGACGGGATCTGTCCGAGCTGGCGTTCGAGCGGTGCCGTGATCAGGGACGCGATCACATCGGGGCTGGCGCCCGGCAGTTGCGTCGACACCTGCACCGTCGGGAAGTCGACCTGCGGCAGCGCCGAGACCGGCAGCGCGAAATAGCCGAGCGCGCCGCCGATCAGAAGCGCGATCCCGAGCAGCGAGGTCGCGATCGGCCGGCGGATGAACGGTTCAGAGACGCCCATGGCTTTGCGTACTCGTCCTTGCGAAGTCAGACATTAATTTCAGCATGATCTTTTCGGAAAACCGGTTTCCATTTTTCCGGATCATGCTCTAGGTTGATCGTCCGGTCATGGCTGCGACTTCGCTGCGCCGCCTGACGTTTCACCCCCCGTTGCCGCCCCGCTCGAGCCCTTCTGGTCGCCCTCGCCCTGCGTGCGCTCGCGCCGCGAACGATGTTCGCCGTCCTTTGCCTGGCCATCTTTGGCCTGACCATCCTTGGCTTGGCCGTTCTTGGCATCCGGGCTGCGGCTGCGCTTGCGCGGCGCGAGATCGGCGGTCGGCGCGGCGTCGTCCTTGCCGACGATGACTTTCGATCCATCGGCGAGATTGGCAAATCCCGTCGTGACGACGCGGTCAGAGGCCGCGATCCCCTTGCCGATCACGGCGTCATGCTCGTTCTGCTGGATGACCGTCACCGGTTTTGCGGTGACGATATTGTCCTCGCCGATCACATAGCTGAATGTTCCGGCGGGCCCGCGCTGCACGGCCGAGGTCGGCACCACGATCGCCTTCGGCAACGTCTCGACCTTCAGCCGCACATTGACGAATTGGCCGGGCCAGAGCTGGAAATTGCCGTTGGGAAATTCCGCTTTCAGTTTCAGCGTGCCGGTGGTTGGGTCGACCTGATTGTCGATGCCGGTCAGTTTGCCGGTATCGATCACGGTCACGCCGTCATTGCCGAACACATCGACCGCGAGCGTGCCCTGGCCGGCCGCGGCATTCACCCGCACGATCTGCTGCTGCGGCAGGCTGAACCACACCGCGATCGGCTGCAACTGGGTGAGAACGACGAGGCCGGTGGTGTCGGAGCCATGGATGATGTTGCCCTGGTCGACTTGGCGGAGGCCCGCGCGGCCCGAGATCGGCGCAACGACCTTGGTGTAGCTCAGCGTCGCCGCCGCGTTGTCGATCGCGGCCTGATCTGCCTTCACCAGCGCTTCCTGCTGCGCAACCACCGCCTTCTGGGTGTCATACTGCTGCTTCGAACCGGCGTTGGTTTGAGCGAGCTGCTGGTAGCGCGCGAGGTCGAGCCGCTGGTTGGCGAGCAGCGCCTCATCCTGCGCCTTCTTGGCGACGGCCTGATCGTACTGCGCCTGATAGATCGCGGGATCGATTTCGGCGAGCACGTCTTCCTTCTTGACGTCCTGCCCCTCGACAAAGTTCACCTTGATCAGCTTGCCGTCGACCTGCGAGCGAACCGTGACCGTATTCAGCGCGCGCACCGAGCCGACGCCGTCGAGATAGACCGGCACGTCCTGCACGCGCGGCATGGCCGCCAGCACCGGCACCGGCAGGTCAGGCCGTGCGTTGGCGTTGTGGCCGCCCCCCTTCTGCTGCCAGGCCAGCCAGCCGATATAGCCGAGGCCGCCGAGGATTACGGCGGCAATGATCAGCGACACCATCCGCTTGAGCAGGCGCGACAACAAGCCCGGCTTGTTTACCTCCGCAGCCTTCGCGTTGTCCTTTGCTTCCGGCTTAAAGAGCATCGACCGATCTCTCCACCTTTGGCTCCCAGCCGCCGCCCAGCGCCTGATACAGGCTGATGATCGCCTGCAGGCGGGCCAGTTGCGCCTGCCACAGCGCGTCCTCGGCCTGGAATAGAGTCTGTTGGGTCTGTAGCACAGTTACGATGTCAGCAGTTCCGGCCTGCAACTGCTGTTCGGCCAATTGAAACGCCCGCTGTGACGACGCCACGACGTCACGCTGCAGCCTCAGCCGGATCGTGGTCTCGCGTATTGCCACCAGCGCGCTGTCGACGTCGGCAAAGGATTGCACCACCGCCTTGCGATAGGCTTGCAGCAGTTCATCCTGCTGCGCCTGCGTTAATTCGAAATTGCCGAGGATCCGCCCGCCGTCGAAGATCGGCTGCGTCGCGCTGCCGACCAGGCTGAAGAACGCCGCATGCGGCTGGAATAGCGCCGACAGCGCCGAACTCTGATAGCCGCCCTGCCCGGTCAACTGGATACTCGGAAAGAACTGCGCGCGGGCGCTGCCGACATTGGCGGTGGCGGCTGCGAGCTGTGCCTCCTGTCGCCTGATGTCGGGACGCTGCGTCAACAGCCCCGACGGCAGGCCCGGGGTTACCCGTGGAATGGCGATGTTGTTGAGCGAGCCGCCGGTGATGCGCACGCTCTCCGGCGGCCGCGACACCAGCGTCGCCAGCGCATTGATGTTCTGGTCGAGGGTCTGCCGGAGCGGTGGCACCAACGCGCGCTGGTTGGCCACCAGGCTCTCCTGCTGCGCGACGTCGAGATCGGTGCCGGTGCCGGCCTTGAAGCGATCCCTGATCGCGTTGAGGACACGCTCGGCGCTGGCGATGTTGCGCTGGGCGGTGCGAATTCGATCCTGCGACGTCAGCACCTGGAAATAGGCATTGGCAACGGCGGTCAGTGTGGTCAGCGCCACCACCTCGCGGTCGAAGCGGCTGGCGACCGCGGTCTCTTCCGCAGCCTGCGCAGCGTCGCGGTTCTGGCCCCAGAAATCGAGCTGATAGCTCGCGGCAAGCGAGGCGTTGTAATTGACCACCTCGCGCCCGCCGATGCTCAAGCCGCTTGCGCTCGAGCCGGAGGTACGCGAATAGGTCTCTGATCCACTGCCGGACAGCGTCGGCAGCAAGGCCGCGCCGGCAATCCGAGCCTGCGCGTCCGCTTGCTTGAAACGCGCCACCGCCGCCGCAATGTCCAGATTGACCCGCTGGGCTTCTTCCATCAGCGTCGTCAGTTCCGTCGAGCGAAAGCCACGCCACCAGTCGAGCGTCGGCGGCGCGTCTGAGGCCTTTGTCTGCCGCGCCGCCTTGTAGCCGCCGGGAATATCCAGCGCAGGATCGGGAAGATCCTTGGTCAGGATGCAGCCGGCCGAGCTCGCGGCAATCACAAAACCCGCAAACATGCGCAACACGGTTCGCAGGCTTGGCACAGGCGCGCGCAGCCGTGCGCCGACAGCAGCCCCCCGGATGCGCTGGGTCACCTCCGTTCTCCTCCGCGCGCCGAATCAAGTCGCGATGAGTTCGCAACGCGTTGGGGGATAGTCTGTAGAACCTTCACGGAGTGATGCTTCCAATGGAACCGCCCCGTCATACTACTCCGGGGGCATAGCAAGCGGACAGTCCTGCCAACCCGACGAGAGACCCTGGCCAAGTTCAACCAGGGAACCTCCGAATAGCAAGTTGTCCTTATCTTACAGGCCTTACTTCAATTTTGTCGGCACCGGAAGCTGCCGGAATCTTACGAAGATTTCATGGGGATTTCCGAGCGCCTGTTGCCCCGAATCCCCAATGCTCCGACACCATCCGGCACCCCATTTCGCGGACCGAGAGTCGCGAGGCAGATTGCCGCGGACCGGTGGGTCGATTCGGGCCGGCTCGCACCGCGGCGCAAGGGGGCCTTTCCCTTTTGCCGCCCCCGCACTAGGGTCAGCCGGGAGCGAAATAACCGGCAAAGAATACCCCCGACATGACAATCAACAACGACGTCGTCGAAGCCATCGGCAATACGCCGCTGATCAAGCTGAAGCGTGCCTCCGAGCTGACCGGATGCACCATCCTGGGCAAGGCCGAGTTCATGAATCCCGGCCAGTCGGTCAAGGACCGCGCCGGCAAGTGGATGATCCTGGAGGCGGAGAAACGTGGCGCGCTCAAGCCGGGCGGGCTGGTGGTGGAATCGACCGCCGGCAATACCGGCATCGGGCTCGCGGTCGTCGCCAGCGCCCGCGGCTACCGGACCCTGATCCTGATCCCAGAAACCCAGAGCCAGGAAAAGAAGGACATGCTGCGGCTGTGCGGCGCCGAATTGCTCGAGGTGCCGGCGCTGCCCTACTCCAATCCGAACAACTATCAGCATGTCGGCAAACGGCTAGCTGACGAACTTCGCAAGACTGAGCCGAACGGCGTGTTGTTCGCCGACCAGTGGAACAACCTCGACAACGCCAAGGCGCACTACGACTCGACCGGCCCGGAGATCTGGCAGCAGACCGGCGGCAAGGTCGACGGTTTCATCTGCTCGGTCGGCACCGGCGGCACGCTCGCCGGGATCAGCCGCGCCCTGAAGGAAAAGAACAACGGCATCGTCACCGCCTGCGCCGATCCGCACGGCTTTGCGATGTACGAACTGTTCAAGCATGGCGAGGCCAAATCGACGCCGGGCGACTCGATCACCGAGGGCATCGGTCTTGGCCGCGTCACGTCCATCATCGAGACCGCCAAGGTCGATGACGCCTTCCTGATTTCGGACGAAGAAGCGGTCACCGTGATTTACGAACTCCTGGAGCATGAGGGCCTCTGCCTCGGCGGTTCGACCGGCATCAACATCGCCGGCGCGATCCACCTGGCAAAGCAGCTCGGGCCCGGCAAGACGATCGTGACGATCCTCGCCGACTCCGGCAACCGCTATCAGTCCAAGCTCTTCAATCCGGATTTCATGCGCTCGAAGAACCTGCCGGTGCCGGCATGGCTCGAGAAGCGCACCAAGATCGACGTGCCGTTTGTTTAGGACGCGAGTAGTGAGTAGCGAATGGATTGCCCTATTCGCTACTCGCCATTCGCTATTCGCTCATCTCAAGATCTGACTGAGGAACAGCTTCGTCCGCGCGTGCTGCGGATGGGCGAAGAATTCCTTCGGCGTGTTCGACTCGATGATCTGGCCGGCGTCCATGAAGATGACGCGGTCGGCGACCTCGCGGGCAAATCCCATCTCGTGGGTGACGACCAGCATGGTCATGCCCTCTTTGGCGAGGTCGACCATGGTGTCCAGGACTTCCTTCACCATTTCCGGGTCGAGCGCCGAGGTCGGCTCGTCGAACAGCATCACCTTCGGGTTCATCGTGAGCGCACGCGCGATCGCGACGCGCTGCTGCTGGCCGCCGGACATCTGGCCCGGATATTTGCTGGCCTGATGCGGGATTTTTACCCGCTCCAGGAACTTCATCGCTGAGGCCTCTGCGTCCCTCTTCGGGATGTTGCGCACCCAGATCGGCGCCAGCGTACAGTTGTCGAGCACGGTCAGATGCGGAAACAGGTTGAAGCTCTGGAACACCATGCCAACCTCGCGCCGGACCTCGTCGACGCGCCGCAAGTTCGGACCGAGTTCAATGTTATCGACGATGATCTCGCCTTCCTGAAACTCCTCCAGCGCGTTGATGCAGCGGATCAGCGTCGACTTGCCGGAGCCCGAAGGGCCGCAGATCACGATGCGCTCGCCCCGGCCGACTTCGAGATTGATGTCGCGCAGCACGTGGAACTCGCCGTACCACTTGTTGAGGCCCTTGATGCTGACGATCGGATTCGAACTCATGGCGAATTTCACTCAGTTGCGCCGGTGCGCGTTCAGCCTGTTCTCGACGAACAGAGAATAGCGCGACATGCCGAAACAGAAGACGAAATAGATCAGCCCGGTGAAGGCAAAGCCGGTGAAAGCCGTGGTCGGCGTCGCCCAGGTGGGATCGCTGAAGGAAGCGCGCAATTGGCCGAGCAGGTCGAACAGCGCGACGATCGACACCAGCGAGGTGTCTTTGAACAGCGCGATGAAGCTGTTGACAAGGCCGGGAATGACGTGGCGCAGCGCCTGCGGCAGGACGATCAGCGCCGTCGTCTTCCACCAGGACAGGCCGAGCGCGCTTGCCGCCTCCCCCTGCCCGCGCGGGATCGCCTGCAGCCCACCCCTGATGACCTCGGCCTGATAGGCGCCGGCGAACAGCGCAATGCCGATCAGCGCGCGCACCAGACCGTCGATGGTGAAGCCGGTCGGCACGAACAGCGGCAGCATATAGGTCGCAAAGAACAGCACCGTGATCAGCGGCACGCCGCGCCAGAACTCGATGAAGGCGATCGAGAAAATACGGATCAAGGGGATGGTCGAGCGTCGGCCGAGCGCCAGCGCAATGCCGACCGGCATCGAAGTGACGATGCCTGTCACCGAAACGACCAGCGTCACCAGCAAGCCGCCCCACAGCCGGGTGTCGACCACGGGGAAGCCGCCGCGGTCGAGCTTCATGACTGATATCACCAGCCCAATGCCGGCAAAGGTCGCGAGACTGACGACCAGCGGCCGCCAGCCGGTGCGGAAACCGCCACCGAGGAAGAACAGCAGCAGCGAGACGATCACGGCGGTGATCGCGAAATCGATCCAGACCGGCTGGCCTGCGCTCTGGATCTGGTCGAGCAGCCATTGCAGGGGTAGCAGCCCCCAGGAGATCACCGTGCTGATCAGGACGATCAGCTTTCCGAGCCCCCAGAGCGCCGGCCCGATCACGGCGGCGGCTTCGCCGGCCGCCGCGAGCTTGCGCCCGCCGTCGCCGATGCTGTCGTTGAAGCCCGACAATAGCGACGTGATCCAGCTCACGGCAAAACCATCGAGCCCGCCGCCGCGCAGCAAGAAGAATGCGACCACCGGAAAAGCCAGGAAGAACAGGCTGGCATTGTTGCCCTTGGCCGGGAGCCGAGGAATCAACAGCGGCAACAGCAGCACAGCCGCCAGGAAGAAGGTCAGGTTGACCCGCCAGCGCTCCGGCTCCGGATAGAATCCATAGATGAACTGGCTGAGCTTGGCCTGGATGAACGGCCAGCAGGCGCCGACCGGATGCCCGGCAGTCTCGGCCAGGCACGCGGCGCGGTCCGTGCCGGTCCAGACTGCATCCACAAACAGGAATTTGACCGTGGGGACGAGCACGAACCACAGCAGGAGCACGCTGACGATCGTGATCAGGATGTTGGTCGGCGAATTGAACAGCCGCGTGCGCAGGAAGCCCACGAGACCCGTGGTCTTCACCGGCGCGGGCCGCTGCGGAACGAGTTCCTCGCGGACGAAATTGGAAACGGCGAAATCGCTCATCAGCCCATGCTCCGACTGATCCGCCAGCCATAGAAGCTCATGATCGCGCTCGTCACCAGCGAGATCAGGAGATAGACGCCCATGGTGATGCCGATGATCTCGATCGCCTGGCCGGTCTGGCTCAGCGTCGTTCCGGCGAACACCGACACCAGGTCGGGATAGCCGATCGCGACCGCGAGCGAGGAGTTCTTGGTGAGGTTGAGATACTGGTTGGTGAGCGGCGGTAGGATCACGCGCATCGCCTGCGGGATCACGATCAGCCGCAGCACCTCACCGCGGTGCAGCCCGAGCGAGGAGCCGGCCTCCATCTGTCCCTTGTGCACGGACAGGATGCCGGCGCGCACGATCTCGGCGATGAAAGCGGCTGTGTAGGTCGACAGCGCAAGCGTCAGCGCCACGAACTCCGGAATCAGGCGCGAGCCGCCGGCGAAATTGAAGCCCCTCAGCACTGGCATCTCGAAGGTAACCGGCGCGCCGAAGATCAGCGACGTCACCAGCGGCAGCCCGATCAGAAGGCCCAGCAGGTAGGGCCAGATCGTGATCATCCTGCCATACTGGTAGAGCTGCCGCCGCGCGTAGCGCCAAAGCACCAGCGCCGCCACGATCGCAACCAAGACCGCGACGACAAACGGTTCGAAGCCGGGATTGCCAATCGGCCTTGGAATCACCAGGCCGCGGTTGTTGAGGAAGAACATGCCGAACACGGAGACGCTCTGCCGCGGACTGGGCAGAGCCGCGAGCACCGCCAGATACCAAAACAGTATCTGAAACAAGATCGGCAGGTTGCGCACCAGTTCGACATAGGCGCCGGAAATCCGCGACAACAGCCAGTTCGGCGACAGCCGCCCGAGCGCCACCATGAAGCCGATCACGGTGGCGAAGAAGATGCCGATCACCGAGACCAGCAGCGTATTCACCAGTCCCACGAAGAAGACGCGCGTATAAGTGTCCGAGCCCGTGTACGGGATCAGGTTCTGGCTGACGTCAAAGCCAGCGGTGTTCTGCAGGAAGCCAAAGCCTGCGGTGATCCGCTGCGCCTGAAGGTTGGCGCGGGCATTGGCCACGATCTCATAGGCAATCCAGGCGAGCACGGCGACGAACAGGAGCTGGAGGACGAAGCCTCCCCATCCTGCGCGGCCGCCGAGCGCACGTTGCAGCTTGAGCAAAAACTGCGACGGTGGTTTCCGGGGCTCGATGGCCATCGCCGCACGCCTATCGGATCAGCGGATCGGCGGCGCGTACTGGATACCGCCCTTATTCCAGAGGTTATTGAGACCGCGGGCGATGCCGAGTTTCGAGCCCGCGCCGACGTTGCGATCAAACGCCTCGCCGTAATTACCGACCGACTTCACGATCCGCGCGAACCAGTCCTTGGTCAAGCCGAGCTGTTCGCCGAGATTGCCGTCGGTGCCGAAGGCGCGCTTCAGCTCCGGCTTGTCAGATTTGGCCATCTCGTCGACGTTCTTCTGGGTGACGGAGAGTTCCTCGGCATCGACCATCGCAAACAGCGTCCATTTCACGATGTCGAACCATTGGTCGTCGCCATGGCGGACCATCGGGCCGAGCGGCTCCTTGGAGATCACCTCAGGCAGGACGACGTGGTCGGCGGGATTGGCGAGCTTCAGGCGCTCGGCGTAAAGCTGTGAGACGTCGGAAGTGAAGACGTCGCAGCGGCCGGATTCATAGGCCTTCACCGTCTCATCGGCAGAGGCGAACGCGATCACCTCATACTTCATGTTGTTGCCCTTGAAGTAGTCGGCGAGGTTCTGCTCGGTCGTGGTTCCGGTCTGCACGCAAACCGAGGCGCTGTTCAACTCCAGCGCTGAATTGACCTTCAGCGACTTCTTCACCAGGAAGCCCTGCCCGTCATAATAGGTCACGCCGGTGAAGTTGGCGCCGAGCGAGGTATCGCGCGACAGCGTCCAGGTGGTGTTGCGCGACAGCACGTCGATCTCGCCGGACTGCAGCGCGGTAAAGCGGTCTTTCGCCGACAGCGGCACGAACTTGACCTTGGTGCCATCGTTGAAGATCGCCGCCGCGATTGCGCGGCAGACGTCCACATCAAGCCCGGTCCAGTTCCCCTTGTCGTCGGGGGACGAGAATCCGGGCAGGCCCTGGCTGACCCCGCAGGACAGCATGCCCCGGTCCTTGACCGTCTTAAGGGTTTGCGCCGAAGCGCCCTGCGCCGAGAGGCCGGCGGCAAGGGCAAGTGTGAGAACCAGCGATACGCGTTTCATGGCAGGGCCTTTCAAGGGGTCGTCCGGGAAGGTTTGCGTGCGGTCGCCTCAAACGTTAACGGACCGACCGATGATCCCCAGCGAATCGCCGAACTGGCCTGCATCTTGCGTGCCAGTCAGCCAAGCGTTGGATCGAAGGTCGCGGCAGGCCCCTCAACGTGCGGCGACTTGAAGTTGGGCGCATCACATAGTGACTGACGAGCCGGGTCAAGGGGTTGACGTAGCTCTTCCCTGTCCTGTTATTAAAAACCCGGCCCGGGCCCGCTTCTTCCGACGCGTCACGGCTGCTGCGGCAAAAAGTCTTTAACGGCGAGCGCATGAGCTTTTCCAACGACGGACCGGTCCCCCCACAACAGCCCGAAACCCGCTTGGTGACCGCGGGCCGGGACACTGAGGCCCAGAAGGGCTTCGTCAATCCGCCGGTTGTCCACGGTTCCACCGTGCTCTATCCGACCGCGGACGACCTCCATGCCCATCGCGGCGAATATCAGTATGGCCGCCACGGCACGCCGACGACGCGGGCGCTGCAGGACGTGCTGATGGCGCTGGAGGGGCCGCAGTGCGCCGGCGTCGGGCTGACGCCATCGGGCCTCGCGGCGATCAGCACGGCGCTATTGTCGGTGCTCAAGGCCGGGGACCATCTCCTGGTCTGCGACAACGTCTACCGCCCCTCGCGCAATTTCTGCAACGGCCTGCTGGCGCGCTATGGGGTGGAGACCACCTATTTCGATCCGCTCGTGGGCGCTGGCATCGAAGCGCTGTTCAAGCCGAACACGCGCGCGGTGCTGGTCGAAGCGCCGGGCTCGCAATCCTTCGAGATGCCTGACATTCCCGCGATCGCTGCCGTCGCGCATGCGCGCACCGCGCTCGTGATCGACGACAACACCTGGGCGACCCCGCTCTATCACCGGTCGCTGGAGCAAGGCGTCGACATCAGCATCCAGGCGGCGACCAAGTATATCGGCGGCCATTCCGACATCATGTTCGGCACCATTTCGGCCAATGCCGAGGCGTGGCCGCTGCTCGCCGAGGGCATCCGCCTGCTCGGCGTCTGCGCCGGGCCCGACGACGTCTATCTGGCGCTGCGCGGCGTCCGCACGCTGTCGGTCCGGCTGGCGCAGCATTACCGTTCCGGACTGGAGATGGCGCGCTGGCTGCAGGTGCGTCCCGAAGTAGCGCGGGTGGTGCACCCCGCGCTCGAGAGCGATCCGGGCCACGCGATCTGGAAGCGCGATTTCACCGGCGCCTCGGGCCTGTTCAGCATCGTGCTGCAGCCGGCCTCACAGAAAGCGGTCGACGCCCTGCTGGACACCGTCAAGCTGTTCGGCATGGGCTATTCCTGGGGCGGCTTCGAAAGCCTGGTCATCCCCTTCGACTGCAGCGACTATCGCACAGCCACCAAATGGGCGCCGGGCGGTCCGACGCTGCGGCTCCATATCGGGCTCGAAAACATCGACGACCTCAAGGCCGATCTCGATCGCGGCTTTGCCGCGCTCAAGGCGGCGATGTAAGCGCACAAGTACCGGGATTTTGCGGGCTTTCGGCGCGACCAAATAACCGCGCGTTCACCATGACGAAGAACTCCAAATCCTCGTCAGGCAAATCAGCCCGCTCATCAAGTTCCCTTACACCTTTGCTGCCTTAGTCATGCTCCCGGGTTGGGCTGCCATCGCCGTGCGGCGTTGGCAGTCTGGGGTAAGCGTAAGCAGTCAAGCGTATGAATATCGCACGTATCGTCGTCCTGACCATCGCGCTTGGTGCGGGCGGCGTCGCGGCCTATTTGGTCCGCCAGCCCGAGACCAAGCCTGGTCCGGCCGAGCCGGTCGCGCAGCAACTGCCGACCGTCGAAGTTCTGGTCGCGCAGTCCGATATCGGCCTCGGCCAATCGGTCAAGCAGGAGAACCTGCAATGGCAGGCTTGGCCGGCCGCGACCGCGAGCAACAATTTCATCCGCCGTAACGACAGGCCAGATGCCATCAAGGACGTGATCGGCTCGATCGCGCGCGCGCCGCTCATCGCCGGCGAGCCGATCCGGGAGCAGAAGCTCGTCAAGGCGGACGGATCGGGCTTCATGGCGGCGATCCTGCCCCCTGGCAGCCGCGCGGTCTCGACGGAAATCTCGGCAGAGACCGCTGCAGGCGGCTTCATCCTGCCGAACGACCGCGTCGACGTCATCCTCAGCAGGCGCGAGAAGAACCCGGACCAGCACAGCGCGGATCTCGTCCGTTCGGAGATTATCCTGAACAATATCCGCGTGCTCGCCATCGATCAGGCGCCGAAGGAGAAGGACGGTGCCAATTCCCTGCTCGGCAAGACCGTCACGCTTGAATTGAAGCCCGAGCAGACCGAGACGCTGGCGCGGTCGCGCCAATCCGGCGTCCTGTCGCTCGCGCTGCGCAGCATCGCCGACGTCAACGTCGCCGACAGCGCCTCCCAAGATCAGCCCCCGAAGCGGGGCCAGAGCATCAACGTGGTTCGCTACGGCGTCCCGAGCTCGACAACGACACAGAAGTGAGAAGGACGCCTGCCATGAAATGCGGTCGAACCAGATTTGCGATGCGGTCTTCGCTGGTCCGCATCCTCTTGCTTTCGGCCGCGGCCGCACTGGCGTTCTCGCCGGTCATTGCCGCCGATTCCGAGACCCAAGGCGCGCAACCGGTTGCCAGTTCGCCGGCCAAGACCCGATTCCTGGCGCTCGGCGTCGGCAAATCCGTGATCGTCGATCTGCCGCGCGACGTGAAGGACGTCCTGGTCGCCGATCCCAAGATCGCCAACGCCGTCGTCCGCTCGGCGCAGCGTGCCTACATCATCGGCGCGGCGGTCGGGCAGACCAACGTCGTGTTCTTCGATGCCGACGGCCAGCAGGTCGCCGCCTATGACATCGCGGTGAAGCGCGACCTCAACGGCGTGCGCGCCGCGCTGAAGCAGACGCTGCCGGGCATCCAGATCGAAGGCGTCGGCGACGGCGTGATCCTGACCGGTTCGGTGTCGTCTCCGATCGAGGCCCAGCAGGCCGGTGACCTCGCGGCGCGGCTGGTCGGCGGCGCCGACAAGGTCGTCAACTCCATCACGGTGCGCGGCCGCGACCAGGTGATGCTGAAGGTCAATGTTTCCGAAGTGCGGCGCGACATCGTCAAGCAGATGGGCGTCGATCTTTCGGCCAACATGAACTACGGCACGGCGATCGTGAACTTCAACAACTCCAACCCGTTTACGGCCTTTGGCCGCCCGCTGGTGCCAGACAATGGCGGCACTGTCGCCGCGGTCGCCAAGGGCCTCCCGACCGTCACCGCCACCTTGCGCGCGATGGAAAGCGCGGGCGTGGCGCGAACGCTGGCCGAGCCCAACCTGACCGCGATCTCCGGGGAATCGGCGACCTTCATCGCCGGCGGCGAATTTCCGATCCCCGCCGGCTATTCCTGCGATCCGGTCACGCATGTCTGCACGACCCAGATCCAGTTCAAGAAGTTCGGCATCTCCCTCAACTTCACCCCGGTGGTGCTGACCGAAGGCCGCATCAGCCTGCGCGTCATGACGGAAGTGTCCGAGCTCTCCACCGACAATGCCATCACGCTGAACCAGGGCGGCACGTCGCTGACCGTTCCTTCGATCACCACCCGCCGCGCCGAGACCACGCTGGAAATCCCCTCCGGCGGCTCGATGGCGATGGCCGGCCTGATCCAGCAGAAGACCAAGCAGGCCATCAACGGCATGCCCGGCGTCGACCAGTTGCCCATCCTTGGCGCGCTGTTCAGGAGCCAGGACTTCGTCAACAACGAGACCGAGCTGATGGTGCTGGTGACGCCCTATGTCGTGCGTGCGGTCGCCCAGAAGGAATTGTCGCGGCCCGATGACGGGTTCGCGCCGGCGGCCGATTCGCAATCGACGCTGCTCGCCCGCATCAACCGCATCTACGGTGTGGCGGCGCGCGCCGAGCCGGTCGGAGCCTATCCCGCCAATTTCGGCTTCATCATTGACTGAGCTTGGGGGCGCGACGATGACGGGCAGAGCACATCACCATCGCATATTGTACCGGCTGGGCGCCCTCGTCGGCCTGTCGGTCGCGCTTGCTGCCTGCCGCAGTGGCGGCGATGACCTTACGACCGCGACCGTTCCCAACGACTACCGTCTGCGGCATCCGATTGCCGTCACCGAAGCCGATCGCTCGATGGTCATCTTTGTCGGGCCCGGCCGGGCCGGCCTGACCGCTCCGCAGCGCGCCGATGTGATGGGACTGGCGCGAACGTGGACCCGCGAAGGCACCGGCGCGATCATCGCCGAGGTGCCGGTCGACACGCCGAATGCGCGGGCGGCCGGCGCGACCTATCAGGAAATCCGCTCGCTGCTCGCGGCCGGGGGCGTGCCCGCGCGCTCCATCACGCTGCGCAATTACCATCCCGACGATCCGCGCACGCTGGCGACGATCCGCCTGAGCTATCCGAAGATCACCGCGGTCGCTGGTCCCTGCGGGTTGTGGCCGGAGGATCTCGGCCCTTCGATCGACAATTACGGCTACAACCAGAACAAGCCCTACTACAATCTGGGTTGCGCGAGCCAGCGCAACCTGGCGGCGATGATCGACAATCCCGCCGACCTCGAACAGCCCCGCGCCGAGACGCCGGCCTACTCGCCGCGGCGTGACGTGGCGTTCGAGAAGTACCGAAAGGGTGTTTCGACCACCACCACCTATCCCGAAGCCGACAACGCCAAGCTCAGCAATACAGGCAAATGATCAGCCGCGCCCAACATCCTGACAACGAGACCGACGCCGCGCCGCACGCCGACGACTATATCGCCCCTGCCCCGCGCGTGTCGGTGCAGGCGTTCTGCGCGACGGTGGCGACCGCAACAACCGTGAAGGCCGCGAGCGAGGATCGCCGTCTCGCCAACGCGCATCTCTCGGTGCATATGGGCGGCATCGCTGCGGCGATCGACGCCTATCACACGGCACCGACCCCGAACGTCATCTTGCTCGAGACCGAGAGCGGCAGCGACTTCCTCGCCGGCCTCGACGAGCTTGCAACCGTTTGTGACGCCGGCACCCGCGTTGTCGTGATCGGCAGGGCCGACGACAAGGCGCCCTATCGCGAACTGGTGCGCCGCGGCGTCAACGACTATGTGGTCGGCCCGGTCGAGGTGCTCGACGTGGTGCGCTCGATCTGCGGCCTGTTCTCGGCGTCCGAGGCAATCACTGTCGGCAGGATGATCGCGGTCTGCGGCGCCAAGGGCGGCGTCGGCGCGTCCACGGTCGCGCATAACATCGCCTGGGCGATCGCGCGCGACGTCGGGCTTGATTCGGTCGTGATCGATCTCGACCTCGCGTTCGGCACAGCCAGCCTCGATTACAATCAGGACCCGGTCCAGGGCATCGCCAATGCGGTGTTCCAGGCGGAGCGCCCGGACAGCGCGCTGATGGAGCGCCTGCTTGCGAAATGCACCGACCATCTCAGCCTGCTGGCGGCGCCGGTGACGCTGGAGCAGGTCTATGATTTCGGCGCCGACGCCTTCGACGCCATCTTCGACACGCTGCGCATGACGACGCCCTGCATCGTGCTCGACGTGCCCCACCAATGGACCGCCTGGACGCGCCGCGCCCTGATCGGCGCCGACGACATCCTGATCGTCGCCGAGCCCGATCTGGCCAACATGCGCAACACCAAGAACATGATGAACACGCTGAAGGCGGCGCGGCCCAACGACCGTCCCCCGCTGTACTGCCTCAATCAGGTCGGCATGACCAAGCGGCCGGAGATCGAGGTGCGCGCCTTCGCCAAGACCATCGACAGCCAGCCGATCGCCGCCATCCCCTTCGATTCGAAGCTGTTCGGCACCGCCGCCAATAACGGCCAGATGATCGCGGAGATCGCCAGCAATCATCGCATCACCAAGACGTTCCTGCAGATCGCGCAGCGGATGACCGGGCGCGCCGACACAAGGACACAGCGCAATTCGCTGTTGTCGCCGATCATCAAGAAACTGCGCGCGGTCGGTGCCCGATCGAAAGGCGTCTCGGCCTAGCCCCCGCGTGTCAATCTGACTCGGCGGCCGCCGCCACCGGGATCTTCTCGCCGCCCCGCGGCCCTTCCTTGCGGGCCAGCACACGCTTCAATGCCGCGACATTGGCGGCGGCTTCCTCCGGCGGCACATCCGCCTTCACGATGCTCTCCGCCTCGCCGGTGCGGCCCTGCAGGCCGACCGCGAGCGCCAAATTGGCCTTGATCCGCTGATGGTTCGGCGCGCGGCTGCGGGCTTTGCGCAGCGTCTCCTCGGCTTGCGGCAATTCCTTCGACAGCACATAGGACAGCCCGAGATTGGACAGCACCGACGGCTCATCGGGTGCGATCTTGAGCGCGCTCGCATAGTATTGCCGCGCCTCGTCGTGGCGGTCGAGCTGATCGAGCGCCGCCCCCTGCGCGGACAGGATCCGCCAATCCGGATCATCCGGGCTGTGGGCGCGGCCGAGCACGTCGAAGGCCTGCTGGAAATTACCGTTGTCGGCGAGCGCCCGCCCATAGCCGGCGAGCAGCGCCTTGTTGTTCGGCTGGGTCATCGAGGCCTGCTCGAGGATGGCGACCGCCTGCGCGCGCTGCCCGGTGGCGCGCAGCGCCTTGGCGTATTGCAACGCTGCTGCGGCATCCTTCGGATCGGCCTTGAAGCGCTCTTGGTAGGTCTCGAGGTCGCGCCGCGGGTCGGCGGTTGGCCGGCTGGCCTCAGCCGTGTCGCCGAGCGATCCCGTGATGTCCGAAGGGCTGGATGTCTGGCAGCCGCTAAGCGCCAGCACCAGGGCCGCCGATGCTGCCGCGCCGACGAGGAGCCTTGCGGCGGAGGATCGGTGAAGCAACTTCTGGGACATGTACCCTGACCACGGTCGGCGATTGCCCAGAATGCTTCGCAGCTTAACCCTAAATCCGGGTTAAGAGAGTTCCGTCCGCGGCAGATATCGATCAACCCTGCCGCTCACCTCGCCGCTGGAGAGTCTCATTGGCCGCGGCGCGCGCCACGCCTAATCGACGAACTGAGCGCCGAACTCGCAGCCGATCCGCCAGGCGAGACGGCATTGGCGCGGGCTGCCGTTCGAAAGGATGATGGTGAATTCAGAGGGAATTTCCGCATATTCGGCGATCACCTTGACGCCGCCATCGGAGATGTCCGTGATCATGCAGTCCCGCGGCAGGGTGCCGGTGCCGAACTGGATCTTGGCGAGACTCCTGCACAGACGACGCTCGCTCTTACGTCGATTGACGAACATGTCGACCCCCAGCCCCTACTCATTGATTAGCCCGTTTGTTCTCCTGCTGTAGCGAGAAATCGTTGGAATCTGGCTAGCAGGACTGCTCGCAGTTGAACTGTCGCCTTCAAACTCCATTTACCGGCTCTGCCGGCCTTTTCCTCGAAATGACGCAATCTCAAGCAAACGAGGGCTAGGCGCAGGTGAATTCCTGTGTCCATTCCTTGGGAACAAATGGGTTGATCGCTCCCTGCGAAAGCACGGACCCATAACCACAGGGAGCTGTTGTGGCACGAGCAAGCGGTTGCGCTTGAAGCTGTAGGGTGGGCAAAGGCGCACTTGCGCCGTGCCCACCACCCAGCGCCGCGCTCGCGATGGTGGGCACGCTTCCGCCTTCGCTCGTTGAGCTACGGCGGACAAGTCGCTTTGCCCACCCTGCGGCGTCGCCGCAAGTCTGATTCAATTTTCAAACCGCAGGCCTGTAGGACGGGTAGAGCGAAGCGAAACCCATCGCGATGGAGTAAGCGGTGCCAATGATGGGTTTCGCTTCTCTACCCATCCTACGATGTCGTCCCTGCTTTCGCCAGGACGACGCTGTCATTGCGAGCGCAGCGAAGCAATCCATGGCGCCGCAAGTGGAGGCATGGATTGCTTCGCTACGCTCGCAATGACGGGGTGAGGTCTGATTCAAATTTCAAACAGCGGAGGGATGTGAGTCCGCATTCTCGCGGCGCATTTGCGTCCGAGCTTTGCATCTCGCTTCACCCTCTCATCGCATAGAGGGCGCAGGGAAAGCCGGGTGCCGGTTGCA
>NZ_PSRR01000063.1 GCF_004296405.1 Bradyrhizobium sp. Leo170
GCAAACAGCTTGCGCGCCCAGGTAATCGAGCGTTGCTCGTCGCCGGGGTCACGCCACCGCGTATGGACGTTCATGACAAATCTGGCGTCGCGGTGGGGGAACGCCGTCGCGTCGACAGCCACGCGGCTGGTGGCGCCGCCGAGCTGACCAATGAAAATCTCGCACTCTCCGGTCGGCAGGCTCTTCGTATGGCTTACGAGCGTGTCGAGGAGGCCGTCGCCGAGCTCGGCGAAATTGTGCGACTTCCAGTAATTGTAGGCTCCCGGCGTGAGCAACGGGTCGAACGCGCTCTGCCAGCTCGCGAAGGGCTGCATGCCGATCACGTCGGCAACCGGCTCCCCAAGCGCGCGTAACGGTTCCAGGGCGCGGTTACCCTCGTCCTCGCCACCCGTGTAGCAGACGGCGAACGCGACGATCTCCTTGCCGTGCATCTCGGCAGGCAAGAATGGCAGCGGTGGCGCCTGTCGGAGCACCACCCAGATCGTGAGCTCGTCCGACGCCTTGGCGGCGACGTCGCGGTAGCCCGCAAGGAGCTCGTTCGCCCGTGCAAAGGGATGGATGATGAGTCCAGCCAACACCATTGGGCCGACCGGATGCAGGCGAAACTCGAACGAGCTCACCGCGCCGAAATTGGCACCGCCTCCGCGCAGCGCCCAGAGCAGGTTAGCGTCCTCGGCCTCGCTCGCCCGCACGAGTCCGCCGTCGGCCGTCACCACGTCGGCCGAGATGAGGTTATCAGCGGCAAGCCCCAACTTGCGGCTGAGCCAGCCGAAGCCGCCGCCCAGCGTTAATCCCGCAACGCCAGTCGTCGAGTTGATGCCGAGGGGGGTGGCAAGGCCAAAAGCCTGCGCCTCCTTGTCGAATTCGCCAAGCGTTGCGCCTGGCTCTACACGCGCAGTGCGGTTAAGCGGATCGATCCGGACCGAACGCATCAGCGAAAGATCGATCAGCAGCCCGCCTTCACAAACGGCATTGCCTGCGATGTTGTGACCGCCGCCACGCACGGCGAGCAAGAGTCCGTGGTCGCGCGCAAACCGCACGGCGCGCATGATGTCTGCAGCTCCTTTGCAGCGTACGACTGCGCCCGGGTGGCGGTCGATCATCGCATTCCAGATCGTGCGTGCCTCCTCGTAGCCCGGCTCGTTGGGCAGGCAGACATCGCCCCGTAATGTTTGCCGAAAGGCATCTATCGCATCGCTTGCAAACGCAATCGCCCCGCCCTGCAGCGAGGCCAGCCGGATCTCCGTCATGGCATCTCCTCCGTAACTAGCGGTGACTGTTTTTCGGGCCAGCATTTTCTGGCCGAGATCAATAAAGAGGCGGGCGCCGCTGATAGCTGTCATTCACAGCCGAGGTAGCGCAGAAACGTCTTTTGCTGTCCGTTCGACACAGCGAACGGAGAATTTCCGCCTGGACGTTAGTCCAACCCGGTCAAGGAATGGTTCAACGACGGAATGCTTCGCGAGATGTGGCGGGGCTTTTTAGCGCGGAGGCAAGCTGCACAGGCGCAACGAATGGCAGTCGCTTGGCATCAACCGGCTTGATGGTGCTCCTCTTCTCTATCGATAACGCGGTCAGCTTTTTCCCGAGGTCTACGCGCGCGTTCTGCGACAGGGATGCCGAAGTGATCTCGAAGATGCCGCAGAAACACGGCGGCGATGGCACAAACCGCATAGTCCGACGTGTCAGAATATCTGCCACTTCTTCCCGAAACAAAAACCGAGTGTTGCTGTTCTGGCACAAGTTTCGCGGGTGAAATCATCTATGCTCGCGGGTGGAATTGGAATGCAGACACAACCGTCGCAACAAGTCCATCGGCCGTCCGATCCTTAAGCGACGCCGAAGAGGGGGAACGATATGAAGAAGTTTTTGCTGGGCACTGTAGGTTTGATTGCACTCGGCGCGACCGCTCCGGCGCTGGCCGCTGATATGGCGGTCAAGGCGCCACCGGCTCCGCTTCCGGTGATTTACAGCTGGAGCGGCTTCTACGTCGGCGCCAATGGCGGCTGGGCCCAGAGCCGCAATTGCTGGAATTTTATCGACGCTTTCGGTGACGTGTTCAGTGACGGGTGTCGCGAGCGGTCCGGCGGCGTGGTCGGCGGGCAGATCGGGTATCGGTGGCAGTTTGGCGGCGGCTGGGTGGCCGGCGTAGAGGCCCAAGGGGATTGGGCCGATCTCCGGAACACGCGCGCCAGCCTCATCGATCCGTTTTTCTCGACGCGCGTGAAAACCGACGGCATCGGCCTTTTCACCGGCCAGATCGGCTATGCCTGGAACACATCACTGCTGTACTTCAAGGGCGGCGCGGCGGTGACGAGCAACCGCTTCAGCGTACTCGACACGCTTACCGCCTTTGAATTTGCCTCGTTCAGTTTGACCCGCTGGGGTGGTAGCGTGGGTGTCGGATATGAGTACGGCTTCGCACCGAACTGGTCGGTCGGTGTCGAGTACGACCACCTTTTCATGGGCAATGCGAACAATTCGTTCTCGGTGGTCAATCCCATCGTTGCCGGCGCGGTCAATCGGATCAGCCAGGACGTGGACATGGTCACGGTGCGCGTGAACTACCACTTCAACTGGGGCGGTTATGCCCCCCCGGTTGCTGCCCGTTACTGATGGACTGTTAATCTCCAGCAAACTTTAAGCCCCGGGCATTTCCCGGGGCTTTTTGTTGAGCCGGCCCGCTGTTTGCCCCGCGCCGGCGACGACAAAAATCTTGATCTATATCAATTGCATCCCCGCCTCGCGCACAAAGCTATTGGAAGGAAGACGGCCTCGGCGCCGGTCCGTCGGCTCATTGCCTTGTGACGGCTTGGCTGTCGAGGTTCGCGCAGGGGGGAGACGCGGGTTCTGCCGATGAGAATAGGCATGGACGCAATCAAGCTGCCGATCTGGCTGCGCATTGCTGTGGTCGCCGGGCTGCTTGCTCTGGCCGCGGGTGCAAGTCTGTTCGCGTACCGCTGGTATGTCCGGCCGGTGACACTCTCGATCGCGGTCGGGTCTTTGGATGGCGAGGCGCCAAGAGTTGTATCCGCGCTCGCGAGCCGGCTCACTGAGGTGAACGCGCCGGTCCGGCTCAAGGTTGTCGAAACCACTGGCGCACTCGAATCCGCCAGCGAGTTCGCCTCGGGCAAGACTGACCTCGCGGTGGTCCGCGGCGACGTCGGCGACCTGTCGCAGGCGCAAGCAATCGTTGTCCTGGCTCAAGCGGTGGCGTTGCTGGTCGCACCACCGGGATCGTCGATTACCGACATGACCGGCCTGAAGCGCGTCACTGTGGGGGTGGTTGGAGGCGAGACCAATCAGAAGATCGTCAGCGTGCTGACCAAGGAATACGCCCTCGATCGCGCCAATGTCGTGTTCAAGAACCTTGCGCCGGCGGACACGCGCCGGGCGGTCGATAGCAAGGAGGTGCGCGCCGTCCTGTTCGTGATACCCGTGACCGAGAAGTATTTGTCGCTGGTGCGAGGGCTCTTCACCCAGAGCGGGAAAGCCGCTCCGGGTCTGATCCCGATCGACGCTGCGGGAGCAATTGCCGAGAAGGAACGCGCGTACGAGAGCTTCGACATCCCCAAGGGTACGTTGCGGGGCTCCCCTCCGATTCCGGCAGATGATGTCACGACGCTGAAGGTTTCGTTCTACCTGGTTGCCAAGAAGTCGCTTGATAACGACCTGATTGCTGAATTCACGCAAGCCTTTACGAACGCGCGAAGAGACCTGTCGGGCGAACTGCCGATCCTGGCGCAGATGAAGGCACCTGACACCGATCCCGGCGCCTATCTTCCGGTTCATCCAGGCGCTGCAGAGTTCTACAACGGCACCCAGCAAAGCTTCCTGGACAAGTGGAGCAACACGATTTTTCTGACTCCAATGGCACTGGGCGCGCTTGCCTCAATCCTGGCGGCGGCCTGGAAATTTCTCCGATCAGGCGAACTCAAGACCAAGGAAGCGGCGCTGGATTCGCTTTATGTGTTGGGACAAAGGATCCGAAAGGCTGAAACGGAATCGGAGCTGTTCGAGATTGAAAATCAAATCGACGAGGTCCTGCGTGCGCAGCGTGCCAGAGCGGGAACGGACGACGAAAGCGCGCTTGATGCGGCTACGCTCAATGTCGCCGCCCATCGTCTGGAGAACCTCATCCATGATCGCAAGGCGGCGCTGGCTGCAGAAAGCCCAGAGCCCAGGTTGAAAACCAGGCCGTGAGGGTTTTGGCAACCGGGTCTGAGTTCGTCGCCATGGATTGCATTGGCGACGGTGCGTGTCTTCAGCTCCTCATGAAGCCTTCGCACTCGGCTTCCGCCCATGCGAGGGTCTTCTCCATCGCTTCACCTTGCGAGTAGCGTAGGCACATCTTGGTCAGCGTCGCCTGCGAGTAGATTTGCTGCGCGACTTTGGGCGGTGCTGGCGAGGCCGCAATTGACAGCTTTTGATGGTTATAGGGATTTGAATAATGATAGAGCGTGCCCTTCGGCGGCTCCGCTTCCGCCCAAACCTCCAGCGTCGTGAGGTTCGCGTAGGCCGGCAGGTCATAGCCGCCGCTGGCGACCACCAGCCTCTCAATCGATGACGGCTGCGAAAGATGCACCAGCAAGCTCTTGGCGGCCGCCTTGTTCTTCGAGAATTGCCAGATGGTCCAGAAGAAAGGCACGTAAGGCGCGAAGCGGCCCCTTGGGCCGGACGGAAAGCCGTGGGTCCAGCATTGCTTGGCAACTTGCGGAGCGTCGCGCTTGGCGACCGCCCAGGCGCTCGGCGGGTTCATGATCAGCGCGCCCCTGCCGGAAATCAGCCATTTGTTGTTGGAGGCGTCGTCCCACGCCGCGACGTCTGATGGCAGGAAGGCGATCAGCTTCTTGTAGAAATCGAGGGCCTGCCGAACGGCGTCCGTCTTGACAGTCAGGTTGCCCTTGGCGTCGACGAGTTCTGCGCCGAACGACTGGAAGACGGCCCCGGCGGTATCGGTACTGTCCGCGGTCTCGCCGAGACCGATGCCGAAGGGGAAGCCGCCCTTCTGGCAGGCCTCGGCAGCCTTGAGGAATGTATCCATGGTCCAGTTGTCCGCTTTCGGCGGGCTGCCGGCCGGATAGATCTCCTGCACGTCGATATCGGCGTATTTCTTCATCAGGTCGATACGCGAGCAGGGACCCTTGATCTGGCTGCCGACGCAAGACGGAACGCCGAGCCACTTGCCGTTGGCCTGGCTGAGATATTCGACCGTGTAGTTGACCGCGCCGTTCTGCTTGACGATCGGCGCCATGATGTCGTTGACGGGCTCGAGGAGTTCGGCATTCGCATGCGGCAGCCAAGTCGCCATGACCAGGACATCGTGGCCGGATCTGGCTTGCGCTTCGGCGGAGACGGTCAGGAGGATCTTGTTGCCCTGGCTGGTGATGTAGTCGATCTGAGCCTCGACCTTTTCCTTCGCAGCCCATTCATTGACGAGATCGGTCAAGGTCTTGTTAGCGCCCGGCACCCAGTGGTCCCAGAAACCCAGCGATAGTTTGCCGGCGGCGTAGGCGCCGCGCACATATGGCGCAGTGATGAGCGCTGCGGACGACATGGCAGTCGCACTTACAAATTGTCGTCGCGAAAGCTTTCGTGACATTGTTCCCTCCATGCTGGCCAATTGAGATTTGTTTTTCGTGCGCTTCGTCGCAATGCGCGGAAAAGCGAGCGCGCAAGCCTATGGTGACTTGCTTCGCGTGAGATTGAACAGAATTGATTGATCAAAACACTGCATCGCTAAACGACTCGCGGCAGCAGCGCATTATTGCGGAATTCAATGCCTAAAGTTGTATTGGAGCAAGCTTTATAATCCGACAGCCACTCTGTCCCAACGTTTCTTTCCGTCATCGGCTCGCTTCAAAACCAAGAAGCGAAAGACTTACAGCTCCGATTGGGCTGCGCCGCGTTCTGCCTGGTCGCGATGGAGGAACGGTCGCTCGCCGGCCAGTCGAGATAACGGGGAACCTTGCCATGGCGGCTGCGCCCGGGCGACTATTGTGCCGGGGTCAAGCCATGCCTTTCCAGGACCTGTCCCTGTTGGCCCCGGATCAGATCAGAGGCCTTCTCGGCTATCATGAGAACACATGCATTTATGTGCCCAGATACGATTGTTGGCATGACTGACGCGTCGACGATCCGAAGCGAGGTCGCGCCAAGGACGGAAAGCTGGCTGTCCACGACGCGACCGATTCCGCAGGTGCCGCACGGATGGTTTGCGGTGATCGCCGTGCTTCGAATCCACTGTTCAACGTCGCCGTCCGATTGGACGCGCGAAGGTCCGGCTGATTTTCCCGCCAGCGCGGCAACCGCCGGATGAGCGGCCAATTCGAGACCGATTTTTGCTCCGCGCAGCAACGTCGCGAGGTCGTCCGGGTGCTGGAGAAATCCATTGCGGATCCTCGGTGCATCAAGCGGGTTGGTCGATCGCAACGCGACCTCGCCGCGACTTTTTGGATGCAGCAATGTTGGACGGATCGCAAAGCCGTCTTCAAAAGCCGGACGAATCCCTGGGAACCAGACGTAGGGCTGAGCGGCCGTCCCCCGAAACATGAATTCGATGTCCGGCGCCTCGAGCGAAGGATCGGTCTTGACGAACCCGAAGAGATACCTGGGAAGCATTGTCCCAGGTCCGGTCCCAAATAGATAAGCTCGGACCAGGGCTAGCGAAATTCGGTCAAGGCGCATCGTCCTGTGGAAGACACCCGGCGTGGGGCGGCTCCAGTTGAACCATGCAGCAAGGTGATCTTGCAAATTCTGGCCTACCGGCAGATCGATAAGCGTTTCGATCCCAAGAGAGGCGAGATGCTTCGTCGGCCCGATACCCGACAACATGAGCAAATGTGGCGTGTGATACGCGCCCGCACACAGTATGACCTCTCGATCCGCCATCACGTAGGCGCTTCGCCCACCGCTGACGTACCGCACTCCCACCGCTCGGGTACCCTCAAAAACGATTTGAGTCGCTTGCGCTCTGGTATGAAGTACCAGATTTGCGCGCTTCAGCGCGGATCGAAGGTAGGCTGAGGCTGTCGTCTCTCGACGGCCTTTCCATGTGGTATTTTGGATTATCCCGAACCCCTCGTGCGTTTCTCCATTGAAGTCGTTCGTGAATGTGAAGCCGAGGTCGCGCGCAGCGGCGAGCCAGGCGTCGAACAGCGGATCGCTTGAGCGCGAGAACTCGACGTGTATCGGCCCCGATCCGCCGCGCAAGACGCTTCCTCCTTCCTGCCACGTTTCACAACGTTTGAAGTAAGGGAGAACATCGCTGTAGGACCATCCTTGTGCGCCCGCGCGAGCCCAGCCGTCATAGTCGGCACGATCGCCGCGCGTGAATGCCATCACGTTGATCGAGTGAGATCCGCCCAACACTTTCCCGCGCTTTGCGGGAATCACGCGGCCATTGAGCCCGGCATCAGGCTCGGCCATCAGGCCCCAATCGTAGATCCCATACTCATGAAGCTTTCCTAGTCCGATCGGAATGCGGACCAGCGGATTTCGGTCGTATCCACCTGCCTCGAGCAAGAGAACAGTTGAATTAGCATCCTCGGAGAGACGGCTCGCCAATACACAGCCCGCGGAGCCTGCTCCAACAACGATATAATCGTACGATCGTCGTTTCAATTTTTCGACCCTCCAGAGCGCGATGCTCGCACAAAGCAATGCAATGGCCCTGTCGTCAGAAGTAATCGATCATCAAGACTCAACAAGCCAGATGCCGTAGCGTTGAATGCGACGTCCTATGTGAATCGTCATTCGGATCGATTTCCACTTTGCAGGTTACGTTTCAGATGTAACGGAGCTTGGTTCCGGACGCCGAAACGGAAAGCTCCTCGGACAAGCCGTCCATAAGAGGAACGACCGCTCGCCGGTCAGTCGAGATGACGAAATGGAGGAAACTACCGGCGCATAACGAGCGCTGATCAGTTGAGCTCGATGCGGACGCCTTTGGCGCCGTTGAGCAGCCGCCTCAAATGATAGCTGGCGAGCGGATCATCGGCATGCGTCCCGACCAGTGCGGCGAAAGCCGGCATGGCCGCGGCGTCGCCCGACTCGAGCTTGGCAAAGGCGATCGCATATTGCGTTGTGGCTGGCGCATCGAATTCCGCCGCCGGTAAAGGCTCGTGGGCGCGCAACGGCTCGCTGCGTCCGCGCAGGACAAGATCGCCAACGGGGCGTCCCTTGAAGTCCTGCGCCGCGCTTGCGACCGCGCCACTGGCGCAGATCCGCGTGCCCAGCGCCTTGTTCGCGGCTTCCAGCCTGGCGGCGGTGTTGATCGTGTCGCCGTAGGCCGTGTAATCGAAGAAGCGGTCGCCGCCGAAATTGCCGACCAGCGCGGGACCGGCGTGCACGCCGATCCGCGTGGCGCCGAAATTCACGCCTCTCTGTTTCCAACGCCCGCGAAACGCCTCCGCCCATTCGTCGAGCGCCTGTGCGCAGGCGATCGCGCGGGTCGCGTAGTCGGGCTGGTCGCCAGGTGCATTGAACAGCACCTGGATTGCATCACCGATCACCTTCGCCACCGTTCCCTCATGCGCGAAGACGACATCCGTCAGGCCGCCGACATATTCGTTGAGCATTTCCGCCAGCACCTCGGGTACGGCCGTCTCGACGAGCGAGGTAAAGCCCGTGATATCGGTGAAGATCACGGCGATCTCGCGCCAGCGCACCTCCATGTCGTTGCCGGCGTCCCCGGCGGCAAGGCGCTTGGCGATCTCGGGCGAGAAGTAACGCGACAGCGAAGCGTGGGCGCGCTCCGCTTCCATCTGACGGCGACGTGCCTCGCGCAGGATCTCGATGTGACGCATCGTCTTCTGGATCGTCGTTTCCAGGTCGACGAAATCGATGGGCTTGGTCAGGAAGTCGAATGCTCCGCGATTCATCGCGGTGCGTATGTTGCTCATGTCGCCATAGGCCGAGACGATGATGGTCGACTTCTTGTCCTCTGCCTCCTGCAGTCTCGCCAGCAGCGACAGGCCATCCATGCGCGGCATGGCGATGTCGGAAACCACAAGATCGACATGGGGATGCTGCTCGATCGACTGAAGGGCTTCAAGGCCGTCACGCGCGAAGACGAAGCTCACCAGTCCGTCGCGGATCTGCCGGCGGAATTTCTGGAGCACGAGCGCCTCCAGATCCGGCTCGTCGTCGACTACGAGGATGGTGGCGGTCATGCGGATTGTTCCAGCCTCGCGTCGATCTCCTGGCGGACCTCACCGAAGTCGATCGGCTTGGTCAACAGGCCCTCCGCGCCTCGCTCTAGCGCCCTCTTGCGCGTCGCGGCGTCTCCGTAGGCCGTGATCATGACCACGGGAACGTCAGGCCGCCGGGCGCGGACCTCCGGCAGCATCTCCAGCCCGTTCATCCCGGGCATATTGATGTCGGAGAAAATCAGAATCAGCGAGTGCTCGCCGACGTCGGTGATGCGTCTCAGGGCTTCCGACGCCGACCCCGCGAAATCCATCACAAACCGCTGGGCGCGAAGATCACGGCGAAATTGCTGGCGGAACAAGGCCTCCACATCGGGCTCGTCGTCCACCACCAGAACCATCACACTCACGGCTAACCTCTGTTACTATCCGAAAAATTGCTTCTGCGCGGCAGCAGGATGGTGAACTCGGTAAACGCGCCGGGCTCGGTCTCGACATTGATCGTGCCGCCATGCTGCTTCACGATGATGTCATGGCTCATGGAAAGTCCGAGGCCGGTGCCTTCCCCTGGCGGCTTGGTCGTGAAGAACGGGTTGAACATCTTCTCTTTTACCTCGGGCGGAATGCCGACGCCGTTGTCGCGGATGCGGATTTCGACGTATTCGCCACGGCTGAGTGTGCTGGCGCTGACCTCAGGTTCAAATCCAGGACCATTTTCGCTGCCGCGCTTGGCGACCGCATAGAAGCCGTTGGAAATCAGGTTCAGCAGCACCCGAGTGATCTCCTGCGGGAACACCTCGATCGTGCCGGCGTCCGGATCGAGGTCGCGCCTGAGGGTAACGTTGAACTGCGGCTTCTCGGCGCGCGCGCCGTGATAGGCGAGGTTGAGACTCTCCTCGACCAGCGCGTTCACGTCGGTCGGCCGGTGGTCGCCGCCGCCCTCTCGCGAATGTAGGAGCATGTTCTTGACGATGGAATCGGCGCGTTTGCCGTGCTGCACGATTTTTTGCAGATTGTCCTTCAGGAGCCCGCTCAGTTCATCTATCTCGCCGCGAATGCTGTCAGCGAGTGACGCTGATGCCAGCAAATCGCTCAGCTCGCCCGTCAGTTCCGTGGAAAGTGCGGCAAAATTGTTGACGAAGTTGAGCGGATTCTTGATCTCGTGCGCAATGCCGGCCGTGAGCTGACCAAGGGAGGCGAGCTTCTCGGTCTGGATCAGGCGACCCTGCGCGGCGCGCAAATCGTCGAGGGATTTTGCAAGTTCCCTGGTGCGGGCCTGCACTTGCTCGAACAGCCGCACATTGCCGATCGCAATCACGGCCTGGTCGGCGAAAGTCTGCAGCAGTGCGACCTGCTTGTCGGTGAACGGGTGCACCTCGTTGCGGCGGAGCACGATCGCGCCGATGCTTTCATTCTCGCGCAACAGCGGCACGCTCAAAATGGTGCGGTGGCCCATCCGGAGCGCAAGCTCACGACCTTCCGGGAAGTCGGCATCGTTACGCAGATCAGCGACGTGCACCGGGGTCTGGTCGATGAAGGCGCGGCCTGCAGTCCAGTTGCGATTGATCGGCCATTTCTCAAGGTGAATCAGAATCGGCCCGTGATGGGCGCAAAATCGCAGGTCGTCGCCGTCCTTTAGCACCACGGCGGCGTCATAGGCATCGCAAAGCTCGCAGGCGCTTTCGACGATTGCCTTCAATGCCGGTCCGACATCTGTCGGCGAGGAGGCAATCACCTTCAGGATGTTGGCGCTGCCGGTCTGATGGGTGAGGGCTTCCTGGAGATCGCGAGTCCTGGCCTGCACTTCGTTGAACAGCCGCGCGTTTTCGATCGCGATCACGGCCTGATCGGCAAATGTCCTGAGCAGGGCGATCTGGTTGTCGGCGAACGCGCCCGCTTCGGCGCGCGAAACACCGATCGTGCCGATCGCAACGCCTTCGCGCAGCATGGGCACGACAATGATGCTTCGATATCCTCTGGCGCGTGCCATGTCCCTGACGGTCTGGGGGACATCGGGTTCGGTTTCGATATCGGTGCGAAACGCGATGGTTGAGCTCTGCGCGACCCGGCTGTGAATCCCCGAGGATGTGAGCGGGGTGGGGAATGAATTCTCGATCTCCCTGTCTCCGGCTTCGCTTCCAGCAGTACGAGCTGCGAGATGAAGCATGTCGCCGACAACGCGTGTGACGAGCCCCGTTTGGCCCCCGAGCAGCCGCCTCGCACTTTCGGCGATGGCGTCGAATACCGGCTGCACGTCGGTTGGCGAGCTCGCGATGACGTTGAGAATTTCGGCTGTCGCGGTCTGCCGTTCCAGCGCTTCCCTTGTCGCGTTGAACAGGCCGACATTCTTGATCGCGATCACGGCCTGGTCGGCGAAGGTCTGCAACAGCCGGACCTGGTGCGCGCTGAACGTGCCGATCGCCCGGCGCGTGGTGATGATGATACCGATGACCTCGCCCTCGCTCACCAGCGGGGCGAACAACATGCTGCGATAGCCGCGTGCACGGGCGACGTCCCGTGCGGCCGGCTCGAGCTCGGCGTCGGGCAGTTGCGCGGCCGTACCGCCCGCCACGAGCTGGTAGGGCGGGAATTGAGCGAAGGGCATTGGAAACGCCGCCTGCAGCGCAAGGTCGCCGGCGGGATCGGTCGGGGTGAAGGCCGCCAGATGGGCGGCGCCGCTCGCATAGCGAAGCACCGCAGTGGAAAAGCCGCCGATCAGCCGGTTGGCGTTGGCCGCGATGGCCTCGAACACCGGCTGCACGTCGGACGGCGAGCTTGCCATCACATTCAGGATATCGGCAGTGGCGGTTTGCCGCTCCAGCGCTTCCCGTGTCTCGTTGAACAGACGCGCGTTCTCGATCGCGATCACGGCCTGATCGGCGAAGGTCTGCAGCAACTGCACGTGATCGGCGGCAAACGCGCCCGGCTCGGCACGCGTGACGCTGATCATGCCGACGGGCGTTCCCCTGTTCATCAGCGGCATGAACAAGACGCTGCGGAAACCGCGCAGCCTTGCCAGCTCCTTGTTCAGTTGCGGGACGTCGTCGGCCTCGCTGTCCGGAAATTGAACCGTCTTGCCACCGCGAACCAGGGCAAAGGTCGGAAAGTCCGCGATCTGTCGCGGGAATGATGATCTCAATCCTTCGTCCGCTTCCGGGTTGATCGGCGTGTACGCCACCAGATGAAGCTCGTCGCCGATGAATTGGAGCACGGTGGCGGAGAAGGCGCCGAGCAGGCGCTTGGAGCTGGATGCGATGGCCTCGAACACCGGCCGGGCATCGGAGGGGGAGGCTGCGATGGTGCGCAGGATCGCAGCTCCGGCGCTCTGGCGATCACGCGCAACCGCAAGCTCGCTTTGCAGGCGTGCATTCTCGGCGGTACCGGATCGCAATTGCTGCTCAAGCTCGTCGATCCTGCGCCTCAGCTCGGCGGTCATATCCTGGGAAAGCGCGGTCATTCGTGATCCGGTTCGGCGCCGCTGGGCGAGCAGGCTCAATGCATGGCCGACGGAGGCCGGCCAGCCAAGGTCGCCGCATTATCACACCCCGCCGGCCGGGAGCCAGTACCCGCGGCGTGCCGGCATCCGCGCCCGAAAACGCTCCGGTCACTTCACCTGGCGTTTTTCCAGCTTTCGGGCCAGGGTCCGGCGGTGCATGCCGAGCCGCCTTGCGGCTTCGGAGATGTTGAAATCGGTTTCGATCAGGGTCTGGTGAATGCGTTCCCATTCCAGGGTCTTGATCGAGGTGGGACGCGCGGCCACTTCGACATCGGCGTTGCCCTCGGCCTTGCGGAAGGCGGCTTCGATGTCGTCAGTGTTGGACGGCTTGGCGAGATAGTGGCAGGCGCCGAGCTTGATGGCTTCCACCGCGGTGGCGATGCTGGCAAATCCGGTCAGCACCACGATCAGCATCTCGGGATCGTGCACATGCAGCGCTTCCACGCAGGCCAGCCCCGAGGCGCCGCCCAGCTTGAGGTCGACCACGGCATAGCCGGGCGTTTTCTCTTCAAGCACTTCCCGGACCTCGTCGAGCGAGGCCGCTACGACGACCTGATAGTCGCGCCGCTCGAACGAACGTTTGAGGGTGCGGACAAAGCCCTCGTCGTCCTCCACGATCAAAAGCAGCCGTTCATCCGTCAAGGCTGCCTCCGATCGCAAGCGTTGCCAGGGGCAGTTCGAGGCTGATGGTTGCGCCTCCCTCTGCATTGTTTCGCGCCGTCACGACCCCGCCGAGCTTGCGCACGACGTTGACGACCAGGAACAGGCCGAGGCCGCTTCCCGGGCGTCCCTTGCTCGACTGGTAGGGCTTGCCCAATTGCGCGAGCATTTCCGGCGCAAAGCCCGGTCCGCGATCGGTGACCGACAGGACGAGTCGGTCGTCGGCGCGCTCGGCCGCGAGCTCGATCCAGTCGCGCGACACCTCGGCGGAATTGTCGAGGACGTTGAAGATCGCCTGCTTGAGCGCGACCTCGGAGACAACAGGCAGGTCGGTGCCGAACTCGTTCCGGAAGTACAGCGTGGCGGACGGGCGCGTGGTGCGCCACTCCTGGACCAGCGCCGCGAGAAATGCAGTCACAGTCGTCGGCGACGATTCTTCGCCGCGCGCCTCGCCGGCCGAGACGAGAATACCCGTGACGATCGACTTGCACCGTTGCAGCGACGTCTCCATCTCGAAGAGATCGTCCGAGAGCTCCGGATTCGATGTGAGGGCCGGCATGCGGCGCCAGTCGCTCAGGATCACCGACAGCGACGCCAGCGGGGTGCCGAGCTCATGCGCCGCCCCGGACGCAAGCAGGCCCATCCGGACGATGTGATCCTGCTCGGCGGCATGCTGGCGCAGCGCGGCCAAATTCGCATCGCGTTTCCGCAGGTTGCGGTTGATGCGCGTCACGAACACCACGAGCAGGACGGCATTGAGCGCAAAGCCGATGAACATGCCGGCAACATGAAGGCTGAACGGATCGCTGAAGCCGTACTGCGGCAGCCCGAGCGGGCGATGGGCGACGGTCAGCCCGGCGAAGCTCAAACAGGCCAGTCCGACCAGCGACCAGGTCGAGCGGGCGTCGAGCAGGACCGCGCCGAGGGTCACCTGCAGAAGGTAGAGCGATGTGAACGGATTGGTCGCCCCGCCGCTCAGATAGAGCTGGCCGGTCAGTGCGGCGACGTCGAGCATCAGCGCGAGCAGGAGTTCGCGATTGTTGATTTCCGCCCGATACCGTACCCAGACCAGGCTCAACAGGTTGAGCGCCACGAGGGCTGCGATCACGCCGGCCATCGGCAGGATCGGCAGCGCAATGCCCAGCCACCGGTCGACGAACGCGATCGTCACGATCTGGCCGATCACCGCGGTCCAGCGGAGCTGGATCAGCAGCGCCATGTTCTTGCGGTTGGTCGTGTCGTCGGTCGATTTTGGAGCATCCAGCGCGACCGGGGCCGTGCCGGCGCCGGCCCTGGCCGGCAGCGTCATGGCCTCGTCCGCCGTTTTCCCGTGGTCATGCTGATCCGATATGCGCTCGAGCATCTGGGCCCGTCTTGCGAGATAAATTGCGTGCGGCGGCCACCAGGCTCCGCACGGCATCGCGCCGCGCATCGAAGTCGCGGACATGGTCCCTGCCGCGCAAAGCGCGCAGGAGTGCAGCCGCCAGCATAATGGCCATGGCGAACCATGTCAGCGCGTAAATCAGGTGGTTGTTCGGGAACCTGACCACGGTCAGCCCGCCGATCGGGTAGCCACCGGGATTGGGGGCCGCGTCGGCATCGATGAAGAATGGCGCGACCTGCGACAGTCCGCGCGCTGTGGCGATCGCAGCGACATCGCGCGAGTACCAGCGGTTTGTCGCCGGGTCGTTCGTGCGCAGGAAGGCGCCCTTTGGCTCGGTGATCCGCAGCAGGCCGGTGATGCTCACCGCGCGGGGCGGATTTCCCTCGCGCCGCGTTGAAGGATCTCGCCGCTCCGGGGGAACAAAGCCGCGATTGACCAGGACCGTGGCTCCGTCCATCGTCTGCAGTGGCGTCAGGACCCAGAAGCCGCGGCCATAGTCGGTCACGGCCGCCACCAGCGTCTCGCGCTCATGCAGGAAATGGCCGCTGACGGTCACGCGCCGGTATTCGTCGCTTGACGCGGTGATCGCGTGCCACGACGAGGGCGAGGGCAGCGGCTGAGGGGCTGCATGCTGGCGCTGCTCGACCCGGTCGATCAGCGCCAGCTTCCACGTCCTGCGCTCAAGCTGCCACACGCCGAGCGCGGTCAGCGCGACGACGCCCAGCGCCGCGAGGGCGACCAGCAGCAGCGAGAGGGCAGATGGGCGCGCCGTCACTGCATGGTGCTCATGTCATGCCCCGGCATCATGTTGACGTTGAGGTGATGCATGACCCACAGCGTTCCGGTCAGCCCGATCACCACCATGATGATGGTGAAGATCAGCGCCATCATGGTCCAGCCGCCCTCGGAGCGGGTATTCATGTGCAGGAAATACACCATGTGGACCACGATCTGGATCGCCGCCAGCACCGTGATCGCAAGCCCGGTGAGCTGCTTGTCTCCGAGCACGCCGCTCATCACCAGCCAGAACGGGATGGCGGTGAGGATGACGGAGAGGCCGAAGCCGATCAGGTAGCTTTCGCGCGAGCCGCCGGCATGGTGCTCGCCATGGCCGTGCGCGTCGGGTGCGGGTTGCAGGGCGTGAGTGTCGGATTTCATCGGAGCATTCCCATCAGGTAGACAAAGGTGAACACGCCGATCCAGACCACGTCGAGGAAGTGCCAGAACATGCTGAGGCACATCAGGCGCCTGCGGTTGGCCTCGATCAGGCCGTAGCGGGCGACCTGCACCATCAATGTCACCAGCCATACCAGGCCGAAGGTGACGTGCAGGCCGTGGGTGCCGACCAGCGTGAAGAAGGACGACAGGAAGGCGCTGCGCTGCGGCGTCGCGCCCTCGTGAATCATGTGGGCGAATTCGAACAGTTCAATGCTGATGAACGCCAGGCCGAACAGCCCGGTTATCACGAGCCAGGCCTGCATCGCGCCGACGCGCGACTTCTCCATCGCCAGCATCGCGAAACCATAGGTGATCGACGACAGCAGCAGCATCGAGGTGTTGACCGCCACGAGCGGCAGGTCGAACAGGTCCTTGGGCGTCGGGCCTGCCGCGTAGTTGCCGCCGAGCACGCCAAAGGTGGCGAACAGCATCGCGAAGATGAGACAGTCGCTCATCAGGTAGATCCAGAAGCCGAGCATCGTGCTCGCGCCTTCGGGATGATCGTGCTCGTCGACGACGTAGAAGACCGGTTCGGAGCTTTGTGGAGGGACGACGGCGAGTGTCATGACTTGGCTCCAGCGGCAAGCAGGTGCGTGCGCGCATCTTCCACCCGGACGACCTCATCGGCCGGGATGTGATAGTCGCGGTGATAGTTGAAGGTGTGGCCGATCGCGACCGCGAGCAGGCCGATGAAGCTCACGGCGGCCAGCCACCAGATGTACCAAATCAGGCCGAACCCCATCGCCGTGGCCAGTGCGGCGAGGATGACGCCCGTGCCGGTGTTGCTGGGCATGTGGATCGGCTTGAACCGGGTGAGCGGACGCCGATAGCCGCGGCGCTTCATGTCCCACCAGGCGTCGTTGTCATGGACGACGGGGGTGAAGGCGAAGTTGTAGGCCGGCGGCGGCGACGACGTCGCCCATTCCAGCGTGCGTGCATTCCAGGGGTCGCCGGTCACGTCCTTCAGCGCTTCGCGCTTGAGCACGCTGACTGCGATCTGCACCAGGAAGGAGATGATGCCGAGGAAGATCAGGAACGCGCCAATGCCGGCGATGACGAACCAGATCTGCAGGCTTGGGTCATCGAACACCCGCAGGCGGCGGGTGACGCCCATCAGGCCGAGCACGTAGAGCGGCATGAAGGCGAAATAGAAGCCTGTCACCCAGAACCAGAACGACAGCTTGCCCCAGAACGGATCGAGCCTGAAGCCGAACGCCTTCGGAAACCAGTAGGCGATGCCGGCAAATGCGCCGAACACCACGCCGCCGATGATCACGTTGTGGAAATGCGCGACCAGGAACAGGCTGTTGTGCAGGACGAAGTCGGCCGGCGGTACCGCCAGCAGCACGCCGGTCATGCCGCCGAGCACGAAGGTGAACATGAACGCGACCGTCCACATCATCGGCAATTCGAAGCGGATGCGGCCGCGATACATCGTGAACAGCCAGTTGAACATCTTCGCTCCCGTCGGGATCGAGATGATCATGGTGGTGATGCCGAAGAAGGAATTCACGCTGGCGCCCGAGCCCATCGTGAAGAAGTGATGCAGCCAGACCAGATAGGACAGGATGGTGATGACGACGGTGGCGTAGACCATCGAGGTGTAGCCGAACAGGCGCTTGCCCGAGAAGGTCGAGGTCACCTCGGAGAAGATGCCGAACGCCGGCAGTACCAGGATGTAGACCTCGGGGTGACCCCAGATCCAGATCAGGTTCACGTACATCATCGGGCTGCCGCCGAAGTCGTTCGTGAAGAAGTTGGTGCCGATGTAGCGATCAAGCGACAGCAGCGCCAAAACCGCCGTCAGCACCGGGAAAGAGGCGACGATGAGGACGTTGGTGCACAGCGAGGTCCAGGTGAAGACCGGCATCCTCATCATCGTCATGCCGGGCGCGCGCAGCTTGACGATGGTACAGATCAGGTTGATGCCCGATAGCGTCGTGCCGACGCCGGCCACCTGCAGCCCCCAGATGTAGTAGTCAACGCCGACATCAGGGCTGTAGCCGATGTTCGACAGCGGCGGGTAGGCGAGCCAGCCGGTGCGGGCGAATTCGCCGATGAACAGCGACGCCATCACCAGCACCGCGCCGCCCACGGTCATCCAGAAGCTGAAATTGTTGAGGAACGGGAACGACACGTCGCGCGCGCCGATCTGCAGCGGCACCACATAGTTCATCAGCCCGGTGACCAGCGGCATGGCGACGAAGAAGATCATGATCACGCCATGGGCGGTGAAGATCTGATCGTAGTGGTGGGCGTTGAGATAGCCTTCGGAGCCGCCAAAGGCGATCGCCTGCTGCAGGCGCATCATGATGGCGTCGGCAAAGCCGCGCAGCAGCATCACGATGCCGAGGATCATGTACATGATGCCGATGCGCTTGTGGTCGACGGTGGTGAACCACTCGCGCCACAGATAGCCCCACAGCCGGAAATAGGTGACGGCGCCGAGCAGGGCGACGCCGCCCAGCGCCACGACGACGAAGGTGCCGACGACGATCGGTTCATGTAGCGGCAGCGATTCCAGTGTCAGGCGGCCGAAAATCGCTTTGGCGAGGGAGGAAGTATCGAACATGCGGCGCTCTTTAGGAGTCTGATTTCGGACGCGATCCGAGAAGAAGGGAACTTGAGGATGGATTGGCGGGCGAGAACAGCGGACGCTTGAGGCCGGCCCCGCGCAGCGGCGTCGTGTCGAACGGGACGGTGCTCTCCGGCTCGGATTGCCCCTTCAATTCGTCGACCGAGCAGATGCTCGCCACGTAGGTCGGCTCGGGTCCGAACACCGCGCCGCGCCGGGCATATTTGTCGTAAGTCAGCGGCAGCGTGTTGTTCAGCCCTTCGCGACCAAGCCCGCCCTTGGCGTCGATCGCCATCATCTCGCTCGCGCACATTTTGCCCGGCTCGACGCACATGTTGACGATGGCCTTGAACAGGTCGCCATCGACCGAGCCATAGCGGCGAACCGGCTCGTTGGCGCTCGGACGTTCGAGCACGAGGTATTCGTTGCGGCCGAGCATGTCGCCGCTTGCCTTCACCTTCGCGATCCATTTGTCGAAGTCGGCCGTCGTCAGGCTATGGAACGAGAAGTACATCCCGGAGAAGCCAGCGCCGCTGTAGTTGGCGGAGAAGCCTTTGTAGACGCCGGGCTTGTTGGTCACGGCGTGCAGCTTCGTCTCCATGCCCGGCATGGCGTAGACTTGGCCCGCCAGCGCCGGGATGTAGAAGGAGTTCATCACGGAGGAGGCCGTGATGCGGAAACGAATCGGGCGGTCGACGGGAGCTGCGAGCTCGTTGACGGTCGCGACGCCGTACTCCGGATAGATGAACAGCCATTTCCAGTCGAGCGCGACCACCTCGACATTGAGCGGCTTGTCCTGGGCCTCGATCGGGCGATCGGCGTCAATGCGGCCAAGCGCGCGGTAGGGGTCGAGCAGGTGGGTGGCCATCCAGGTCAAAGCGCCCAGGCAGACGATGATCAGGAGCGGCGCCGACCAGATGACGAGCTCGAGCTGGGTGGAATGGTCCCAATCGGGCTCATAGCGGGCTGATGTGTTCGACTGCCGGTAGCGCCAGGCGAACAGCGCGGTCAGCGCCATCACCGGCAGGACGATCAAGAGCATCAGAACGGTGGAGATCACGACCAGGTCGCGCTGTTGCACGGCCACGTCGCCGGCCGGGGCGAGCACGACAAAATCGCAACCTGAAAGAGCGGCTGCGAGTGGCAGCAACGCAAGAATCCTCAAGACACGCACGGTGGAACCTTGTTGGAAATTTCCTATGTGAAACAGGGGGTAGCTGCGATGCAACAAGGAGGACATTGGACAATTTGTCCAATGTTGCAGTGCGCAATGGCGGCTCAAACAGCGCCTTTGAGGTCGCTAACGGCAAGACCGCCTGGCGGCCGCCTCAATCAAGAACGGCATAAGGCATAAGGCGCGATGGCGATGACACAGGCCCCTGCAATGGCTCACGGCCACCCGATGACGGCAGGTCACGAACCGGCGCGCCCCGGGGAGATCGCCATCGGCGTCATCATCGGCCGCACGTCCGAATTCTTCGATTTCTTCGTCTATGCGATCGCCTCAGTGATCGTGTTTCCGCGCTTGGTGTTCCCATTTGCGAACGAACTGACCGGGACACTTTATTCCTTCGGCATCTTCGCGCTTGCCTTCGTGGCGCGTCCGCTCGGGACCGTCATCTTCATGACGATCGACCGCCACTACGGTAAGAGCGCGAAGCTGATCATCGCGCTGTTCCTCTTAGGGACTGCGACGGTCGCACTCGCCTTCCTGCCCGGTTACGACACGATCGGCGTGGCCGCGATCTGGCTGCTGGCGCTGGCGCGCGCCGTCCAGGGCCTGGCCTGGGGCGGGGCCTGGGACGGCCTTGCCTCGCTGCTCGCGCTCAATGCGCCGCGGCATCACCGCGGCTGGTACGCCATGGTGCCGCAGCTCGGCGCGCCGCTTGGACTGATCGTGGCGAGCGCCCTGTTCGCGTTCTTCGCCGGCAACCTGTCCGCGGAGGATTTCTTCGACTGGGGCTGGCGCTACCCGTTCTTCGTCGCGTTCGCGATCAACGTGGTCGCCTTGTTCGCACGGCTGCGCATGGTGGCGACCCCGGAATATGATTCGCTGTTCGAAAGCCGCGAACTGCAGCCGGCCCGTATCGTCGACACGGTTCGTGACGAGGGCCGTAACATTCTGCTCGGCGCCTTCGCGCCGCTGGCGAGCTTTGCGCTGTTCCACATGGTCACGGTGTTTCCGCTCTCCTGGGTCTTCCTGTTCACCCGCGAAAGCCCGGTGCGGTTTCTCATCATCGAGATGATCGGTGCCGCGTTCGGCGTCGTCGCGATCGTGGCTTCGGGAGTGATCGCCGATCGCGTCGGCCGAAAGTTACTGCTGACCGGTTCGGCGATCGCGATCGCGGTCTATAGCGGCTTCGCCCCGCAACTGCTCGATGCCGGCGCCGTCGGCGAAACGATCTATATGGTGCTCGGCTTCATTCTGCTGGGCCTGTCTTTCGGCCAGTCTTCGGGAGCGATCGCCTCCAGCTTCGCGCCGATGTACCGCTACACCGCCTCGGCGCTGACCTCGGACCTCGCCTGGCTGTTCGGCGCCGGGTTTGCGCCGCTGGCCGCGCTCTTGCTCGCGACCCATTTCGGCTTGATCTCCGCTGGTGCCTATCTCTTGTCCGGCGCGGTGTGGACGCTGCTGGCGCTCTGGCTGAGCGGGCTGCGCGAAAACATCATCGAGTAAGGGGAAGCGCATTTCGGTTCTGATTGAATCAGAACCGAAGCTCCAGACCCTTGTTTTGACGCGTTTTCTGCGCAGATAAGTGTACGCAATCTGCGTAAACTTGATTGCTACGCGAACCGGGATCCACTTCGCTCGAAAACGCCTCGCTACTCCACCACGATCTTCACGCGATCGCGAGGCTTGACCTGGGCGTGGGCGTCCAGCCCGTTGAGGACGCGGAAGCGCTCGGCGGGGTGGTCGACGCCGCCCATGCGGTGCGAGAGCGATTCCACGGTGTCGCCGGGCTGCACGGTGATGACCTTGATGCGCAGCGGGCGCGCGGCCTGGATTTCCTCGAGCGTCAGGCGCCGGAACGAATTGACGGTCTCGCGCGCATTGCGCTCGCTCTCGGTCGTCTTCTGCTTGGCCGCGAAGATGAAGCGATAGACGTCGCTGCCGAAGCGCAGCGCGTAGACCTTGAACTGCCATTGGTCGCCCCGCGCGGTGGCGGACGCCGCCGGGAAGCCGTTGACGGTGATATCCTCTGTGGAAGCCTTGTCGACGCCTTCCATCCAGCCGGAGTTGAGATAGTCGCCGAGCGACTGCTCCGCCGGCACCCGCACCACGTCGAACCGCATCGCCTGCGAGCCGCCTTCGCGCACGCCGATCACCGCCTGCGCAGTGTTGTCGAGCGTGAAGTTCTCGGGTGCCTGGAAGGTGAAGGCGAGCTTGGGGTGCAGGAAGCGGCGGCCGCGGACGAAACCTTCGCTCGGATCTTCGCCGTAGACGATGTTGTCGATCGCGGCGAGATAGGTCTCGCGGTCGCGCTCGGCACCTTCGGGCGCCGTATATTGCCGCGCCGCGGCCTGCGCATTGGAGACGCGTTCGGGCGTTGCCGGATGCGAGGACAGGAAATCCTGCGCGCGCGGATCGAACGAGGTCTTGCCGACCTTCAGCGCCGCATTGCGCTCCATCGCGGTGAGGAAGCGCGAGGCGCCATAGGGGTCGAAATGCGCGCGCGCGGCGATGCCGACGCCGATGCCGTCGGCCTCGAATTCCTGCTGGCGCGAGAAGCTCGCCATCGTGAGCTTGGTCTTGGCCAGGGCCAGCGCAGTGAGGTCGGGATCGTTGCTCATGTCGGTGACGACACGCGTCACCACCGCCGCCTGCCGCGCCTGGTCTTCACGGATGGAGGCGTGCTTAGCCAGCACATGCGCCATCTCGTGGCTCAGCACGGACGACAACTCCGAGGTGTCGCTGGCGAGCGCGATCAGGCCACGCGTGACATAGAGCTGTCCGGTCGGCAGCGCGAAAGCGTTCACCGCGCCGGAATTGAGGATCGTCACCTTGTAACCCTGGTCGGGACGGTCGGACGCGGCGACCAGCCGATCGACTGTCTTGCTGATCAGGCCTTCCAGCTTTGGGTCGTCATAGGCGCCGCCATAGGTGGCAAGGATCCGCTCATGCTCGCGTTCGCTCGCCGGCGTCTGCGCCACCGTGGGCTTCGGCTTTGCCGGTTGGGGCGTCGCGACCGGAGCTGCGGTTTCGAACCGGCCGATGCCGAGGTTGCCGCAGGCGGACAGAAGGGTCGCCGCGCACAGGAGCGCCAGCGCAGCCGAAAGGCCGCGGCCCGTCCTGTCCCGCCGTCCCACACCCTCAATCACGTCAGCTACTCTCAAGCTGCCGGAAGATATCATGGTCCGACCGGCCGGATCATGACCCCATCCCTGTTTGCGCCCTGTTTGCGCATGATCTCTTGGAAGAACGAGCCTCCACGTCCCGGATCATGCTCTCATCTGTTTGCTTGAGCACGATCTTTTCGGAGAACCGCTTCCCCTTTTCATGCCCTTAGTTCCCGCCAAGCACTTCCAACTGCCCCACCCGGAGCAGTTCGATCCGTGGCCCGTTGCGCGCTTCGACCCAGCCGCGGACACGAATCCGTCGATTTTCCAGGGACTTAGGCGCAAGCCCGGCCGCCTCGAGCGCGGGGATCATGCGCCTTGGAATAGTCACAGCAAAGTCCCGTGTCCAGTTCCGGCCAAAGTTGAGGTAGGTGGTTGCTCCCGCCTGACGGACGGACAAAACCTTCCCCTCGACCACCGCAAAGCGCCCGATCCCCGCCAAAATATCGCCCGGACTTTCCGCGTTTTTTATGGCGGAGGCGTCGGCCCAAGTTCCCCTTTTGGCCTGCCTCGCCTCGGCCTCGGCCGCAAGCAACAGGGTGGCGCAATCCCGGTTCGAGACATCAGGCGATACCATCGCCTGGCCCTGCTTCAATAGTTCGCTTTGTACGGCCGCGTCGGACCCCGAGACAAAGACGAAGGCCGCCTGGCGTCCATAGCGGTCCGGCACGTCGTCCTCGCCCTGCAGCGAGATGTCGCGTCCCATCACCAGCGCCGACAGGGCTGCGGCCCCTTTCTGCCGGTCCGCAATCTCGATGCCGGCGAGGCGGATCTCGCGGCCGTCTTCGAGGCGAAAGCTGCGCGCGTCGGTCACGGACACGACCCGGCCCTCGCCCTGGGCTTCGAAAGCGCATCCCGCCGCGCGGGCCGAATCGGTTACCACTGTACTGATGAGGCACAACAGCAACATTTGTGCACAAAATTTCGTGTGATGCGCTGTCACTTTGTGGCCCCGTGTCATGACGCCGCTGCTAGTCGACTGAATTAGGACATGATTTTCCGCAACGACGTCGGTCTCCGTCCGACACTATCCCCGGGGCATTTTGACTTGAGGCCGATTGCGAGCATAAGTAGCACCCCATCGGCGGGGACCAGCAATGAAGCCGGAGCGCTGGGTTTCGCGCAAGCCAGTCTTGCCGCGCGTCCCGGCACAACAGGAAAGATAAGTGCTGCATGAACTCGTTTTTTCGGCGGCAGTTGACCGATTACGTTGAATACCATCGTGACCCCTGGAATTGCGTGATGCATGTGTTCGGCATCGTGTTCCTGTTTCTGGCGGCCATTCTCCCCCTCAGCCTGTTGTCCTTCACCCTGTTCGGAGTTGAGGTCAGCGCGGCCGTGATCGCCGTGCTGCCGGTCCTGTTCTATTGGTTTTTGCTCGATCTTGCGCTTGGCGCCGGAATCTTTTGCGGGGCTGTCGCTCTGCTGTCACTGGCCGCCTGGATCGTCGGTCATGTGACCACCACCGGCCTGTGGTCGCTTACGGCGGTCCTCCTGGTCGTAGGAGTCGCCTCGCAGGTCATTGGACACCAGGTGTTCGAGCGCAGGAAGGCCTCGATGGCCGACCACCCCACGCACCTTCTGCTCGGACCGATGTTCGTGATGGCGAAATTATTCATCGCGCTGGGCTTCCGGCGCGATCTCGCGAGTATTATCCAGCCTCCGCAAGATTCCCTGTCGTATTCCCAGTAGCTCCAGCCGTACTGCGTCCCACCGCATGACACGAATCCTGGTTACAGGCGGTAACGGCTTCATTGGCAAGCACCTGGTCTCGGCGCTTGTCGCGCAAGGCAGCGACGTGCGCGTGCTTGATCTGCAGCCGCCGTCGCGAGCGTTGCCGAAGGTCGAGTATGTCAAGGGATCGGTGCTTGACCGCGACCTCGTGCACAGCGCCATCGACGGCGTCGACGAGGTCTATCACCTTGCCGGGCTGCCCGGGATGTGGCTGCCGCGGAAGGCCGATTTCCACGACGTCAACTGTGGCGGCACCGAGGTCGTGATCGGGACCGCGTGCAAGCGTGGCGTGAAGCGGCTCCTGCACTGCTCCACCGAATCAATCCTGTTCCGCGCCTCGCGATCGGACGATCGCCTGGCCGACGATGCGCTATTGCCCGACAACATGCCGGGGCCCTATACGCGCTCGAAAATGCTCGCCGAACGCTACGCGATGCAACAGGCGACATCCGGATATCCTGTCGTCATCGGCTGCCCGACGATGCCGATCGGGACCCACGACCACAATTTCACGCCGCCGACGGAGATGCTCCGGCTTTTCCTGAACCAGCGCGTGCAGCTCTATCTGGATTTCGTCGTGAACCTGGTTGACGTGCGCGATGTCGCGGCAGGGCTGATCCTCGCCATGGAACGCGGGCAGTTCGGACATCGCTACATTCTCGGCGGCGAAGGCATCGCGCTGAAGCAGGTGCTGCGGATTATGGCGCATGTCCGGGGCCGCCGCACGCCGCGCCTTGCGATGAATGGCCGCCTCGCTGAGATCACCGCGGGCCTCCTGGAGTTCGTTGCCGATCACGTGACCCACCGGCCGCCATCCGGTACAGCTGAAGGGGTGCGGATCGCGCGGCGGGCAGAGGCGCTGTCGATCGAAAAAGCGCAGCGTGAACTCGGCTATGCGCCCGGGCCAGTCGAGCCCGTGCTTCGCGAAACCATTGCGCATCTGCTTGGCTCCGGTCACAATCAGGCGGAATGGGAACCGGCGTCGAGCCCGGGCGCCCAATCGTTCAATACCACGCGCCGGTTTGGCGTCTGATCCAATCGCCTGATACGGTTGCAATATGTCGCAAGACCCTGGTCAATGGTTCGCGTTTGTCTGGAGCGGGTGGACCGCCACCTGGCCCACCCAATTGCTCGCCATCATCTGGATTCTGTGGGTCACGAGCTGGGTCGTGGCGTCGGTGTGGTCCGGCCAGACCAAGAAGCATGTCATGACCTCGGAGTCGCTGAGGTACCGCATCCCCATCCTCCTGGGCGCGATCCTGTTCCTGCCGTGGACCGGAAGGATCCTGGGTGAAAAGCCACTGTGGCAGTTCGGCAGCCTCGGCATCTATGTGATGGCGGTCCTGACGCTTGCCGGAATCTCCTTCACGTGGTGGGCGCGAATCCACCTCGGACGGTTCTGGTCGAACGCTATCACGCACAAGGAAGGCCACCACGTCATTGACACCGGGCCGTATGGCCTTGTGCGCCACCCGATCTATACCGGCCTGATCGCAGGAATGCTGGTCACCGGCATTGCCGTCGGGACGGTGACGGCGATCCTCGGGGCAGTGCTGATCTCGCTCGGCATGGCGCAGAAGGCCCGCATGGAGGAGGTATTCCTCAGCGCCGAACTCGGCGCGGAGGAATATGGCGCCTATCGCCGGCGCGTTCCGATGCTGATCCCGTTCATGCCGGCCGGCTAGCGCAGGATGGTTTCTGCCTAAATCAGCGTGCCGTAGCCCGGGTGGAGCGTCAGCGTAACCCGGGACATCTGCTTCAGCGTTTGCGAGTGGCCCCGGGTTTGCGCGTTCCGCTCCACCCGGGCTACGTGCAGAAATCCGTCACCGTGGTCGCGGCGAGGACTTCTCGCCCGAAGCCTGGCCCCGCGAAGAGCGGGGAGCGGGACTTGTCGGTCGCTTTGCCGGCTCCGCAGCCGTCGCCGTCGTGGCGGGCTGCTGTGCGATCGGCATCAGGTGACGCGGAATGACGATGCGCTGACCGGCGGTCAGCGGGGCGTTATCCGGTAGCTGATTGGCCTGGGTGAGCGCCCACAGCGGGACGTGGTTCGCCGTGGCGAGGCTCTGCAAGGTGTCGCCTGCGCGGGCGAATTGCGGAATGCCGCTATCCCACAGCTCGAGCGGCGCATCCGATGGAACGATGTAGCGCAGCGGCGCCGTCTCGCCCTTGACCTGCATCGGTGTCGTCCCGAGTTGCACGACCGCATTCACCAACTGGTCGTGGATGGTGTCCATCTTGTCGATGTTGATGTGGGTGACTTCCGAGTGATCCTTCAAGTCGTAGCTTGCATAGTGGCCCTGATAGCCTGTCTCCGCGACGACATCGCCGCCCCCCAGCACGCTGTCGGACATGAAGATATTGATGAAGCGCTCGACATTGAGCGGCACTTTCCCCGTTGCGTGCGCCGGATCGATGGCGACAATCAGGTTGACCGGGATATTTTCCTGCTGCAGGACCTCGGCGAATATCACGGAGCAGAGTCCGCCCATCGAGTGCCCAATCAGGACGATCGGAAGAGGATCCTTTTTGTATTCGCGGATCGCCTTCGCGGCGATGAGCCGGCAGATGGTAAACTCGTAGACGTCGGCCTGGACGCCGACCTCCTCGAGGCGGCTGGTCAGTTGATCCATGCCGCGCGAAAAAATCGGGCCCATCGCGCCACGAAACAGATAGGCGCGCACGCGTGGAGTCGGCGGGGGCTGTTCCGGGGCAGGCGGCGGCGGTGCCGCCACCGCAGCGGCGGTATTGGCCTGCTTTGCGGCGGGAGCCGCGAGTGTGAAATTGCAACCAGCCGACCAGACGCAGGCGATAAGCATCGCCCGGAACACAATGGCCATAACCGGCTTCGGATTGATCATGCGCCTTCCGCCTGTGGTTTCGGCGCGCAGATACGCCGGCTCTCGATCGCCGGCAGGCCACTTGCCCGCGTTCAGGATGGACTATCGCGCAGGAATTGGCAGAATTGCGGCGCAACGAATGCGCCGCAATTCGATCGGCCCAGGATCAGTTGCGAGCAGCAGCCGCGCTGGCCGCCCGTGGTGGTGCGGCGACGCTTGCCTCACTCGGCTGCCGTCGCCTCGTTGGCGATGCCGGACTCGGTCGACCAAAGACGACGGCGTCAATCTCGCCGATCACCTTCTGCTGCATGATCTGGTTCTTTTCGATCGTCAGGTGCCCGACACCCGGCACGCTCGCCACATTGACGTTCTCCAGCGTGCCCTGGAAGCCCCTGGTCCTTTCGACCGGCGTGCCGGCGCCGTTGGCGACGTAGAAATTGACGTATCGTCCGACGCGTCCGGAAAGGCTGGTGTGGAACACCGAGTCCAGCCCGATTGCGAGCTTCACGGGAACGCCGAGCTGGTCCAGCCTCGCGACCATGTCGGGCAGGGAGGTCGCGCCCGAGGAGTGGCCGACCAGGATGATGGTCTTGGTCTTGCCGCTTCGGTATTCGGCCGCGGCCTCGTTGGCGAGCGACGACCAGAATACGTAATTGCTGATGGTCACCTGGATGCCCTGGCCCTGCAGCTTGGCGGCAATTTGATCCAGTCCCAGCGAGAAGATGTTCAACACCCCTCGGAGCATATAGACGTGCGCGGTGGAGGCGCGAGCGGCCGCCGATTCCGGCGCAGCCTGCGCCGGGCTTGCGACGACCGGAAGCAGCAGCAACAGCGCGGTCGCGATGGCGCGCAGCCGCGGAGACAAATGCCGGCCGACCAGTCCAGTGTGGCCGCGATATGCGTTCATGGCTCCTCCTCGAAGCGCTACCGAATATTGCCGATGACCGTAACCCCGGCGCGCTCGCAACCGCAACAAAAGCGGTACGCGTAGCGTGGCTTTACTGTTGCGGCGTGTCTCGGGAGCAACACGATCTGCGGGATTCGTTAATGTTTGTCGTGAGCTAGGGGAATGGGCGGGAACTTGGCGAGAACATGGCGACCGTCGGGAGGCAAACGAAGTTAGCGGCTGGGCACGCGCTTTTGATTGCGGCATATCCGGCGCGCTTACGGGCTCGATTTGCAAGCCGCTGCTTGGGACGGCGATCCGCGGTCAAAGCGCTGCCTGGTCCGGCCGCCGCGACCACAAACTTCGATGAACATCGAGATATTTCGTGCGGCTGACAACGCCGACGATCATTCCGCTTAGCGGAAAACCAAAGATGGATTCATGCGTTGCCGCGGCTTGCTGCCATCAATCCCATGCGGCATGATCGCGCCGCAAAATGGTAGACCACAGTCAATGTGGCTGACGAACCGGGAGGGCTTCATGAAACGAATTCTGTCAGGCGCGTTCGCCTGCATGCTGGCGGTCTCGGCCACCGCGGCGCCGGCGCAAAGCAAGCCGCCGCCGCTCAAGATCGGCGGCATCCTCGACATGTCGAGCCTCTACGCCGACATCACCGGCCCCGGCAGCGAAGCCGCCGCCAAGATGGCGGTGGAGGATTTCGGCGGCGAGGTGCTGGGGCGCAAGGTCGAAGTCGTCGTCGGCGACCATCTCAACAAGGCCGACCTCGCCGCGAACATCGCGCGCGATATGCTCGACAACCAGGGCGTCGAGATGATCTTCGACGTCGCGGCTTCCGCCACCGCGCTTGCCGCGGGCGAGATCGCCAAGGCGCGGGGCAAGATCATCATCTTCAACGGCCCCGGCTCGATCCGCCTCAGCAACGAGGCCTGCGGGCCCTACACCGTGCATTATGTGTTCGACACCTTCGCGCAGGCCAATGTGACGGGTCTCGCGGCGGTGAAGTCCGGCCTCGACACCTGGTTCTTCCTGACCGCCGACTACGCCTTTGGGCAGGATCTCGAGAAGGACACGACCAATGTCGTGGTCAAGACCGGCGGCAAGGTGCTGGGCAGCGTGCGCCATCCGCTCAACACATCGGATTTCTCGTCCTTCCTGCTGCAGGCGCAGGCCTCGAAGGCCAAGGTGGTCGGGCTTGCCAATGCCGGCGGCGATACCATCAACGCGATCAAGCAGGCGGCCGAATTCGGCCTGGCCAAGAGCGGCCAGAAACTCTCGCCGCTGCTCGCCTTCGTCACCGACATCGACAGCGTCGGGCTCGACACAGCGCAGGGGCTGCTGCTTGCCGAAGCCTTCTATTGGGACCTGAACGACGATACCCGCGCGTTCACCAAGCGCTTCATGGAGCGCACCAAGCGCGTGCCGACCTCGGCGCAGGCCGGCGTCTATTCGTCCGTCACGCATTACCTGAAGGCGGTGAAGGCCGCGGGCACCACGGATTCCGCGGCTGTCATGAAGGTGATGAAGCAGACCCCGATCAACGACATGTTCGCCAAGAACGGCAGGATCCGCGAGGACGGCCGCATGGTGCACGACATGTATCTGTTCGAGGTGAAGAAGCCGTCCGAGTCGAAGGGACGCTGGGACGACTACAAGCTGCTCGCGACCGTTCCGGGCAACGAGGCGTTCCAATCGCTGGAGAACTCGCGCTGCCCGCTGGTGAAGAAGTGACGCGAAACGTGGTCGTCATTGCGAGAAGCGCAGCGGACGAAGCAATCCATGCCTCCGCAAGCGGCGAGATGGATTGCTTCGCTTGCGCTCGCAATGACGGCGGGGGATATGATGTCGAGAACCAACAACCAAGAAAGCGAATCCCATGACTGAAAACAGCATCGTCCTGCAAAACCTCGACAACGGCCTGCTCACCATCACCATGAATCGTCCGGAGCGGCGCAATGCGCTGAACCCGGATATGACGCGCGGCCTGGTCGAGGCGGCGCGGCGGGCGGCCGAGGATCACGAGGTGCGCGCGGTGCTGATCAAGGGCGCCGGCGGCACCTTCTGTGTCGGCGGTGACGTGAAGTCGATGGCGGAGGGCCGGGCGCCGCTGCCGTTCGAGGCCAAGCTTACCAATCTGCGCCGCGGCATGGAGGTCTCGCGGATTCTGCATCAGATGGCAAAGCCGGTGGTGGCGCAGCTCGATGGCGCGGCGGCCGGCGCCGGGCTCTCGATCGCGCTGTCCTGCGACCTGCGCGTGGCGAGCGAGTCATGCAAGATCACGACCGCCTTCGCCAAGGTCGGCTTCTCCGGCGATTACGGCGGGACCTATTTCCTCACCCAGCTCCTCGGCAGCGCGAAGGCGCGCGAATTGTATCTGACTTCTCCGGTGCTCACTGCACAGGAGGCGCATGCGCTTGGCGTCGTGACCAAGGTGGTGCCGGATGCGCAGATTGACGCCGCCGCACGCGAGCTTGCGATGTCGCTGGCACAGGGACCGTCGATCGCGCTCGGCTTCATCAAGCGCAACATCAACAATGCCGAGCATCTGTCGCTCGAGGATTGCTTCGATGGCGAAGCGATCCATCACACCCGCTGCGGCGAGACCGCCGACCACAAGGAAGCGGCCAAGGCGTTCGTCGAGAAGCGCAAGCCCGTCTTCAAGGGCGAGTAGGGATGGCCGGCTATCTCAGGCTGCGCCAGATCTGCCTGGTGGCCCCACAGCTCGCGCCCGTAATTTCTGACATCGCCGACATCATGGGCCTGAGCGTCTGCTATCGCGACGGCAATGTCGCGAAATATGGGCTGGAGAACGCGCTGCTGCCGGTCGACACCATCCTGCTCGAAGTGGTGGCGCCGTTCCAGCCGGGCACGGCCGCGGGCCGCTTCATCGAGAAGACCGGCGGCCGCGGCGGCTACATGGCGATCTTCTGCTGCGACGATCCCGACGCGCGTGGCGCGCATGCCAATGCCATCGGCGTGCGCACCGCGAACGTCATCACGCATGCACCCTATCACGGCGTGCAGCTCCACCCGCGCGACTGCCGCGCTGCCTTCATCGAGTTCAACCACACCGATGGCAGCGACGATGTTCTGGGGCCTTATCCCCCGGCCGGGCCGGAGTGGCAGAAACACATCCGAAAAGATGTGACGCAGGCGCTGACGGAAGTCGAGATGCAGAGCCCGGAGCCGCAAGCGCTGGCGCAGCATTGGGGGCGGATTCTTGATTGGCCGGTGAACGGCGAGGCCGAGTTACGCCTGCCGAATTGCAGCTTCCGCTTCGTCAACGGCGAAAGCGAGATCATGAGCGCGCTCACGTTCAAGGTCGCCGATGTCGCGAAGGTCCGCGACGCTGCCGGGAAGAAAGGTCTGAACGTCGCCGGCGATGAATTCTCGTTGGGTGGGGTAACGTTCCGCCTGATGCACTGACTTGTAGGGGTGGGCAAAGCGCAGCGTGCCCACCATTCACGGTCGGTGCAAGAGAAGGTGGGCACGCTGCGC
>NZ_PSRR01000064.1 GCF_004296405.1 Bradyrhizobium sp. Leo170
CCATAAGCGGACAGCTCCACGCCGCGGTTGCGCTGTTCGCCGTCATAGGCCAATGCGTTGGATGCGGTCCGGATCTGGCTGGGTCGCGTAATCTGGAACACCGCCGCAGTCGTCGTGATGGTACCCCAGTCCACCTTGATGCCAGCTTCCTGCTGCTTCGACTTGAATGGGGCGAGCACAGTACCGGTGTTGCTGTAGCCGGGACCGACGATGGTGCCTTGACTCAGTCCTTCGGCGTAGTTCGCGTAGAGCGAAACATTATGCCAGGGCTTGACTACCACGCCGGCAAGTGGCGTCAGCGCTTCTGCTCCGTAGCTGCTTGTCGGGAGACCGGTAGTGGTGCTGAAGGCGTCCTGTTCCACTCTCTGGTGACGAGTACCGACGGTCACCAGCACCGCATCATTCAGGAGTGACATCGTGTCGGCGATCGCAACGCTCCTGAGCGTTATCTCGTTGGCTAGCCGCGGCGGCGTGCGCGCGCCAGTGACCACAGGAAGGGGGGATGGGTTGTAGATATTCGATGGGACTGACTGAGCCGGTGTATTGGCAACGTAAGCGTTGCCGTTCTCCTGGTAATAGCCGGTGAAAGCGAGATTGATCGCATGACCGACGGGTCCCACTTGGAAACGCGACCGTATGCCTGCGTTGCCGCTCGTCGTCTTGGTGTAGGAGTCATAATACGCGTTGATGAGCCTGAAATTGCCGAGAGCGTCTATACCGCTGGGGAATCCCGTGACACGGGAATCAGGGAACGTCTGGTAGTTCTCACCCTCACGATAGCCGATGCCCGCATAGGCCGTCAGCGATTCGGTCAGATCGTATTCGAGGCCCGAGGCGATGGTGTTGTCGCGCTGACGGAGCATCGTGTCCGGGTACCAGTTGCTGCGCGCGTCGGGCGGGGCAGGAATGAAGGGCACGTTGCCCTGAATGGTCATCTGCGGACGGAAGTTCTTGGTGTCGTCGTTCTGCGAAATCGCATCGAGCGTCCAGCGCAGGCGCTCCCCGCGATAGTCGAGCGACAACGCACCGAGACCGGTCCGCCAGTTTCCGCCGTCGATCGAGGCTTCGCCATTGCGCCCCACCCCGTTGAAACGAACGCCCCACTCCTTGTTCTCACCGTAGCGATGGCTGGTCTCCAGATGGAGCCCGTAATTGCCGGCGCTCATGAAGACCGGCGTCAAACGCGCGAAAGGTACCTCAAGCGCGCGTTTGCTGACGATGTTGACGCCGCCGCCGACGCTGCCGCCAGGGGCTATTCCGTTGATGAGCGCACCAGGCCCCTTGAGCAGCTCGATCCGCTCGATGATCTCGGCGGGCACGCGACTGGAAGACACCAGGCCGTAGAGACCGTTGAACCCGACGTCACCTGAAGGAACGGAGAAGCCGCGGATCTGGAACGTGTCGTCGAATCCGTTACTGCCCGTGGTAAGCCGGACCGAAGAGTCGTTGATCAGCGTATCCGCCGCCGTCCGCGCCTGCTGATTCTCGATCAGTTGAGAGGTATAATTGACCGTGCTGAACGGTACATTCATGACGTTCGTGCTTCCGAGCAGGCCGAGTGTTCCACCGTGCGCCAACTGGCCGCCAGCATAGGCTGGCGCCGGAGCTCCGATCGTCCGGGTCGATCCCATCGTGGTAACAGGCGCGGTCGGCGCAGGAGGCTGTTCGGTCCGCTGCCGGGATGCGACGCGGGCAGAGTGCTGAGCCGAACCGCGACTCCGAACAGCGCGGGTCACTCGCGCTCTTTGCGGCTGATCGACGGACACCGGAGGCAACACGTGCGGCTGTGCGCTCTGCGCCCTGCTCTGAGAAGAGCTCACACCGCTCAGGCATAACGTAACAACGCCCGTCGCCACGCCGACATACAAACGGTTCTTATAATTCTTGAAGTTGCTCAACAAAGGCCCCCAATTCACATAGTCGATGTCCGACTAGGAAATCAGAGGTGCGAAGGCAACGAAGGCGATTTAGAATCTATTGATGCATGCGCGTAAGAGTTTGTGAGTCCAATCTCTGACCACTTTGGTGAGCCAACACTGAAATCTTTCTAATCAACGGACACTGACAACTCATCGTCCAGCATTGCGACGCTTTGACGCTATGAGGAGTGGAGGTTGTGCTAGCTAACACGTGACGCCGCTTGATAGTCCGCTTTGATGTTTCGACGCATGCTCGGCACCACGCCTGCGGTCCTTCGTTCGGTCTCGCTGAGACGCTCAAGGCCAGTGAAGCTTGATACAAGGTGAGGATGAAATTGAAGAGGCGCCCGAAGGCGCCTCCAAATCGCTGTGGTGATTGCGTCCTCTTCAGAACCGGTCGGCCACGCCCATGCCAGGATCGCTGACCGAACCGCGGCCGGTTTCCACATGACCGGCGACGCGCCGATAGAAGCCGCTGCCCGAGTCGCTGCTGATGACGAAGTCATACCACAGGCCGGTGGTGCGCAGATTCCAGTACAGTTCACCGGGGTGGCCAGAAGCGGACACTTTGACATCCCACGACGTGCGCGGACCGCCGCCGAAGTCGGGTCCTGGGAAGAAGACCGGCGGATTGAAGCCGAAGCCGGGTGCACAGAAGTCGGGAGCCTGCCGGAAACCAGGCACCGGGCCGAAGCCCACAGGACGGAAGTTGGGTCGCGGACCGAAGCCCGGAGGCTCCGGCTGCATCGCGGCGGATACCGAGGCGCTGACGGCCAACAGCGGCCCATAGATCTTGTTAGACTTCACGGTGAAGCGCAGGTGGCCGTTGCCGTCGTTGCGGAGCTGCAGGTGCACACCGCCGTCGTGGACATTGTAGCCGACGAAGATTTCGGGGTTGGGCTCATTCTTGTGCCGCATCGTAGAGATGTCGCCCTTGAAGTGGCGGTGGAAGCCATTGGGGGCGAGCACCCACAGATCATAAAGGCCGTCGTCACCGACTGCCCATTCGTCGTCCAGCATCTGGCCCGCCTCGACCGTGTAGCGCCGCGGAATGCGATCGAGGTGCATTTTGTCGTAGACGTGGAACACGGCGCCGGCAAAGCCGGTGTTGGCGAACAGGAGCCTGACCTTGCTCTTGCCAGCATCGACCTGCGCGCTGGCGTGCAGAATGTAGGGAAGCGCGCGCGAGAAGCGCACGCCGGTCTCCTGAAACAGCGGCTGCGGCGTCGTCGGCGCGGTGGGGGCCGGCAATGTCTTCTGGTGCGCATCCGATGCTTGCCAATTGCTCTGGTCGGGCAGCTCCGGGAAGCGGGGATCGTTGGGACTCGCGAAGTCGAAGGCCGTGGTGAGGTCGCCCGAAATGGCGCGATGCCACGGGCTGATGGAGTCCACCTTGATGCCGAAGCGCTTCTCGAGGAATCGGCCCACCGAGGTGTGGTCGAAGACCTGCGAATCGACCCAGCCGCCCTTGCTCCACGGCGACACGACGTACATCGGCACGCGCGCACTGAGACCCCAGGGACGGATGTTGCCGCTGATCTTGTCGTCGCTGCTCAGCACATTGCCGACCGTGTTGGAGAAATATTCACCCGCGAGCGGCATCGTGGCCTTGCCCATCAGGTTGCCGTCGTTGTCATAAGACGGCACCGCCGGTGCCGGCAGGTGATCGAAGAAGCCGTCGTTCTCGTCGAAAGTCAGGAAGAAGACGGTCTGGCTCCAGACCTCGGGGTTGGCGGTCAGTGCTTCCAGCACCTGGTCGGTGAAATTGCCGGCGCGGGTCGGGCTCCCGCCGCCGGGATGCTCGGAATTGCTCTGCGTCGGCAAGATCCACGATACCTGCGGCAGGTTTCCGCTCATCACGTCGGCCTTCAACCTGGCTAGATAGTCCGGACCACCGGTCAGGCCGTGCACATAGTTGGGATCACTCGGCTGTGCATGACGGAAGCTGGCGAACGCCAGACAGCCGTGCATCGCGCCGGTCCAATTGTCGTTCATGTCCTGGTAGACGTGCCAGCTTACGCCGGCGCGCTGCAGCAGGTCGGGGAGAGTGGGCCAGTTGAAGTCACTGCCGACATAGCGATAGTTCGGCTGCGGCTGAGGCAGGCCGTCCACCCACTTGGAAGGATTGGGCCAGCAGCGGTTGTTGTTGGGCTCGGAATCGTTCGTCGTGCAGTTGATGCCCTGCGCGCGCAGCGCGGGATTGAAGTTGGAGCCCGACCAGAACACGATCCGGTTGGGGTCGGTGCCGGTGGTGATGGAGGCGTGGTAGGCGTCGCACAGCGTGAAGGCCTCGGCTAGCGCGAACTGGAAAGGGATGTCCTCGCGGCCGAAATAGCCCATCGCGTACGGGGTTTTGTACTTGGCCCAGAAGCCCATCTTGCCCTGGTTCCACGCTGCCTGACTGTCGCCAAACGAATGCGGCGTGCCGTACCCGACCAGCGCGTTGCTGGTCGCGGAGTCGCGATGGTAGGGCGGGACCTCACGTGTGCCGTCGGACTGGAACCACACCGGCTTGCCGCTTTCGAGCGGAATAGGGAAGCGGTCGCCGAAGCCGCGCACGCCGCGCAGCGTACCGAAATAGTGGTCGAACGAGCGGTTCTCCTGCATCAGGATCACGATGTGCTTGACGTCCATGATGGTGCCGGTCCGGCGCCGCGCCGGAATGGCCAGCGCCCGGTTGATGCTGGTAAAGGCAGCCGCCGCCGTGGCGCCCGCCAGAAAGTCGCGACGTGTTGTCATTTCTCGTCTACCTTTGGTTGAACAGTTGAAGAAACGAACGACGGCCTGCAGCGCAGGCTTGGCTCACTGCGCAAGCAAGCCGGTCGGCAATAGCAGTGCGACTTGACGTCGCTGTGAATAATTTATTTCCAATAGAATTTTTTGTGAGCTTTTCTCAGTATAGGTGATTGAGCACCGAGAGACGGGAGAACGGGCCGGAAATGACACATGGGCCATCCTCGTCGCCGGCTTGTCCCGGCGGCCCACGAGAATTGAAGCTCTGCGCAAAGGGAATCGCGGTAACCTTCCGCGATCCACCAAATGAATTCCCACGTTGTTCGCGAGGACGCGGGTGACACGCTCGAACTTCAATGCAGGGCCGTCCGTGAACGGTATTCTATCTCGCGTTCGCGAATTGCAGTCTGATCTTCCTCCGAAAGCCAAACAAATCGCCGACCTGATTATCGCGCAGCCGGAGTCTTTCATTCACATGTCGATCACCGAAGTTGCCGAGACATGTGGCGTGAGCGAAGGCACGATCGTTTCCTTTTGCGGCCGGGTGGGCGTTCGCGGGTTCCAGGAGCTCAAGATTCTTCTGGCGCGGGATCTGATCGAGCCGGTTCGTCTGATTCAGGAGGATCTGCATCGGGGCGATGATCCGGCGACCGTCACGGATCACATCTTTGCCGCTCACGCCGCTTCGCTCCACGAGACACGCCGCCTGCTCTCGATGGAATCGCTGGCGAAAGCGGCAAGCTTGTTGAGAGAAGCGCAGCGGATCGAGATTTACGGCATAGGAAGTTCGGCGCCGATTGCGCAGGACCTCTCCTATCGCTTGCTGCAACTGGGGCTCGCAGCGAGCGCAGTCGTCGATTCTCATGTCCAGGCTGTCAGCGCTGGCATGACCGGCCCGACAGTCACGACCGTCACGGTGTCTCACTCCGGCAGCACGGTCGAGACGGTGCTCGCGACCCGACTGGCGCGGGAAGCCGGTGCCCGGACAATCGGCATCACGCGGCTCGGCAAGTCGCCTCTCGCGGCCCATTGCGACGTTCTGCTCTATACTGTCGCAAATGAAACCAGATATCGGCCCGAGGCTATGAGCAGCCGCGTAGCTCAGCTCGCGATTATCGACACCTTGGTGAGCTGTTGCGCCCTGACCGACACCGAGCGCTCTGTTGACAGACTTCAACACGCCGCGCGTATTCTCGCCGAGAAACGCTTTTGACCGCACAGCTTCGGGCGGAGAGCCGTTCACCGCCACGGGATGGATTTCCCTGCGAGTCACAAGAGGCGATCGAGACACGCGTCTGGCATTGTGCGGTCTAACGCAGACAACAGATGTAACGACGGTCTACGTGGTGTTCGGCTTGGGGCCAGGACCGGACCACCATCGACGAATTGACACAGCAGTCGTGCTCGTGACCCTGACAAGGACAAACACTAATGATCATCGACCTGTAGAGGTTGCCCCTTTCCAGCATACTGAATTCCAATAGCTTTGGCCGGCTCCGTCGTGCTCGCATTCCTGAAGTTATGTACGACGTCAGGCGGTTCTTGGAATGCTTGACCGGCCTTGAAGATCTGTGGCGGCTTACCTTCCATCTCCACCACCACGGAACCTTCGAGCACAACTACGAACCGGGGTGTCGGGTGGTGGTGTTTTCCAGTTTGCGCTCCCGGCGTGAGGGCAGCCGTCCAAATATTCATTTCCTTGCCTTCCATACCAGCTAGGTCTGTCTTGAGAAGATCAGTGCGCTTTATGGTTGGCTGCTGAGCTTTAGCAAACTTGTCGCTGGTTACGCTCAGCGCGATAACAGCGATCAAGGTCAAGGCCGGCACCCGTCCTAATAGTCCCATAGAACCCTCCAGCTGTTCGCTCGCTAGTACGTCGACGCCTAGTGAGGGGAGATCGAACCTAGCATTTCCAGAATGCGTTTCGGAGTCCGGAATGGGTCATTTGCGTCGATTTCGGCATCTGCGCGTCGTGTCTGCTTGGAGAGCAATCTCGGAATTGCCGGTTGTCCGATTTTGCCGTGTTGAACGCATCGGGTTGGATATGATTCAGATGTCCCGGCTCTGCCCGTTGCGCAGATTCAATTCAACGTCGTCGTCACGGCTGGCCTGCAGCGCCCGCGCGTAGGTCATCAGTCCATCGCGCACGATCGTTCGCTCGGCCTGGCTGAGGCGCGCGAGGGCGCCGGAGACTTGCCGCCGGCCGAAATCATGCAGGGCGGAGAGCGTGCGGCGTCCCTTCGCCGTCAGCGATAGCTGCTTGATGCGCGCGTCGTCGGCGTCGACGGTTTCCTTCAGTTCGCCGCACTCGATCAGCTTGCGCACCATGCGGCTGACGCTCGATTTCTCCAAATGGAGGATGTCGGACAATTCGGCCGAGGTCAGCGGACCGCTTGTGCCGATCTCCAGGATCGTGTGGACGGCCGACGGTGGATAGTCGGTCGCGGCCACCGTCTGCTCCATGAAGCCGAGCTCGCGCACCATCAGCCGTGAGGCCGCGCGGATATTATCGATGAGGGACAGGTCTTCGAAAGGCATGGCTTGACTCCGGCTAGATAGTTGTATCATACAACTATTAGCGAGACAACGGAGTCCGGCCCGATGAGCGAGGCAGCAACCGGCGGTTTGAATGCCGTCGCGAACCGAATGAAGGACAAGGTCTGCCTGGTCACAGGCGGCGGCACCGGCATTGGTCGGGCCACCGCGCTAAAAATGGCCGAAGAAGGCGCGGCAGCGATCCTGATCGCCGGCAGGCGCGAAGCCGAAGCCGAAATCGAATCCGCAGCGGCCGAATGCCAAGCGCTCGGCGCACAGGCTCTGGCGGTCAGGACGGACGTGACGCAGGAGCAGGAGGTCGAGCGACTGGTCCGGACTGCGGTCGACCAATACGGCAGGCTGGATGCGGCGTTCAACAATGCTGGTTTCCAGGAGCGTCGCGCGGGCATCGAGGAACAGCGCAGCGCCGTCTACAACGAGGTGTTCGACGCCAATGTCCGCTCGGTCTTCTTATGCCTGCGCCACCAGCTCCCGGTCATGTTCGCGCAAGGCGCGGGCCGGATCGTCGTCAACACGTCGGTGAGCGGCATCCGCAATCCAAATGCAGGGCTTTCGCTCTATTGTGCTTCGAAGGCGGCGGCGATCTCGCTGATGCGCTCGGCCGCAATGGAGGCCGCGCCACGCGGCGTCACGATCAATGCGATCGCGCCCGGCCGCGTGGTGACCGACATGATGCTCCGTTCGGGCGTCGGCGATATGTCTGCTGTCGCGGCAGGATTGCCGCTTCGGCGGATGGGAAAACCTGAGGAGGTTGCCGAAGCCGTGGTCTGGCTGCTCTCCGACGCCGCATCCTACGTGGTAGGTCACGTGCTCGCGGCCGACGGCGGTTTCCTGGCTTCCTGAGAGAGCCAGCGTAGCCCGGATGGAGCGAAGCGGAATCCGGGAAGAACGTACGCGCTGTCGGCCCCGGATTGCGCTTCGCTCCATCCGGGCTACGGGCCGCTATCCCTTCTGCGTATAGAGCAGCGGCACCGCGGAATCCACGACCACCTCGACCAGGCTGATGCCATCATGCGTGAGGCCACGCTTCAGCGCGGACCTTGACGCTCGCTTAGGTCGCGTCCGCTGTGCCTCCAGGAACGGTGCAACCGCGGACCCGCGGGGGTCCGCCTCGGTCAAAAGCGCTGCTGAGGTCAGCCAGTAAATGCTGGCAAAGGACGCGAATTATAGTAGCGTTACGGCAAGAAAAATGGCCACCAGGCCAGACATAAAGTCGAGAAAAAGACCAGGGAGGGCTTCCAATGCAATATTTCAAGACCGCACTTGCGGCGGCTGCTGCAACTGCAATTCTTGCCGGTGCCGCTCTTGCGCAGGGTAAACCCCAGGAAATCAAGATCGGTATTGCAACATTCCTGTCGGGGCCGGCGTCCGTTTTCGGCGTGCCGGCAAAGGCCGCGGCGGAGATGATCGCGGAGGATCTCAATAAGAAAGGTGGAATCGGCGGAGTGCCGGTCAAACTTTCCTTCATCGACGAAGGTGCCGGCGGCGAAGCATTGGTCTCGAACTACCGGCGCATCGTGCAGGACGACAAGGTTGACGCGACGTTCGCTGCAATCTCCTCGGGCAGCTGCAATCAGCTTGTCCCGGTTGCCGAAGACCTCAAGGTCATGAACTTCATGTGGGATTGCGGCGCTGCTTCCATTCTCGAGGTGAAGAAGTACCGCTACAATTTCCGGACCCAGGCGAACGGCACTCCCGAGATGCTGGCGGTGCTCATCTATCTCCTCAAGACAAAGCCCGACTTCAAGACGATCGCTGTCGTCAATCAGGACTATGCGTGGGGCCGCGAAAGCTGGGAGATATTCTCCACCGCGTTGAAGGCGATGAAGCCTGACGTCCAGGTGGTTGCCGAGCTGTTCCCGAAGTTCGGTGCGCCTGACTATTCCACCGAGGTTTCCCGCCTGCTGGCGCTCCGACCGGACGTCGTGCTCACGACCGCCTGGGGCGGTGACCTCGACACTCTGGTTCGCCAGGCGGGGCAACGCGGCCTGTTGCAGCAGTCGACATTCGTGCTGGGCATCGGAGAATCGTCAATCCAGCGATTGGGCAAGGATCTACCGGAGGGCCTGATCGTCGGTGCACGCGGGGATCACTGGTTCTTGCATCCGGAAAAGAAGAACGATCCGGCCTTCAAAGCCTTTAACGAAGCGTTCAAGGCGAAGACCGGCGCGTGGCCGATCTACCCGGTCTATCACATGGCGCAGGCGTTCAAGGCGTTGCAAACGGCCTATGATAAGGCCATCAAGGCGAACGGCGGCAACTGGCCGACGCGGGAGCAAGTCGTGGATGCGACCGCCGGCACAGAGTTCGCAACCGGCTTCGGCAGGCCGGTCACGCTGAGGCCCGAGGACAATCAGGGTCTAGAGGCCCAGCTTGTCGGTGTCACCAAGTCCTTTCCAGGCTACGACTTCAAACTGCTCGATAACATGATGATCTTCGACCCCAGGGTGATCACCAACCCGGCGGGTGTGCGGTCGGTCGAGTGGCTCAAGACGCTCAAGCCGGAGTTCGCCAAGATGGATGTGCCGACCTTCAAACAATAGCGCTCCATGACCCGTCCTCCGGCTCTCCGGGGACGGGCTTCCCTGAAGGTCTCCATGAACTCGACTCTCGCCATACTGGCCGTCCTCGACGGGATCAGCTACGCCGCCCTGGTGTTTTTGGTCTCCGTCGGGCTAAGCCTAATCTTCGGCGTGCTTCGCGTAGTGAACGTGGCGCACGGCTCCCTGTATGCCTTTGGCGCTTATCTCGCCGCGACGTTCAGCATCAAGGTTGCGCCGCTGTCGCCATGGCTCACCTATCCCGCGCTGCTGGCTGCTTCCGTCGTGATCGGCGTCGTTTGCGGCGGCTTCATTGAGCGCTTTCTGCTGCGGCCGCTGTACGGACGGGACGATGTGCTGCAGCTCCTGATCACGTTTGCTGCCTTCATGATCATGGACAATCTGCAGCGTTTGATCTGGGGCGTGCAGCCGATCTTCGCGGCCGAGCCTTTGAAGCTGCTGCCGAACGTGACCGTGTTCGGCGTGAACTACACGTCCTACCAGGTCATCCTGCTGCCGGGCGTGGCGCTGATGACACTGTTCGGCCTGCGCTACTTCCTGCGCCACACCCTTGCCGGTGCAGTGATCATGGCGGTTACGGAGGATCGCGAGGCGTCCACGTCGATCGGTATCGACGCCAGGCGCGTCTATTTCGTTACGTTCATCATTGGCGCGAGTTTGGCGGCGCTCGGCGGGGCGCTTGCCTCGCCGACGACATCACTCGTGCCCGGGATGGGCGCCGACATGATCGTGCTCTCTTTCGCGGTCGCAGCAACTGCCGGCCTCGGGCAGATCGAGGGCACCGCTCTCACCGCGCTCATGATCGGCCTGACGCGCGCCTTTGTCATCTACCTCCAGCCGGAGTTTGAAGTCCTCGTGCCTTATCTGTTGATGGTGCTGGTGCTTCTGGTGCGTCCGTACGGACTGTTCGGCGCAACCCAAGTGAGAAAGATCTGATGACGCGCCGCATCAAGCCGATCACGACGGCCGCAGTCATCTTCTTTCTGGTCAGCGCGGTCGCACCGCTGTTCGTGTCGAGCTGGGCGACGCTGTTCGCGCTTATTCTCGCGAAAGGCATCGTCGTGCTCGGAATCGTCCTGTTGCTGCAGGCGGGACAGGTATCTTTCGGACACGCGATGTTCTTCGCCATTGGCGCCTACACGTCCGCCTTCTGGGGCAAATATATCGGCGGCGGCGATATCCTGCTTTATCTCGTGCTCGGAGGCATATCTTCCACGGTCTTCGGCCTGATTGTCGGTCTGTTCGTGGTCCGCTACCGGGAAATCTTCTTCGGAATGCTCAATCTGGCGTTCTCGATGGTGTTGTGGTCACTTCTTGAGAAGATGTTCCCCTACACCAATGGTGCTGATGGCATCAGGGTGGCGCGTCCCGGCTTGCTGGGGTTTGTCTTCACGCCGGAAACCTTCCAGTACGTCATTCTTTACGTGAGCCTTTTGATAGCTGCTGCGGCATTCTATGGTGTGCAACGCTACCTCGAGAGCCCGCTCGGGCACATGCTGCGGGCGATCAAATCGAACGAGACCCGGCTCGAGTATCTGGGAATGTCGGCCCGCCGCGTGCTGCTCATTGGGTACGTGATCTCTGCATTCCTCGGCGGAATCGGCGGCACGCTGGTGGCAATCATCCAGCAGATCGCCACGCCGGAGTTTGGTTTCTGGACCAAGTCGGGCGAGTTCGTGTTCATCGCGATCCTCGGCGGCGGAGCCCATGCTTTCGGTGCGTTTGCGGGAGCCGCGATGTTCGAGTGGGTTCGGTTCTATGCGGCTGCTCACCTCGCGGATTCCTGGCAGCTCATTCTCGGCGTCGTGCTGATCGTCATCATCCTCTACGCACCAAACGGGCTGATCGGTCTCAGGCAACGGTATCGTCAGTCCGGGAAGCGGGGACGCTGATGGCCGACGTTTTGCTCTCTGCCAAGGACATCAAGATTCGGTTCGGCGGGGTTATCGCCGCTGATGGGATCAACCTTGAGGTCCATGAGGGCGAGAATCTTGCCATCATTGGACCGAACGGCGCCGGCAAGACGACGTTCCTCAATATATCGACGGGCTATCTCCGGCCGCAGGCCGGTACGGTAACTTTTCTCGGCCAGGACATTACTGCGCATCTTCCACGGACCATCACCAAGCTTGGCATTGCTCGCGCCTTCCAGATTCCGCAGCTTTTCCTTGATCAGACGGTTATGGAAAACATGCTGATCGCGGCCGCCTCGCGGCAGGGATACCCGTCAGGCTTCAAAGCTCTCTCGCGACTGCCGGAGGCGTCCGAAATGGAGCGGCTGCTGGAGCTCGTCGGCGTCAGGTCTTATGCTGAACGAAAGGCGCGAGAGCTACCCGAAGGGCAGCGCAAGCTGGTCGATATCGCGCTTGCGCTCGCGCTGAAGCCCAGGCTCTTGCTCATGGACGAGCCAACCTCGGGCGTCGCCTCATCCGAGAAGCTCGAAATCATGGATATCCTCACCGCCGCGCTCGCAAAGGAGAAGGTCACGTCGGTCTTCGTCGAGCACGACATGGACATGGTGGAGCGTTACGCCCACCGCGTCGCCGTGTGGAACGTGGGCAAGATCCAGAAGGTCGGCACGCCGGCGGAGGTTCTGGCGGACCCGAAGGTCCAGCAGCAGGTGATCGGAATATGACGCCGATGCTGAGTTTCGAGAATGTCAACGTCGCGATAGCCGATGCGCCGGTGCTGCGCAATGTCACATTCGCGTTGAGGCCCGGAGCGAGCGCCGCGCTCATCGGGCGCAACGGTGCCGGCAAGACCACGACCGTTCGCACCATCATGGGCTTCACCAAAGCGATCGGCGCCATCCGGCTCGGAGGCGAGGACCTCGGGTCGATTCCGCCGCACCGCCGGCCATCGCTCGGCGTCGGCTACGCGCCTGAGGACCGCCGCCTGTTTTCAGCCTTTACCGTGGAGGAAAACATCCTTCTGCCCGGTCGCGTTGCGAAGCTCTCCCTGCAAGAGACACGACGAAGGCTGGAGCGGGCCTACTCCGTGTTGCCGGAACTGCAAGAGCTTGCCAGGCGTCCGGCGGGATCGGTCTCGGGCGGACAAGGCAAGATGGTCGCGCTCGGTCGGGCGCTTATGCTGGGTACCCGGCTCCTTATTCTCGACGAGCCATTTCAGGGACTTGCACCTGTTCTCGCGCAGCGATACGCCGAAGCGCTTCGTCGGCTTCGTTCGCAGGATAAAGACATTACGATGCTGATTACGGAGTCAAATCCGAAGCTGCTTGAGACGTTTGCCGACGTGACCCTCACCATCGAAAGGGGCGAGATAGAAGGCGATTCAAGCCAATCGATTGGGTGACTCGCTGATCGGCGGGGAAAGCGCTAGGCTTGCGGTTGGAACCTGAAGGAGACGACAGATGGGCCGGTATCCGGATTTCGTGCCTCAAGGTGTGATCCCCGCGGTGCTGTTGCCGTTCCACGAGGATCTGTCGATCGACGAGCAGAGCTTCCGATCTCACTTGCGCGATGTCGCGGCGGTGCAGGGACTGTCGGCGATCACGATCAACGCTCACTCCACTGAGGTCGCGTCCTGCACGAGGGACGAGCAGCGTCGTGTTATGGAGATCACGGGCGAGGAAGTCGGCAGCATTTTGCCGATCATCCATGGGGTCTGGGCAGACGGCAGCCTGGAGGCGGCGCGGATCGCGCGGCAGGCGCAGGCCGGCGGAGCTTCGGCGCTGCTGGTGTTCCCGCCGGCGCCGTTCACGCTTGGCCAATCGGCCGAGATGGCGCTGGCCCATTTCAAGACCATCCGCGACGCGTCCGACCTGCCAATGATCGTGTTTCAATATCCATTGGCGACTGGGCAGGGCTATCCGGCGGCGACGCTGGAGCGACTGTTCGATGAGGTGCCTACGATCCGCGCAATCAAGGACTGGACGCCACTGGTGCCGCAGCACGAGAGCCAGATTCGCGCCTTGCAGGGCCGCAAGCACACCATCAACGTGCTGTCGACCAACAGTGCATGGCTCTTGAGTTCCCTGGTGCTGGGCTGCAATGGCTTGCTGTCCGGCAGCGGCAGCGTCATCGCCGATCTTCAAGCCATGCTCTATCGCGCGGTACAGGCCAACGATCTTGCAGAAGGCCGCCGGCTCAACGACCGGATTTATCCATTGGCGCGCGTGTTCTACGCCGATCCTTTCGTCGATATGCATAACCGCATGAAGGAAGCTTTGGTGCTGCTTGGAAAACTGCCTCGTGCCGTGGTGCGCCCGCCTTTGGTCAAGATAACGGATGCGGAAATCGCGCGTATTCGGGCAGCGCTCGTGGAAGCAGGGCTACTCGGCCAAAGGGCGGCGCTAGGGGCCAACGCTGCATAGCGGTCTACGTGCCGGACTCCCGGCGGGCGGGGGGAGTTCGAGCCGCGCACTTTCATCCTGGAGTGAGACCAGCTCGGCATTTTGACATCCAGCCGTCGGCTGAGATGCGATCGCAGGACAAACTGCATAGTAATATTCGGCTAGAGCGCGATGAGATCAGGTCGAATTGCATCCGCGATCGCTGCTGGGCTCCCTCTCCCGCTTGCGGGAGAGGGTCGGGGTGAGAGGGTCTGGGTGAGGGTGTCTTCGCGAAAAGAACAGAGATTATCTTTGCGCGGAAAGAGCCCTCACCCGGCGCTACGCGCCGACCTCTCCCGCAGGCGGGAGAGGTGAACGCGTGGACGGGCCGATTCAACCAATCACGCGCTAGGCTTGCCGATTACAGGCTATGGCCCGTCGGAGGCCAAGATCCGAATCGTTGGCCGATTGCCGAAGTTGCATAGGATCGCTTCCCTGCTCCCGATAGAAGAGCACACGAAGACTGCCGAAAATTCGGAGAAGCGCGCCTGCGTTGCCCATTGACTGACGACCTTGGTGATAATGGCAATCGATGCAGCAGGACGAAGGAGAGCGACATTGACGCAAACGATCATCTCAAGCTGCCGGTCGTTGCCGGGCTCCTACACCCAGTACGCCTTCCGTGTCATGGCCGCAGGATTGATCTTGGCGCTAGCGGCTACGATTGCGCAGGCGCAGACTTCCGGCGATTCCAAGCCGGCGTCGCCATCCACGCTGGAGTTCAACAAGAAATCCACGGCCTCATTGCCATGGTCAGACAATGCGGATTTCGCAAATGCCAAGCGTGGCCTGATCGCGCGATTGCCCGATAGCGGTGTCATCAAGGACAGGAATGGCAGGATTGTTTGGGATCTCTCGAGGTTCACTGGTTTCATCAAGGATGGCGCGGCCGCGCCCGACACCGTCAATCCGAGCCTTTGGCGCATGTCGCAGCTTCTGATGGAAGCTGGCCTCTATGAAGTGGTTCCGGGTGTCTATCAGGTGCGTGGCGCGGACCTGTCGAACCTGACCATCATCGAGGGTGAGCAGGGCCTTACGATATACGATCCCTTGATATCGGCCGAAACTGCGCGCGCTGCACTCGACCTTTACTACCAAAATCGGCCGAGAAAGTCGGTCGTGGCCGTGATCTATTCGCATTCCCACGTCGATCACGCCGGCGGCGTGCGGGGCATCGTCGACGAAGCCGACGTGAAGTCGGGCAAGGTCAGGATTTTCGCGCCCGAAGGTTTTCTCGAGAACTTCGTCGCCGAGAACCTGTTTGCAGGCCAGGCCATGGGACGCCGTGCGTCCTATATGTACGGAAACCTGGTTGCGCCCGGACCGCAGGGCTCAGTGACGGCAGGGCTGGGCGTCACGACATCGAGCGGCAGAGTCACGCTGATCGCGCCGACAGATCTGATCACGAAGACCGGCGAGAAGCGGGTCATCGATGGCATTGAGTACGAGTTCCTATTGGCGCCGGGCTCGGAGGCTCCGGCTGAGATGATGTGGTATCTGCCGAAGTTCAAGTTGATCAATACAGCCGAGGATGCCACGCGCACGATGCACAATCTCTATACGCTGCGCGGCGCCAAGACACGGGACGCGCGGCTGTGGCCGATGTACCTGAACCAGGCCCTTCAGATGTGGGGTGATCAGTATGACGTGCAGATCACGATGCACCATTGGCCCACCTGGGGGAATAACGAAATTACGCAGCTGCTAAAGGTGCAGCGCGACACCTACAAATTCATGCACGACCAGACCCTGCACTACGCGAACATGGGTTACACCATGAGGGAGTTGCCGGGCCTCGTGACGTTGCCTCAATCGCTCGCCAATCACTGGGCGAGCCAAGGTTACTACGGCACCCAAAGCCATAACGTGCGTGCCGTCTACAATTTTTATCTGGGATATTTCGACGGCAACCCCGCGACCTTGAACCCGCTGCCACCGGTCGAAGTCGCAGGCAAGTATGTCGCGGCGATGGGTGGACCCGACGCTGTCATGAAGCTCGGACGCGAGGCCTTCGAGAAGGGCGACTATCGATGGGGCGCCGAACTGGTGAACCACCTGGTGTTTGCCCAGCCTGACAATCAGGAGGCGAAGAATCTGCAAGCCGATATCCTGGAACAGATGGGTTATCAGGCGGAATCCGGTCCCTGGCGGGGCTTCTATCTGACAGGCACCGATGAGCTTCGGCATGGCGTCAAGAAACGGGCGACAGGCAATCCAGCCAGCGCCGACATCGTTGCCAGCATGTCGCCTGAGCTATTGTTCGGTTACATGGGCGTGCAGCTGGATGCCAGGAAGGCGGACGGCAAGACGCTTGCGATCGACTGGATATTCCCTGACATCAATGAGAAGCACGCGCTCTTCCTGGAGAACTCCGTGCTCAACCATTGGCCCGATTACACCAATCCCAAGGCCGATGTCACCGTAACCGTGGATCGTACCACTTTGACCAAGGTATTGACCAAGCAGGTGTCGTTCGAGGACGCGGTCAAGACCGGGCAGGTCAAGTTTGCCGGTAACCAGGCGAAGTTCGGTGAGTTCATGGGCTATCTTGTCGATCTCAACCAATATTTTTGGTTCAACATCGTGACGCCATAACTCGAAAGCGGCTCCGGGAAAGCGCTGGGGTCGCCATCTCCCAGGACAGATTTTCCGATTAGTGCGCGACGCCATCTGGTTTGCGCGACACCCGCCCGCAGAGTCGGATAGAGGGAGAAAATGCAGGGCAACTAACCAGCGCAACTCAAGGCCTTCTGGTGGGTGCAACGAACGGGTTGGATTCCGGGCTCTGTCGAAGATTCTTATCGAAACACACATCAAGACGTTCAAGCGCTGCCGCACTTCCATCTAGCGGCAGACGGAGAGTCATCCCTTCGCCTCGAACTTCGAGAACGTTGGCGATTCGCAATCGCTCGTTAAACGGCGCGTCGGCCAGCGCGATCGTCACTGATTTCGATTCCGCCAGGGCCTTCGCGTCGACCGAGCGCGAACCCGTAGACAGGCGAACGGAATAGGCCTTACCCCGTTCAAGCCTCCATTTGGGCGAATCGAGAGATAGCAGAAGGCCTTCCTGGTTGCGTACGAACATGATGCCTAGACCCTCGCTGGATCGCGTCATGGTGCAGTTCTCAAACTTATCGGCTTTATATGTTGTCGCTATCGTCCAAGGGCCGACGGCAAGCGTCTGGATGTCGAGCGGCTGTTGGGCGAGTGCTGGCTTTGCGAGGATTGCAAGACAGGCAAACGCAATGATCGCTCGCATCGTCACCTCCATGAACGGTTGTGAAAATCTGAGACAAAATGCAGCCCGCGGGAAGGATTAACGCGATCCGGGTTCAACAGTTCCGGATTGCAGTTTCTCTTCATTTTTGACAAGTTCCTCCGCTTGCGCGCTGGGAGATCGTCTGCTTTGTAAAAATCTGGTAGATTCGTGATCTCTGGATTAAGATCTTGAGTTCGATGACTGAAGACGAGCCCATCGACGAGATTTCAATGATCGAAGCTCGGCGCGAGCAGCTTGCCGAAGTCGCCGAGCGATGCAGAAAGATCATTTTGGTTTCGAAGGTTGCAATCGCAGGCGGTATCGCATTGCTGATCGCCATGGTGCTCGGCCTGTTCGGGCCTAATCAAGTCGCTGCCATTGGATCGATAGCCCTGGTATTGGGCGGAATCGTATCGCTCGGATCGAATGTCAGTACGTTGCAACAGACGTCGGCCGCCATCAGCGCCGCGGAGTTGGCCCGTTCTGAGCTGATCGACAGGATCGATCTCAAACTGATCGGTGAGAGCACACCAAGCTGACTTGTGCGACCGCACGAGATGGGTCGGCAGGCCGTGCTGTGGGGGACGCAGAATTCGTGCTGAGAAACGTTAGCTCTTCTGCGTATAGAGCAGCGGCACCGCGGAATCCACGACCACCTCGACCAGGCTCGTGCCGTCATGCGAAAGCCCGAGTTTCAGCGCAGCCGGAAGCTCCGCGGCTTTCGTCACGCGCACCGCGTGGCAGCCCATGCCTTCGGCGATCCTGACGAAATCGATATCGGGCAATTCGAGCCCCGGCACGTTGCGCACCTGCATCACCTGGCTGAACGAGCGCATCGCGCCGTAGCCTGAATTGTTGAGCACCACCACCGTCATCGGCAGCTTGCGCTGCGCCGCGGTCCATAGTGCCTGGATCGAATACATCGCCGAGCCGTCGCCGATCAGGCAGACGATGCGACAGCCGGAGCGGCCAAGTGCCATGCCGACCGCGGCCGGCAGGCTGTAGCCGAGGCCGCCGCTCGCCATGGTGTAGAAACTGTCCTGCCCGCGCATCGGCGTGAACTTCTGCATCGCCAGGCGATGCGACGGAGCCTCTTCCACCAGCACGTCATCCGGCCCCATCGCGGCGACAAGCGAATGCATCAGGAACTCGGCGGGGATCGGATCGCTGGCTGCGGGTGCCGGCGGCAGCGTGCGGCCCGCGGGCACGGTGCGCCTGATCTCGGGCAACAGTTCGAGCAGCATCGCGAGCGACGGCTTCACCGTGCCGATGATGCTGTTGCCGGCTGGCGTGAACGATGCCGCGTTTGCATCGTCGGTGATCTGGAACAGCGTGGTCGCGCCATCGAAGATCGCAGCGTGGCCCTCGACATGGAAGGTGAACACCGGCGCGCCGATCACGACCACGAGGTCGTGCCCGCGCAGCGCCTCTGACAACTGCCCGGGGGAAGCATGCAGGAAGCCGGCGAATTGCGGATGCCGCTCGGGGAACGAGCAGCGCGCCGAGAACGGGCTCGCCCACACCAGGGCTTTCGTCTTCTCCGCGACCTCAACCATGAGATCGACGGCCTGCGCGCGGTCGACGGCGGGGCCGACCACGAGGGCAGGGCGCTTGCTCTCGGCGAGCGCCGCGACCAGCGCTTTCATCGCCGCCAGATCGGGCCCGATCTCGCGGCTGATCTGGCGCGCCTCGACCGGCTGCGTCGGCCGGTTCCAGTCGTCGACCGGCACTGAGACAAAAGTCGGCCCGCAGGGCGGCTGCATCGCGATGTAGTAGGCGCGCGCGATCGCGCCGGGCACGTCCTCAGGCCGCGCCGGCTCGACGGCCCATTTCACATAAGGCTGTGGGAATTCGGTGGCGCGTTCGGCGTAGAGGAATGGCTGCAATGGCAGGATCGAGCGCGCCTGCTGGCCCGCCGTGATCACAAGCGGCGTCTGGTTGCGGTAGGCATTGAAGACATTGCCGAGCGCGTGCCCGACGCCGGCCGCCGAATGCAGGTTGACGAAGCCGGCGTTCCGCGTCGCCTGGGCATAGCCGTCGGCCATGCCGACGACGGAGGATTCCTGCAGTCCCAGCACATAGTCGATGTCGTCGGGCCAGTCGCTCAGGAACGGCAATTCGGTCGAGCCGGGATTGCCGAACACCTTTCTGATGCCGAAGGCGCGTAGCAAACCGAACGTCGCGTCCTTGACCGTGACGGCTTTGCTGTTCGTGGCGGCTGGCTTGCGGGACGACATCAGGCGATTCTCCCAACTTTATTGTTTTACTCCGTCATTGCGAGCGCAGCGAAGCAATCCATCTATCCGCGCGTGGAGGCATGGATTGCTTCGCTGCGCTCGCAATGACGGCTTTCTACCACGTCGCCATGCCCTTCATCGTCGGCTGTCCTTCGGCATTCGCCGTCCACAGTTCCAGGCCTTCGCCATTCTCATTGGCATTGACCGAGAACTCGCTGCCTTCGAACAGCGGCTGCACGCCGCGATAACTGAACTTCTTCGGCGGCTTTCCGCCATGAAGCTTTGCGGCCAGCTCGATGATGAACGCCGCCTGCAGCGGTCCGTGGAAGATCAGGCCCGGATAGCCCTCGACCTTGGTGACATAGTCGCGATCGTAATGGATGCGGTGGCCGTTGAAGGTCAGTGCCGAATAGCGGAACAGAAGCACCGGATCGGCCATGTGGCTCTCGCGGTGCTTTGCGACCGGCGGCGAGGGCGGAGCCTTCGCGGGCGCGGCTGCTGGCGTGTTCGTCATCTCGCGATAGACGATGTCCTGCCGCTCGCGGATCGCGAGCCCGCGCGGGGTCGTCACTTCGTGCTGGACGGAGACGAAGCACAGCGTGCCGGACGAGCCGCTCTTCAAGCTCACGTCGGAGATGCGCGAGGTGCGCTTCGGCTCATCGCCGACGCGCAGCGTGTCGAGGAATTCGAGCTCGCCGCCGGCCCACATCCGGCGCGGCAGCGGCACCGGCGGTAGGAAGCCGCCGCGGGTCGGGTGGCCGTCGGGGCCGAGCTGCGACATCGGAAACACCGGCTGCGCCAGGCACCAATGCACCGTGAACGGCGCGGCATCGCCCGTCTTCGGCTCGCCGATCTCCTGGAACAGCGTCGCGCGCAGGCCTTTCACGAGTTGCGCACTAACGATGTCGGAAGCCTCAGTGGTGCGGCCGATCCATTGCCGCAGATGCTCGAGGTCGAGTTGTTCGCTCATGACGATTTGGCCCGGGCAGGAGAGGATGTTGCGGCGCTGGTCTGTTCGCCGATCGCCGGCACCGCGCCATAGTGGCGCGGTTCGCCGACGACAATCGCAGCCGGCGCCGGATAGGCGACGCGGCCGTTCGGCGTGTCGACCTCGATCCGGCGCAGATGCGGATGCTGTGCGAGATCGGCCATGGTGTTGACCTCGGCGAAGGCGATGTCAGCATCCGCCAATTTCTGCAGCAGCTCGTCGCGCGTCAGTTTCGCGAAGGCATCACCGACGGTCTTATCGGTCAGCGCGCGGTTGCGCACGCGCTCGACCATGTTGGCAAAGCGCGGATCGTCTGGCAGCTCCGGCTGGCCCAGCACCTCGGCGCACAGCTTCTTCCATTCCCGCTCGCTCTGGATCGAGATCAGGATCTCCTTGCCGTCCCTGGAGCGGAACACGCCGTAGGGCGCGATCGAGGGATGGGCGAGGCCCATGCGCTTCGGCGGCTTGCCGTCCTCGGCATTGAGCAGCGGCACCGTCAGCCAGTCCGCCATCACGTCGAACATGGAGATGCGTATGTCGGCGCCTTTGCCAGTGCGCCCGCGCGCAATCAGCGCTTCCAGGATCGCCGCATGCGCGGTCGCGCCGGTCGCAACGTCGACGATCGACATGCCAACGCGCGAGGCGCCTTCCGGCCCGCCGGTGATCGAGGCCAATCCACTTTCGGCCTGGATCAGGAGATCATAGGCTTTGCGATTGGCATACGGCCCTTCGTCGCCATAGCCGGTGATGGTGCAGCAGATCAGCTTCGGATAATCCTTGCGCAGCCGCGCAAGCGTGAAGCCGAGCTTGTCCATCGAGCCCGGCTTCAGATTCTGCAAGAGCACGTCCGCGCCCGCGATCAGTCCTTCCAGCGAACTGCGGCCTTCCTTGGTCGCAAGATCGACCACGACAGAGTCTTTGCCGCGGTTGAGCCAGACGAAATAGCTGCTCTGGCCCTTGGCGGCGGCGTCATAGCCGCGGGCGAAATCGCCTTCGGGGCGTTCGATCTTGATCACATGCGCGCCGGCGTCGGCCAGGCGCGACGAGCAGAACGGCGCGGCCACCGCCTGTTCGACGGCGATGACGGTCAGTCCCTCGAGCGGCAGCATGCATCTCACCTCAGTAGGAGCGGGGCATGCCGAGCACGTGCTCGGCGACAAAGGACAGGATCAGATTGGTCGAGATCGGCGCCACCTGGTACAGCCGCGTCTCGCGGAACTTGCGCTCGACGTCGTATTCCTCGGCAAAGCCGAAGCCGCCATGGGTCTGCACGCAGGCATTGGCCGCTTCCCAGGACGCATCCGCCGCCAGCATCTTCGCCATGTTGGCTTCCGCGCCGCAATCGAGCCCGGCCTCGTATTTGCGGGTAGCTTCCTTCACCATCAGTTCGGCCGCGCGCATCGAGGCATAGGCCTTTGCGATCGGGAACTGGATGCCTTGATTCTGGCCGATCGGCGGCCGAACACGGCGCGTTCCTTGGCGTAGTTGGTCGCCTTGGCGATGAACCATTTGGCGTCGCCGATGCATTCGGCCGCGATCAGGATGCGCTCGGCATTCATGCCGGAGAGGATGTAGCGGAAACCCTTGCCTTCGTCGCCGATCAGGTTTTCCGCCGGCACCCGCATGTCCGTGAAGAAAACTTCCGTCGTCGCGTGGTTCATCATGGTTCTGATCGGGCGGATCTCCAGACCCTTGCCCTTGACCTCGCGCATGTCGACGATGAACACCGACAGCCCGTCAGTGCGCTTCTTGGCGTGCTCCTTCGGCGTCGTGCGCGCGAGCAGGATCATCAGGTCGGAATGCTCGGCGCGGCTGGTCCAGATCTTCTGGCCGTTGACGACGTAGTGGTCGCCATCACGCTTTGCAAAAGTCTTCAGCGACGACGTATCGGTGCCGCTGGTCGGCTCGGTCACGCCAAAGGCCTGCAGCCGCGATTCGCCGCTCGCGACCTTCGGCAGATATTTCGCCTTCTGCTCGGCATTGCCGTGTCGCAACACCGTGCCCATCGTGTACATCTGCGCGTGGCAGCCGCCGCCATTGCACCCCGCGCGCTGGATCTCCTCCAGGATCGCGGCCGCCGCGGAAAGCTTCAGTCCCGCGCCGCCATATTCCTCGGGGATCAGGACCGAGAGGTAGCCGGCCTCGGTCAACGCATCGACGAATTCCTTCGGATACGCCATCTGCCGATCGAGCTTGCGCCAGTATTCGCCGGGAAACTGCGCGCAGAGTTTTGCCACCGCATCGCGGATGTCGGAATAGTCGTCATGTTGTTCTTGTGCGGTCATCGGAAATCACCGGCGCGTTCGTTTAAGGGATGGCGGATTTGAAAGGCTCGGCGGACCATTGTGGCACCGGCGTAAACTCCCTATGCTCTTTTGTTATAGCGTATGAAGTAGCATTCCAAGATTGGCAAGCATGGATTTCCGCCAGCTTAGGACGTTTACCTGCGTCGCGGAACTCGGGAGCCTGAGCAAGGCCTCCGACACGCTGCGCATAGCTCAGCCGGCGCTGAGCCGGCAGATCAAGCTGCTCGAGCATGAGCTGCGCACCGAGCTGTTCACGCGGAACGGCCGCGGCATGGTGCTGACCGATGCCGGGCGCCTTTTGCTCGCGCGCACCTCCGGCATCGTCCGCCAGGTCGACCAGATCCGCGACGACATCCAGTCGGCGCAGGGCCCGCCCTCGGGCCGCGTGGTGCTTGGCCTGGTGCCGACGGTGAGCTGCGTGCTCTCGGCGCGCTTCGCCCGCCGCTGCGTGGAAAATTTCCCTGATATCTCGCTGCGGATCGTCGAGAGCTATAGCGGCCACCTGATCGAATGGCTGCACCGCGGCGAGATGGATATTTCGATCATTTACGGCCGCACCGCGGACCTGCATCTTGCGGCGCAGCCGCTCGGCCGCGACCAGATTATCGCGGTCGGCCCTCGCGGCTGCGGCCTGTCGCGCAAGAAGCAGGTCGAGATCGGCTGGCTGCTCCGCCAGCGCCTGGTGCTGCCCAGTCATTCGCACGGGCTCCGTGCCCTGATCGAGCACGCCGCGGCGTTGAAGAAGATCAAGCTCGACGTCCAGCTCGAAGCGGATTCCTTCCGCGTGCTCACCAGCCTGGTAGAGGAGGGGCTTGGCTTTGCGCTGCTCCCGCCCTCGTCGGTGCGGAGCGAAGTCGCCGACGGCCGGCTGGAAATCGCGGCGATCGCAAAGCCGCTGTCGCGCGAGCTGATCATTGCCTCTCCGATCGATCGTCCCACCTCGATCGCGACCACCGCCGTCACCACGCTGTTGCGCGAGGAGGTCGCCGCCTGCCGCAAGGAAGGCCTCTGGGACATCAAGCTGGCATAACGCCAGCGGGAGACTTAGGACAAGCCCGCGCAGCCTTCCCTTCGCATCTGGCTCACCCTGTCATGCCGGCTTTTTATAGCGGCCTGCCGTCGTCCCGGCCTTGAGCCGGGACCCATAACCACAGGAAGCTGTTGTGGCGCGAGCGAGCGGTTGCAGCGGAGCACACGACAAAGGCCCGTGGTTATGGGTCCCGGGTCAAGCCCGGGACGACGGTGTCATTGCGAGCGGAGCGAAGCCTCACAATGACGGTGTCCCTGTCACCCCGGAATCCGCACCGGCAGGGTCTCATATCCCTTGATGAAGCTGGAATAGATCCGCCTGACATCACCGACCACCTCGATGCGGTCGAACCGCTTCAGCATCTCCTGCCAGATGATCTTCAATTGCAGCTCCGCGAGCCGCATGCCGACGCAGCGGTGGATGCCGAAGCCGAACGACAGATGCGTGCGCGGCCGCGGCCGGTCGATGATGAACTCGTTGGGGCGGTCGATCACTTCCTCGTCGCGGTTGCCCGAGACGTACCACATCACGACGCGATCGCCCTTCTTGATCGTCTTGCCGCCGAGCTCGGTATCGACCAATGCCGTGCGCCGCATATGGGCGAGCGGCGTCTGCCAGCGGATCACTTCCGGCACCATGGAATCGATCAATTCAGGGTTTGCCCGGAGTTTCTCGTACTGCTCCGGATTCTCGTTCAGCGCCAGCACCGAGCCGGTCATGGTGTTGCGCGTGGTGTCGTTGCCGCCGACGATGAGCAGGATGAGGTTGCCCATGAGGTTGTCGGGGTCCATATGCCGCGTCGCATCGCTATGCGCCATCATCGACAACAGATCGTTGCGCGGCGCCGCATTGACCCGCTCGTTCCAGAGCTTGGCGAAATAGGCGTAGCATTCGTCCATCTCCTTCCGCCGCTGCTCCGGCGAATCCACGATGCCGCTCTTGGGCAGCGCGGTGGCGACGTCGGACCAGCGCGTCAGCTTACGCCGCTCTTCCCAGGGGAAGTCGAACAGCGTCGCCAGCATCTGCGTGGTCAATTCGATCGAGACGCGGTCGACGAAGTTGAAGGTCTCGTTGCGCGGCAGGCCGTCCAGCACCTTCTGCGAACGCTCGCGGATCAGCTTGGCAAGCTCGTCCAGGTGCGTCGGCGTGAACATCGGCGACACCGTCTTGCGCTGCGCCGAGTGTTTCGGCTGGTCCATCGCGATGAAGCTCGGCCAGTCGTAGCCGACCGGCATGTCGCGGATGCCGATGCCGCCCAGGCTCGCATCGGAGGAGAAGATGCCGTGGCTGGTGTCGACATGCATGATGTCGTTGTATTTGGTGACCGACCAATAGGGCTCGATCGGCGCGTTGGTGCAATAATGCACCGGCTCTTCCTTGCGCAGCCGCTCGAACCACGGCTGCCACGTGTCGTTCTGGAACAGCCTTGGCGCGCCCGGGTGGAAGTTCTTCAGCGGCGTCGAATAGGCCTCCTCGCGCGCCAGGCGCATTAGCTCGTTCTTGTCGACCCTGACTGAAGTCTGCACGTTCATTGCCTCAACTCCCAAAAGCGCTAGCTCGCGATGCGGACCGGCAGCGTCTCATATCCCTTGATGAAGCTCGAATACACGCGCTTCGGCTCCTCCACCACCTCGATCGTATCGAAGCGCTTCAGGATCTCTTCCCAGATGATCTTCAACTGCAATTCGGCAAGTCTGAGGCCGACGCAGCGATGAATGCCGAAGCCAAACGAAATGTGAGTGCGGGGACGGGCGCGGTCAATGATGAACTCGTAGGGGTGCTCGATCACTTCTTCGTCGCGGTTGCCCGAGACGTACCACATCACGACCTTGTCACCCTTCCGGATCTGCTTGCCGTGGAACTCGATGTCGGCGAGCGCGGTGCGGCGCATATGCGCCAGCGGAGTCTGCCAGCGGATCACCTCCGGCACGAAACTGTCGATCAAGTCAGGGTTCTGCTTCAGCTTGCGGTACTGGTCCGGATTCCGATTCAGCGCATAGATGCTGCCGGAGAGCGTGTTGCGCGTGGTGTCGTTGCCGCCGACGATCAAGAGGATCAGATTGCCGAGGAAGTTCTTTGGGTCCATGTCGCGGGTCGCCGGGCTGTGCGCCATCATCGAGAGCAGGTCGCTCTTCGGCGGCTGGTCGATCCGTTCCTTCCACAGCCGCGAGAAATAGCTGGCGCATTCCATCAGCTCGGCCTGCCGCTCGTCCTCGGTCGCGACCAGCCCGCCGGCGCCCGGGAGCGTGGTGGCGACGTCGGACCAGCGCGTCAGCTTGCGGCGGTCCTCCCAGGGGAAATCGAACAGCACGGCCAGCATCTGGGTGGTCAATTCGATCGAGACCTTGTCGACCCAGTCGAACACGTCGCCGCGCGGCAGATTGTCGAGGCATTCGGTCGAGCGCTTGCGGATGTTGATCGCGAGCTCGTCGAGATGGGTCGGCGTGAACATCGGCGCCACGGTCCGCCGTTGCGCCGAGTGCCGCGGCTGGTCCATCGCGATGAAGCTCTCGCGGCGCAAATCGGGGGCAATGTCGCGGATGGTGATGCCGCCGAGCGAGGCGGCCGAGGAGAACACCGAATGGTTGGTCTCGATCTCCATGATGTCGTTATATTTGGTCACCGACCAATAGGGCCCGAACAGGCTGTCCCGGCAATAGTGCACGGGCTCTTCCCGGCGTAGCCGGTCGAAATAGGGCCAGAACGAATCGGTGCGGAACAATTCGGGGGCGCTGGGATCGAATTGATCCAGCGGGATCGCATAAGCCCGCTCGCGGGCGGCCTCCTGGGTTTCGTGCTGGAGGCGATCGACCGTCCCGTGCATGGCGTATCTCCTTGGATCGTCCCGGTCCGGTTGTTCCGTCGGGCGCATTTTCCGGGAATTACAACCCGTCACGCCGCGCAGGGCAAGGGCGAGTTTAGCACATTTGGCCGCATCGGCTTCCACCTCGCCCGGCCTGCGGCGGCCGCAATTCCGGCTCGCTCCGCGAATTCATCTCTACCAGCCCCGTCATTCCGGGGCGTCCGAAGGACGAGCCCGGAATCCATTCAGCCGCATATGCGGGCCGAGAAATGGATTCCGGGCTCGACGCGGAGCCTGTCATCGGGCCGCGCTTCGCGCGGACCCGGTGGCGTCGCCCCGGAATGACGGCGGTGCGGGGAGCGGAAGAAGAAACCTCCCTCGTGACAAGCTCTTCGGCAGCGAATAAGCCTAGGGCAACAAGCCATTCTGGAGGCCGCCCACCATGATTCCCAACACGCAACGGATGTTCAATTTCGACCTGGGCGAGACCGCGGATGCGATCCGCGAGACCGTGTGCGATTTCGCGAGCAACGAGATCGCCCCACGCGCCGCCGAGATCGACCGCACCAACCAGTTCCCGCGCGACCTCTGGCCGAAGATCGGCGCGCTTGGCCTGCACGGCATCACGGTCGAGGAGGAGTATGGCGGCTCTGGTCTCGGCTATCTCGAGCACTGCGTCGCGGTGGAGGAGATCTCGCGCGCGTCCGCTTCCGTCGGCCTGTCCTACGGCGCCCATTCCAACCTCTGCGTCAACCAGATCCGCCGCAACGGCAACGAGGCGCAGAAGCGGAAATATCTGCCCAAGCTGATCTCCGGCGAGCATGTCGGCTCGCTCGCGATGTCGGAGCCGAGCGCCGGAAGCGACGTGGTCTCGATGAAGACCCGCGCCGAGAAGAAGGGCGACCGCTTCGTACTCAACGGCAACAAGATGTGGATCACCAACGGCCCCGTCGCCGACACGCTGGTGGTCTATGCCAAGACCGATCCGAGCGGCGGCCCCCGCGGCATCACCGCCTTCATCATTGAAAAAGGTATGAAAGGATTCTCTACCGCGCAAAAACTCGACAAGCTCGGGATGCGCGGCTCCGACACCTGCGAGCTCGTGTTCGAGGATTGCGAAGTGCCCGAGGAGAATGTGCTCAGCGAGGTCGGCCGCGGCGTCAACGTGCTGATGAGCGGCCTCGACTATGAGCGCGCGGTGCTGGCGGCGGGCCCGATCGGCATCATGCAGGCCTGCATGGATGTGGTGATGCCCTATGTGCACGAGCGCAAGCAGTTCGGCCAGCCGATCGGCACCTTCCAGCTCGTGCAGGGCAAGGTCGCCGACATCTACACCACGATGAATGCCTCGCGCGCCTATGTCTATGCGGTGGCGAAAGCCTGCGACCGCGGCGAGACCACGCGCGAGGACGCCGCCGGCGCGATCCTCTACGCCGCCGAGAAGGCGACGCAATGCGCGCTCGACGCCATCCAGCTTCTCGGCGGCAATGGCTACATCAACGACTATCCGACCGGCCGCCTGCTGCGCGACGCCAAGCTCTACGAGATCGGCGCCGGCACCAGCGAAATCCGCCGCATGCTGATCGGCCGCGAACTGTTCGAAAAGACCGCGTAGCGCTTTCTTTCTCCCTCTCCCCGCTCTTCGCGGGGCCGAGACGAGCGAAGCTCGCTCTGAGAGGGCTGGGGTGAGGGGCTCTCTCCGCGAACACGGTGATGGATGCGTGGGCGGAGAGAGCCCCTCACCCGAAATCAAGCTGCGCTTGATTTCGACCTCTCCCCGCGAAGAGCGGGGCGAGGTAAGACCTTGCTCCCCAGCCGCGTAGCCCGGGTGGAGCGAAGCGCAACCCGGGTCTGTATCCACGATTACAGAGGCCCCGGGTTACGCTCCGCTCCAGCCGGGCTACGGCGCTGTCGCCACACATCACCCCTCGTCATTCCGGGGCGCGCCTCTTGGCGCGAGCCCGGAATCCATTTCTCCGCCTGCACAAGTGGTGAAATGGATTCTCTGATGTGCAATTGCACATCATAGTTCGACGCTTTGCGTCGCCCCGGAATGACAGCACGGGATACCTCTATTATCTGCGCGGCAAGCGAATCGCTTCGCGCTCGACTCCCCCGTGAAATCTCGATCACACTTCCTTTGATAAATATGTGGTTCTGTGCGATCCGCAGACACCGCCTGGAGTTGATCCCCGTGCACGAGATGAGCTGGACCCCGATTGGGCCCCCGCAACCGCCGCCTCCGTCTGTTCCGCCGCGGATGCCGGTGGCCTTCACGGGCAGCCGCCGCGAATTCTTCGAGCTGGTCAAGCGCGGCGCCGGGCTCGAATTCGTCACGCTCGGCTTTTACCGGTTCTGGCTGGCGACCGACATGCGCCGTCATCTCTGGTCGAACACCGAGATCGACGGCGACGCCGCCGAATATACCGGCCGCGGCAAGGAGCTTCTGATCGGCTTTCTGGTCGCACTCGCGATCCTGGTGCCTGTTTACCTTGCTTATTTCCTGGTTGGCCTCGAGGCCGAGCGCGCCCAGGCTTTCGCCAGCCTTCCGCTGGTGGCGTTCTTCTATCTGTTCGGCCAGTTCGCGATCTTTCGCGCGCGCCGCTACCGCCTGACGCGGACGGTGTGGCGCGGCGTGCGCTTCTGGATGAGCGGCTCCGGCTGGGCCTATGCCGGGCTCTCGGCGCTGTGGGGACTCGTGGTGATCGTCACCCTCGGTCTCGCCCTGCCGTGGCGCGCCGCAGCGCTCGAGCGCTACAAGATGCGCCATTCCTACTATGGCGACCTGCAAGGCAGTTTCGAGGGGCGCGGCTGGGAGTTCTTCAAGCGCGGCTGGTGGCTCTGGCTGCTGGTGCCGGTGGCAGTCTACATCGTGCCGCTCGCGCCCTTCATCTACGGCGCCTACAAAGCGGTCGAATGGCGATGGTGGCTGTCCGGCATCCGCTTCGGCGGCGTGCGGCTGGAATCGACGCTGAAGCGCGGCGCGCTGATCGGGCTCTATTGGAAAGTGATCGGGTGGATCGTCGTGCTCGGCCTCGTCTTCGCGGCCTGGCTCGCGCTCTCGGCGGTGCTGGTCGCCAGCATGAGCGCAACGCCGCTCAAGGAACTCTTCGCGAGCCAGGAATTTGCCAGGAGCATTCCGTTCCTGGTGTTCCTTGGTCTTGGCTATCTCCTGTTCGCGCTGGCTATCAATGTCGTGATCCGCGTCTATCTGATGCGCGATCTCTGGGTGAAGGTGCTGGGGTCGACGATCGTCCATGGCATCGAGGCTGCGGCCAATGTCTCCGCGCGAGGCGAGCTCGCCAACGCGCTCGGCGAGGGCTTCGCCGACGGTCTCGACGTCGGGGGTCTTTGACCCATGAGCGGGGTGATGGATAGCGGAGCGAACACCGCCTTCTATTTCGATGGCACGTCGAGCAAGCGGCGCACGGTCGTGCTGCACCTCGGCGAGACGCTTGAGATCGAGGAGGACGGACAGCGGATCGCCGCCTGGCCTTATGCCGATATCCGCCGCGCCGACAGTCCGTCCGGCAAGCTGCGGCTCGCCTGCATCTCCGCGGCCGCGCTGGCGCGGCTCGAAATCCGCGACGCCGCGCTCGCGGCCGAGCTCGTCGCGCGCTGCGAAAAGCTTGACGAGCATATGCTCGGCGGCCGCGGCGTTGCGACCATTGTCGGCTGGTCGCTGGCGGCGACCGTGTCGATCATCCTGGTCGTGCTGTTCGGCGTGCCGCTTGCGGCCGATCGGCTGGCGGCGCTGGTGCCAGCCTCGTTCGAGCGGCGGCTCGGCGAAGTCGCCGACAGCCAGGTGAAGATGGTGTTCGACGGCAAGCCGTGCGACAACCCCGCCGGCCAGCGCGCGTTTGAAAAACTCGTCAACACGCTGCGCGAATCCGCCGGCATGGATACCTCGGTGCAATCGGGCGTGTTCTCGACCCCGATCCCGAACGCCTTCGCGCTGCCGGGCGGCAGGGTCTATGTCCTGGATGGGCTGCTCGCGAAAGCCGAAAATGTCGATGAGCTCGCGGGTATCCTCGCCCACGAGCTCGGCCATCTCCGGCACCGCGACGGCCTGCGCGGCATGATCCACAACGGCGGCACCTCGTTCCTGATGGGCCTCTTGTTCGGCGACATCACCGGCTCCGGCGCTATGATCTTCGCCTCGCGGACGCTGGTGAACGCGTCGCATTCCCGCGAAGCCGAGCAGAACGCCGACAGCTTCGCGATCGAGACCATGCACCGGCTCGGCCGGCGACCAAGCCGATGGGCGAATTGATGTTCCGCATCACCGGCAAGGAGGGCGACAGGGCCCTGTCGCTGATCGCAAGCCACCCCATGACCGAAGACCGCCTCGCCCGCATGACCCGCGAAAACCGCCCCGCCAGCGGCCCGCCATTGTTGACCGCAGAAGAGTGGCGCTCGCTGAAGTCGATCTGCCACGCCGGCACCAGGCTGTAGACGCCGTTCGCCAACCACGACCACCACTGTCATTCCGGGGCGCGCGTAGCGCGAACCCGGAATCCATTTCGCCGCGTGTTCTGCGGCTGGATGGATTCCGGGCTCGATGCTTCGCATCGCCCCGGAATGACAGCGTGTGTTGGAGTACGAGCTGCGACAAAACAACCCGACGGGCAAATCAGCAGAAACGTGTCCATCCCTCACGCGAAAAATAATCCGCTTTCGCCGTCGGGCAAATCAGCACTATGACTCCGCGCGTCTCACGGCGGATGAGGGGCGGGTCGCGATCGTCACGAACGTTGCGGTGAGATGCGGTGGACGCGGGTGTTGCGATAGACGAACGCAACATCAGTGGACGGCGAAGT
>NZ_PSRR01000065.1 GCF_004296405.1 Bradyrhizobium sp. Leo170
CCCCAAGGATCATCCGGCACCGGCGCAACGGCCAACGCCGATTTGCAAGGCACAGTGAAGTTTCTCGCTTGTGGCCTGTCTCTCGCACTGGCTATCCCGCAAATCTCCGGCATAACTGCGACAGCTCAAGAGGGCCCGCTGGTTTAGACGCTGGCCGGCGCAAGTACCCCGACTTCCACCTGTGAAGTTGGAAACCGATGTCGCTACGCGGGCACAGACAACACCGCTGCCAGGCTCGGGTGCCAAGTCCGCGAGATGTGATTCTTTTCCTGAGGTCGCGCTAATTAGGCGGTCTGGAGACGATCATCACCGGTCCCCGTCGAATAACTTAGGTCTTCGCCCGACGGCTGGTCGATTTTCGACCGCAAGGCCAATTTTCGACCCTTTGATGTTACGACAAGCTTGGATAAGATCGGCTTCGAGCGAAGGGCAATTGCTTCCGGATGCGTTGGTTTCGGAAACATAATAGGCATGGTTCATGGCTTGCGCTGATCGCGCTCGTCATCAACCTGACGCTGGCCTTCGGTCACGTTCACGGCTTCGCCGGGAAAGTGCCCGAGCGCTCCGGCGTGCTGATTGCCGCCATAGCGGGCGCCGATGGCGGCCAGAATCGTCATAGCCCGTCAGACAGCCATCCCGACTATCTCTGTCCAATCTGCATGGCCACTGCGGTCATGGGCAACGGCCTAGCGCCAACTCCGCCAGCGCTGCTCGTGGAATTTGCTGATGCGAGGATCGATCATCCGATCGATCATTTCCGCTTCTTGCTACAACCGCCGCGGGCCGCGTTTGAATCACGCGGACCTCCGATTTCCTGACATCGCTGCTTCGATCCCGCTGGCGCCGCGCCATGGGGGCGCGCCGCGAGCCGGGGCCGAAGCTCCTTCCGTACGACGACGCTTTTGCGTCGCGGGCAGGCGTTCAGTCAGGAAACATTCCTTCATGGGCACTCCGTTTCTCTTTCGCACCTTCCGCGGCATTTTGCTGTCGGCATCGTCGCTCACGCTCGTGGTGGCATCGGGTGCAGCCGCGCTCGCCCAAGCCCCCAGCCCGGCCCCCCAGGGGACGAGTTCGACGCCGCAGCCGAGTGCCTCCCCGTCCGCGCAACCTTCGCCGCAGCCAGAAAGCTCGGCCACGCCGGCGCCCTCAGAGTCACCGGCCAATTCGCCGACCCCGCAATCAACGCCGGCCGCGCAGGCCGCGCCTCCGGGAGCCAACGTTCTGCCCGAGACCCGGGTCGCCGCGCCTGTCGAGCGGCGGCGGCCGCGAACGCCGCCGCCAAGGCAGGTCGTGCGTAATCCACCGTCGACAGCGACGGCCGTGCCAAGCGCGGAACAGGCCCAAGCTGCGGCGAATCGCCAAGTCGTCCAGCAGACCCAGACCTTCGACCAGCGGCGCGACAACGTCATCATGCCCAAGGTTGGCACGACGAACTATCAACTTAGCCAGAGGGATATCGAGAACCTCCCGCAGGGAAACGCCGCGCCGCTCAAAGATGTCGTGCTGCAATTTCCGGGCGTCTATCAGGATTCGACGAGCTCGGGCGATTTTCACGTTCGCAACGAGCACGCCAACGTTCAGTACCGGATCAATGGGATCCTACTGCCCGACGGCGTGTCCGGCTTCTCGCAGCTTCTTGAGACCTCTTTCATCGGCAGCATAGGGCTGCTCACCGGTGCGCTGCCGGCGCAGTATGGCCTGCATACCGCCGGCATCCTCGACATCACGACCAAGAGCGGAGCCGCGCTCTCCGGCGGCAGCGTCAGTATCTACGGCGGCAGCCGCCAGACCATTACACCGAGCTTCGAATATGGCGGGGTTGAGGGCAACACCGACTATTACGTCACCGGCCGCTATTTGAGCACCGGCCTCGGCCTCCAGAATCCCATAGCTACCCTCAACGCCATTCACGATCATTCGGAACAGGGCAGGTTCTTCGCCTATACGTCCACGGTGCTTGATCCGACGGCGCGCGTGGTCACCATTTCAGGTTTCAGCGAGACCCGTTATCAGATTCCCAACAATCCCGGACAGCCGGGTAATGTGGGAGGCTTTTGCGGCGGTCCTTTCGATCCCGCGAACCCCTGCCTCAACCCGGATGGCATCCCCAACCCGAATGCTCCCCCCTATACAGCCTTCGGCAAAAGTAGCTTCGATTCGGCCACCCTCAATGAAAATCAATATGAGAAGAACGCCTACAACGTCATTGCCTGGCAGAAGTCGGAGGGCAATTTCGATGCCCAGCTCGCGTATTATTCGCGTTATAGCGATGTTCACTTCGTTCCCGACCCGGTGGGCGATCTCTTCATCAACAATGTCGCATCCGATGTTTATCGCAATTCCTTCCTGAACGGCGTGTCGGGCGATTTCGCGTACCGCTTGAACGATGCGCACACTCTTCGCGCCGGCTTCTACACCAACGGCGAGCAGAGCCAGATCGCAACCGTAAGCACCGTCGAGCCGCTAGACCCGAACGATCCGAGCGGCCTGACGGCGATCGACAGGCCCTTCAACATTCTCGATAGCAGCAAATTGTTTGGCTGGCAGCTCGGGGCCTACGCCCAGGACGAATGGCGGCTGACCCACGAACTCACGTTAAATTACGGCCTGCGGTTCGATCAAATCTACCAGTACGTCGACGCGAACCAGCTCAGCCCGCGCGCGAGCCTGACCTACAAGCCATGGTGGTCGACCGTCCTGCACATCGGTTACATGCGAACGTTCGAACCGCCACAACAAGTGCTTGGTCGAACGATTCCGACCCAGATCTTTAATGGCACTACCGCGGGCACCCCAATCATCACCCCCGATCAGGCGGCCGTGCTGCCCGGCCAGGTGGCCGGCTTTCCTCTCCAGAATGTCGGTGCGATCCAACCCGAACGGGCGAATGTGTACGACGCGGGCTTCACGCAGCAACTGCTGCCGCAATGTCCGACGACACCAGGCGCAACACCCTCCAAAGCGCCGGTCGCAGCCGCAAACTGTCCGACCCTCGAACTCGGCGGCAGCATCTACTACAAGACCGCCAGGGACCTCCTCGACGATGGCCAGTTCGGCCAGGCCTACGTGCTCACCGCGTTCAACTATGACAAAGCCGAGAATTACGGTGCCGAACTGAAACTAAGATTCAGGTATGGCGGCTTCTCTGCTGACACCAGTTGGGCGTGGGGGGTCCAGCACGCACACACTGTCGTGTCAAATCAGACCCTGTTTAGTCCAGACGACTTGGTCTACATCCAGAACAATTGGATCCACACCGACCACGATCAAACCTATACAGGTTCAGGAAGGATCGCATACCGGTGGACCGACACCAACAGCTGGTTGGACGGCACCACCGCGAGCGCAACGTTCATCTACGGTAGCGGCTTGCGCACGGACCCCCCGAATTTGCCGCCAGGGGTAGTCTGCCCCAACTGCGACCACCTGCCATCCTATTGGCAGATCAATACCGGCGTGTCGCACGAGTTCGCCCATGGCTGGAACGGATTGCCGGTTACGGTTCGTTTCGACGTGGTAAACCTGACCGACTACATTTACCAGATCCGCAACGGTGCCGGCATCGGTGTGTTTGCGCCTCAATACGGACCGCGGCGCGGATACTACTTTGGCATTTCGCAGAAGCTCGGGGCTCCGGAGAAGGTTGCCGGCGTTCTGCCTGGCTTCTACACCAAGGTCCGTAACTCGGCACCGACAGCTTACTATTGGGCCGGTCCCTACGTCGGCGCCAACTTCGGTGGCGCCTTCAGCGGCGGCGAGCACGTGGCCACGCCGATCGGCACCGACAGAACCAATCCGGCGGGCGCGCTCGGTGGCTTGCAGGCCGGCTACAATTTTCTGGTGGCTCCGAACTGGCTGGTCGGGATCGAAGGCGAACTCGCCTGGACGTCAGCTCAGGGTAAAGCCAATTTCGTTGATCCCGCCGGCACGGCGGCGCTCTCGATCACCAGCGACCACAACTGGTATGACACCCTCACCGGCAGGATCGGCTATGTCACCGGGCCGCTAATGCTCTACGCAAAGGGCGGCGCCGCGTTGATGAACGCCGATTATCGTATGGAGGTGAATAGCGGGCTCGACGGTCTCACTGTTGCTCACGCCACCCGTCCCGGATGGATCGCGGGCGGTGGCCTGGAATACATGCTGGGATCACACTGGTCGGCGAAGCTCGAGTACGACCATCTCGACTTCGGCAGCAAAGGGCTCAAGTTCGTCAATTCGTTCGGCACGAACGTGACTGTCAAGACCGAGGTCAACCAAGTCAAAGCCGGCGTGAATTATCACCTTGAGGGATTGCTTTAGCGACTGGTTAGCGCGAGCAGGCCCACAGGTAGGGGCAAAAGTGGGGGCCGATTGAGACGAGAAAGAACGAGATGAAATACAGCAAAACAAAGCCTCAGCGCAGAATTTGGCTCCGGCTGCTGCCGAGTGGCCTCATTCTTGCGGCCTTCGCCATCCACTCGCAGCCTGCGGTCGCGCAAGTTCCGGATTCCCTGCTGCCGCGGAATCTGTCGCCGTGGGGAATGTTCCTCAACGCCGATATCGTCGTGAAGGCTGTCATAATCGGGCTCGCCTTCGCCTCGCTCGTGACCTGGACGGTCTGGCTTGCCAAGACCATCGAACTGCGCGTCGGGAGGGGCCGCGCGCTGCGGCGGGTGAGAATGCTGGAGGAAGGCGGCAGCCTCACGGAGGCGGCGCATGAATGCAATGGCGACCGCGATGCTGTCGCGCAGCTGATCCTCTCGACGGCGCGCGAGGCGGAACTGTCCGACGGTATCGTCGACGACGGCTTCAAGGAGCGTGTCGCGCTTCGGCTGGAACGTGTGGAAGCGGCGATGACGCGAGAGATTTCGCGCGGCATTGGCATTCTTGCCACCATCGGCGCGACGGCCCCCTTTGTCGGCCTGTTCGGCACGGTTTGGGGGATCATGAACTCTTTCATCGGCATTTCGGAATCCCATACCACGAACCTGGCGGTGGTTGCGCCCGGCATTGCCGAAGCGCTGCTCGCCACCGCGCTCGGGCTTGTGGCCGCTATCCCGGCCGTCGTGATCTACAACCATCTCGCCCGCGTGATCGCCGGCTATCGCGCGCTCCTGACTGACGCCTCGGCGCAGCTCCTGCTTCTGATCAGCCGCGGGCAGCCCCGCGATGTGGTCCTGCCACGCGCTGCGGAGTGATCGCCATGGCCGTCCGTCTTGGTTCTCGTTCGAACGGCGATGATCTCGAGATCCAGCACGAGATCAACGTCACGCCCTTTATCGACGTGATCCTGGTGCTGCTTATCATCTTCATGGTAGCCGCGCCGCTTGCAACCGTCGACATCGGCGTAAACCTTCCCGCGAGCACGGCACCCGAGCAGCCTCGCCCGGACAAGCCGGTTTTCGTCACGATCAAACCGGACCAGACCATTGCCGTCGGCGAAAACGTTGTGGCGCGCGAAGCCCTCGCTCGTGCGCTGGATACTGCCACCAACAACCACAAGGACGAAACGATCTTCGTCCGAGCCGACAAGTCGCTGAGCTATGGCGAGCTGATCGAGGTTATGAACACCTTACGGGACGCCGGCTATCTCAAGCTTGCCCTGGTTGGGCTTGAAGCGCCGACGACGAAGCCATGAACGCCCACGCCCTGCATCTGCCTGACAATCGCGGCCTATCACGTTGGATGCTAGCGGCGCTGGCAATCCTGCTCGCGCATGCCGCAATCGTGGCCGCCATTGCACTGTGGTATTCCCGCAGGCCCGTCGAGCCAAACATCATTCCTGCGATAAGCGTGACCCTCGCCCCAATCGAAGCTAGTTCGCCCGAGGTCCAGAACCAGGACATCGCGGTCGGCCCGACCATGCAACAGGCGGAGGAGACACCCAAGGAGCAGCCCAAGCAGGAGCAGCCAGTCGAGAAGGTCGAACAGCCGCCACCTCCGCAAGCACAGGCCGAAGTCACCCTGCCTCAAGAGACGCCAAAGCAAATCGAGGAGCCAAAGCCGCAGGTACAGCCGCCCGCGCCCGAGACGCGCGCGCCGCCGAAGACGGAGCATGTCGGTCAGTTCTCACAGGCAAGCGCGAAGGCCTATAACGCCCTCGTGTTCGGTCATCTACAACGCTTCAAAAGGTACCCGGCGGCGGCGCATGGTGCCTCGGGAACGACGGTGCTGCGGTTCGACCTGAATCGTGCGGGGGAAGTGATCGCAAGCGAAATATCCAAATCGTCAGGCAATACAGTGCTCGACCGGGAGGCGCTCGAACTGCTTCATCGCGCCAGTCCCTTCCCGCCCTTCCCGGCCGAGAAGCCCGGAGCGCGCGATAGCTATCTCGCACCGGTCGCTTTCGCGCGCTGAGGCCTGCGGCGAGATCCATAGTTTCGTCGGGATGAGGATTGTCTATGCCGAGGACGGGAGATCTCAGTGAGCAATAGACCGCACGGTCAGAGTAGTAGACCAGCCCATTTGCCTCGGTCGGATTGTTAGCCACTCACAGAGGAGTGCCGAATGACAATGCGAACCTCGTTGTTGGCCCTTTTCCTTCTGCTTTGCAGTGTGGCGACGGCTGCTTCCATGGGCAGCGCCGTCACCAAGAATGATCCTTGGAATCCTCATCATATCGACGATCTACCTGCCGAAGTTCGACAATATATCGCGGCCATCTGCAAGGGGCCTCCGAGCGCCCAGAATGATTTTGCAACCTACTCTCCGCACGAGAAGCGCTGGCGGATCAATCTCGAATACCTTCGATGCGACGGTTTGGGCCAATATCGTCGAGGAAATCAATGTCTGGATGTTGACTTCATTGCTGTCGGCTCGCATTTCCGGCTTGCCAGAAGGGACTACAGAGACTGTGGCTTCTAAATCTCGGTCGGTGATAAGACTCCATTTCCACTGACCAGTCGCTACAGCGGCGCGCGCGCGTCCACGGTTCGTAGCTGCCAAGGTCGACCTTGACGTGTGTGTCTGACATCTCGCCGTTTAGTCCTTCTGGGATCTCCGGCGACGTCCGCGCTTGACTACACCGCCGAATGAGGACGCGCTCGCACTCTGACGCGTAGCCGCTCTTCACGCACCCGGTCAGCTCTCCCGGATTTGATGACAGCACTGCGCTACGCGACGGGCTAGAGATGGGCCACCATATGGTATTCCCCTTAGCGGCCGAAGATACTCGCCGCCTCAAAGCGATTGCGTCATGGTTGATGTTGGCCAACGGCACCTAGGCAGCCAAGCGGCCCGCCTCTTCGGCCTCGATCGAATCGGCGCCCGAAGCCCTCTTCAGAAAGCGAGCCAGCGCGGCCTTTCGCGAATCGCGGTCCAACGCGTAGGCGGTTTGCTTGAACTCGATGCCGTCAAGGAGCCCTTGAATATAGCCAGAGATCCTATCCGCAGCCATGATGATGCCGTGTCAAGCGTATGGATGTACTTGCTTGTCACCAAACCCTTGGCATGACCGACCAGCGCCGCGATGGTCACCTCGGTAAAGCCGAGATCGTTGGCGATGCTCGCGAAGCTGTGGCGTAGGACGTGAGGAGTAATATCGGATAGCGGGGAGTCCTCGAAGAGATGCTTCCAATGGTTCGGGAAGCTGCCGAATGCGTTGTCCTCGCCCTGCCCCGGGAAGACGTGTGTGCAGACATTGTCCGGGCGCCGTCGCTCGAGATATTCGACGACTGGCAGCCCTATGGGGCGGATGGATTCACCCTCCTTACTGTCGTCCAACCGCAAGCAACTCGACGCGGTGTCCGCTTCCGTCCATTTCAAGCCGATCATCTCGCTGCGTCGACAGCCGGTCAGCGCGAGCTGGCGAGAGATGTCCACGATCGTGGCATATTTCTCGTGCCTGGCTGCGTCGCGGAGCATCCGACCGAGTATTCGGTATTCAGCCTCCTGTGCCTCACGCTGACCCCGCTCTCGCGCGCACCACACCTTCCAGTTCGTCCATGGCGGAGGTCGAGACCGCGCAGGGAATCTCCTTCTCGCCGTCGAGCATCGAGAACAGAACGACCATCCTGTCGTATTCGTAAGCGATGAAGCGACCGTGCGTGAGCGTCATATCAGCCACTCCTTCATAAGCGTGTCGCGGTACCCGACTCAGCTCTGCTCGGCAAGCCGGACAAAATCCTCAAGCACGGCTGCGACGAGATCGCGGTGCCTTGTGTCTTCGGGCGGCAGGCCCGCGGCGTACAGCTTGAGTATATAGCGCGCCTTGGCGGCCGCCTCCGGCCATGACGCGGCGGGAATTGACAACAGATGGTCCTCCACCTCGGCCCGGCGCTCGCGCAGTTCCCGTGCATGGGTCTCGACCTCCGCGAGCGCACGGCGGATGTCGGTTGCCTTTTGCGCCGTCACGCCGCGGTGACTGTCGAGATCGAGCGGTTCGTCAGCCATCGGATGCGCTCGCGTCGATGCGTTGGGCGTCGGCCAGATCGACAGAGCCGATCGAGACCACCTGCATCGCCAACCCGCGCGAGCCTTCCACCGGCACCTTGATCATGGTGGCGACGCGGCGGAACGCCTCGAACGATAGCCCCTCGATCGTCTCCTCGTCGATGACGACCTCATAGGCGCCGGCGGGCAACAGTCTATCGATGCCCCTGACCCGGAAAGAGTTCTTGAAGGTGACGACTTCGCGTCGGGAACGGACGGTCATGCGCGCTACCTTAGAAACTCTGGCCGGTCGTGGTGCGGACCCAACGATGATTGCGTCGATCGTCCAGGCGCTGAAGTCGAGCCGGTGATCGGTCCGTCGGGTGCGGTCCTGGTGATGATGGCCGAGATGAGGGACGCTTTCCGTAACTTGGTCGACTGCATTATAGTGCATCCGGTGCGCAAGCGGATGCCCTACGAATACACACCGTACCTGAATGCCGCTGCCCTTTTCAGCATGAAGCTTTTCTCAGAAGACCGCCACAAAACAGGAACGATGAGTACTGCCTAATACGACAACGTCCAGTCAGGGAAATCCGTGTCCTCGTAATAGACGCGGACCTGCATGTGATGGCGGCCGTCGCGGACCTCGCCGTCGAGGGAAACGTTCATTTTGAACTCGACGCGGCTCGTTCGCGAGCCTGCTCCAGAAACTCCTCCAAATCCCAGGGGACAACCCGCCCAGCCTCGACGTCGGCCATCCCTTCGTCGATCGCCGCTCGGAGAGCGTGGAGCTTCTCGGTGTCTTCACCAGTCAAACTCATGACGCCAATGCTAGCAGCTTGCGTCACAACTGCACAGAGACCAACCAATATAAGCTTACGCCACCGCCGGTCCGGCCTTCCCGAGCGCCACCAGTACGATCTCCGGGGGAACGCCGATGCGGAACGGCATGATGCTGCAGCCGAGGCCGCCGGAGACGATGACGTCGCAATTGGTGCGCAGGTGGCCGTAGGCGAGCTCGACGCCCTGCCGCGGCGGCACCGCGGGCGACCAGCCGAGCAGGCGGACCTGGCCGCCATGGGTATGGCCGGACAATTGCAGCGCCACGCGTGAGGGGACGCGCAGCGCGACGTCAGGCTCGTGTGCCAGCAGGATGACCGGCGCATCGTCGGTGACTTTCGCGAGCGTCGCGCCGAGATCATCGACGCCGATACGGCGCACGGGGCGGAAACGCCGTGCCGGCATATAGGCGAGCTGATCGCCGAGGCCGGCGAGCCAGAACGGGCGGCCGGCCTTGGTCAGGCGCTTTGCATCGTTCTCGTAGACCGGAATGCCGTTGGCTTCGAGCGCGCGATGGGCCACCGTCAGCCCTTGCCCCTCGCGCTGCACGGTCTTGTCGTCCCAGTAATCGTGGTTACCGAGGATCGCGTGCACGCCGAGCGGCGCCTTGAGGTTCGCCAGCACCGCGGCCCATTCGCTTGCCGGAATGAAGCGCGTAACATGGCGGTGGCCGGCGACGTAGTCCCCGAGCATGACGATGATGTCGGGCTCAAGTGCGTTGGTGCGCGCGACGATCGTCTCGATGCGCTCCAGCGACATCCAGGGATCGCAGGCGTGCAGGTCGGCGATCACGGCGATCTTCAGCGGGAAGTCCGCCGGCCATCGCGGTGGGGTGAGATGGTAACGCGTGACGCGGAGCCGCAATACCGGCTCGACGCCAAAGCCATAGGCCGAGGTCGATGCAGTGAGGGCGGTGAGGCCGCCGATGGATCTGAAAAATTGACGCCGTGAGAACATGGGGATGATCGGTGATGCCCCTCGTTGATGAGGTCCGATTGGAGCGGAATTGCGGTGCGTTTGTGCAGATTGTCAGGGGTTGTCCTGCACGAGGATGTGAACGCGCGATTCCGTAGCCCGGGTGGAGCGCAGCGCAACCCGGGACTCCTGCGCCAACGTCTACGAGCGGCCCCGGGTTACGCCGGCGCTCCACCCGGGCTACGGGAATCGAAAATCAATCGTCGTCGTTGCCGAACAGGCCGAATTGCGAGGGATCGCGCGAGGGCTCGGCGAGGCCGAGGTGGCGGAAAGCGTGCGAGGTGAGGAGCCGGCCGCGCGGCGTGCGCTGCAGGTAGCCGCACTGGATCAGATAGGGCTCGATGATGTCCTCGATCGCATCGCGCGGCTCCGACAGCGCCGCCGCCATCGTCTCGACCCCGACCGGCCCGCCGCCATAGTTCATCGCGATGGTGCTGAGGTAGCGGCGGTCCATCGCATCCAGGCCGGCGGCATCGACCTCGAGCGCGGAAAGCGCGTGGTCGGCGATGGCGCGGTCGACCGACGTGGCGTCTGCCGCGGAGGCAAAATCTCGCACCCGGCGCAGCAGGCGGCCGGCGATGCGCGGCGTGCCGCGGGCGCGGCGGGCGATCTCGTTGGCACCGTCAGGACTCATGCCGATGTTGAGCACGCGGGCGCCGCGGGTGACGATCTTCTCCAGCTCCTCCTCGGTGTAGAAATTCAGCCGGATTGGAATCCCGAAGCGGTCGCGCAGTGGATTGGTGAGCAGGCCGGCGCGGGTGGTGGCGCCGACGAGGGTGAACTTTGCAAGCTCGATTTTCACCGAGCGCGCGGCAGGGCCTTCGCCGATGATGAGGTCGAGCTGGAAATCCTCCATCGCGGGATAGAGCACCTCCTCCACCGCCGGGCTCAGGCGATGGATTTCGTCGATGAAGAGGACGTCGCGCTCTTCCAGATTGGTCAGAAGCGCGGCGAGATCGCCGGCTTTCGCAATCACCGGGCCGGAGGTGGCACGAAAGCCGACACCGAGCTCGCGCGCGACGATCTGCGCCAGCGTGGTCTTGCCAAGACCCGGGGGCCCGACGAACAGCACGTGATCCAGCGCCTCGCCGCGCTTGCGTGCGGCCTCGATGAAGATCGAGAGATTCTTGCGCGCCTGCGCCTGGCCGACGAATTCGGACAGCGATTGCGGACGCAGCGCCGTGTCGCCGACATCATCGGCGCGACGCTCGGGCGTGACGATGCGGGAGGGCGGGTTCACGACGCCTGCTCCGTAACGATCGTAGGGTGGGCATTCACTTCGCCAGCTCCTTCAGGCCAAGTCGAATGAGCTGCGCCGTTTCCGCCTGCTCGCCTGCGCTGCGCGAGGCGGCGGCGATGGCGGCGGCGGCTTGCGGCTGGCCGTAGCCGAGATTGACGAGGGCGGAGATCGCGTCCGTCACCGGACGCGGCGCGCGCTCATTGTCGATGGCGCCGGCGAGATGGACCACTGCGGGATCGACATTGGCAAATTGAGGCGCCTTGTCCTTCAACTCGCTGACGATGCGCTCGGCGACCTTCGGGCCGACGCCGGGCGTGCGCGCCACGGCCGCCTTGTCACGCAGCGCGATCGCGTTCGCAAGGTCGGAAGGCGGCAGCGTGCCGAGCACGGCGAGCGCGACCTTGGCGCCGACGCCCTGCACGGTCTGCAAGAGGCGAAACCATTCGCGCTCGTTGTCGGTGCGGAAGCCGAACAGCTTGATCTGATCCTCGCGCACATAGGTCTCGATCGAGAGCACCGCGGCCTCGCCCGGCGAGGGCAGCGCCTGCAGCGTGCGCGCCGAGCAATGGACCTGATAGCCGACGCCGCCGACGTCGAGGATCACGTAGTCCTCGCCGTAGGAGTCGATGAGGCCTTTCAATTTGCCGATCATAGGCTGGCTACTCTCAGCCGCAGCGCGGTGCTTTGGCGGTGATGGGCATGCGTGATCGCAACCGCGAGTGCGTCGGCGGCGTCGGGCGATTGCGGCTCGGCCTTGGGCAGCAGGATCTTCAGCATCACGGCGATCTGGTTCTTCTCGGCGTGTCCGGCGCCGACGACGGTTTTCTTGACCTGGTTCGGCGCATATTCGGCGACCTCGATGCCGAACATTGCGGGCGCCAGCATGGCGACGCCGCGGGCCTGGCCGAGTTTCAGCGTCGCGACGCCGTCCTTGTTGACAAACGTCTGCTCGACCGCGGCCTCTTCGGGGCTGTAGTCGCCGAGCACGGCAGCCAGCCCCTCATGGATCGCGAGCAGCCGGCTCGCCAATGGCAGCCGTTCCGACGGCTCGATCGAGCCGCAGCCGACGAAAACCAGCCGGTTGCCCTCGACTTCGATCACGCCCCAGCCGGTGCGGCGGAGGCCCGGGTCGATGCCGAGGATGCGGGTGGGCTTGCGAATCGGCTGGACTGTCATGGAGTAGTGATAACCGCTGCGTTTCGAGAACGAAACACAAACGGGGAGGTCATGCACGGGGAAAGCGACGACCACACCCACCCCGTCATGCCCGGGCTTGTCCCGGGCATCCACGTCCTTCAGCACGCGTGGAAACGCGTGGATGGCTGGGTCAAGCCCGGCCATGACGGCATCACGAGAGAGATGAAGTTAGCCGCCCATCTTCGCCATCAGCGCGTCCGAGATCTCGAAATTGGCGAAGACGTTCTGCACGTCGTCGTGCTCGTTCAACAGGTCGATCAGCTTCAACAGCTTCTCGCCGGTCTCGTCGTCGACGGCGATGGTGTTTTGCGGCTTCCAGGTCAGCGCCGCCTTGCGCGGCTCGCCGAATTTCCCTTCCAGCGCCTTGGCGACCTCGCGGAAGGATTCCTGCGAAGCGTAGACCTCGTGGCCGCTTTCGCTCGACACCACGTCGTCGGCGCCGGCTTCGATCGCGGCATCCAGCATCGCGTCGTCCGAGGCGACTTTGTGGTCATATTCGATGATGCCGGTGCGGTCGAACATGAAGGCGACCGAGCCGGTTTCGCCGAGATTGCCGCCGGACTTCGTGAAGTAGGAGCGGATGTCGGAAGCGGCACGGTTGCGGTTGTCGGTCAGGGCCTCGACGATCACGGCGACGCCGCCGGGGCCATAGCCCTCGTAGCGGATCTCGTCATAATTCTCGCCCTCATTGCCGGCGGCCTTCTTGATGGCGCGCTCGATATTGTCCTTCGGCATGTTTTCCGCCCGCGCGGCAACGATCGCGGCGCGCAGCCGGGGGTTCATGGCGGGGTCGGGGGTGCCGAGCTTGGCCGCGACGGTGATTTCGCGGGCCAGTTTGCCGAACAGCTTGGACTTCTGGGCATCCTGCCGGCCCTTGCGGTGCATGATGTTCTTGAACTGGGAATGGCCGGCCATGCGAGGTCCCTTGGGAATCGTCTCTAAAATAGGGGTGAGGCGCGGCGTTATAGGCCCCCGACAGGCCAAAATCAAAGACTTGCGGCGTGTTCTGGCATGCCGGCCGTGCCGCCTGCCGGAAAATCAGGCAGCCGTTAACCACGACTTCACCTACGAATGAGAGAATCGAACAGTCCATTTCAACTTGCAAGAGAACCCCCATGGCGGCGTTCGGTTTGTTTCGCAAGCGAGGGCCGGAGCCGGTGGCGGCTGTCGAACCGAAAGTTCCGGCCGCAACGGTGCCAGCGCCAGAGGATAACACCTCCCCCGATACCGGCTCGGCCCAGGAGATCCTGGAACTGCTCGAACTCGAGCTCGGCGGCATGATCCGGCAGCTCGAGCGCGCCGCCCAATCGGTGGCCGGCGGGGCCGAGGCGACCGCGGCGACGCTTGCCACCATCCGCGAGCGCACGGATGCGCTGACCGGCCGCACCAACGCGGCGCAGACCACGGCCGAGACCTTCTCGCGGGCCGCCGACAAGTTCACCGATTCGGCGCAAGGGATCGGCGCGCAGGTCCGCGACGCCGGCCGGCTCGCCGACGAGGCCGGAGCCGCGGCGCGCGAAGCCCGCGCCAATGTCGACCGCCTCCGCGAATCCTCCGCCGCGATCGGCAATGTCGTCAACCTGATCGCGCAGATCGCGCGGCAGACCACCCTGCTCGCCCTCAACTCGACCATCGAGGCCGCGCGCGCCGGCGCCGCCGGCAAGGGATTTGCGGTGGTTGCGACCGAAGTGAAGGCGCTGGCGGTGCAGACCCAGGGCGCGACCGAAGAGATCACCAGGAAGATCGAGGCGCTGCAGAGGGATGCCGCCGGCTCGGCCGATGCCGTGCACCGCATCGCGCAGTCGATCGAGGCGATCCGCCCGGTGTTCGAGCATGTCCGCGGCGCGGTGACCGAGCAGCGCAAGACCACCGGCGAGATCGCGCAGAATGCCTCCTCCGCCTCGAGCTTCATCGTCGCGGTCGGCGACGGCGCCGCCGAGATCGATCATGCAACCAGGGAAGCCGAAGCGCATGGCAAGGATGTCGCCCAAGCGGGCCGGGCGGTGACCAGCTTTGCGCAAAAACTGAAATCGCGCTGCGCGGTGCTGCTGCGGCAGGGCGAGCGCGAGGACCCGCGCAAGGGCGAGCGGCTGCCCTGTAGCCTCAAGCTCGAGATGCAAGCGCGCGGCAGCATCATCACCGCGCCGGTCTATGAGATATCCATGGACGGCATCCTGATCTCAGGACCGGAGGCCGAACGGCTGCAACTGCACCAGAGCCTTGCCGCCACGCTTGAAGATGTCGGCGCGGTCAAGATCCGGATCGCCGACAAGACCAAGGCCGGCGCGCAGGCGCGCTTCGAGGCGCTGACCTTGGGGCTGCTCGAAAAGATCGAAGACAAATTGTGGGCGATCCGCGACGAGAACACCGAGTTCGTGATGCGCGCGATGGAAGCCGGCGTGGCGCTGACCAGGATTTTCGAGAACGGGATCGCGAGCGGCGCCATCACGATCGAGGACATGTTCGACACCGACTATGTCGAGATGTCCGGCACCAATCCGGTGCAGTACCGCACAAGAATATTGGACTGGGCCGACCGCGCGCTGCCGCCGTTCCAGGAGGCTTTCCTCGCCAAGGATCCGCGGCTGGCGTTCTGCGCCATGATTGACCGCAACGGCTATCTGCCGGTGCACAACAAGATCTATTCGCACCCGCAGCGGCCGGGCGATGTCGCCTTCAACACCGCCAACAGCCGCAACCGCCGTATCTTCAATGATGCAGCGGGGCTCGCCGCCGGGCGCAATCAGCGCGCTTATCTGATCCAGAGCTACGCCCGCGACATGGGCAATGGCCACATGGTGATGATGCGCGAGATCGACGTGCCGGTCCGCGTACGGGGCCGGCACTGGGGCGGCTTCCGCACGGCGTACAAGCTCTGACGGCCGCTTTTCTGGGCAGTCACTGCACTGCCCGGAACTTCACGCAGTCTTTTCAAAACGCACGGTTCTTTCGTGCGGCCCGGATCGATTGTCGCCTCCATCCCCTAGAATGACGCACGCGATTATGTGATGACGACCGTCATTTTATATATCGTCAGCGCGAATTAGCATTGCGGAATATGTCTTCGCTTCCTAGCTCGTCGCGATGCGATACGGTTTCGTTGACGCGTCCGCTGTCCGCGGCCGCTGAATTTGGGGTATGCTTATGGCAACGATACTCACCATCAATGGCGAACAGAAATCCTTCGATGCGCCGCCCGAAATGCCGCTGCTCTGGGTGCTGCGTGACATCTTAGGGATGACCGGCACCAAGTTCGGCTGCGGCATCGCGCAATGCGGCGCCTGCACGGTGCATATCGACGGCAAGGCGGTGCGCTCCTGCGTGTTGCCGGTGAGCGCGGTGCGCGACCGCGCGGTGACCACGATCGAGGCGGTCGGCAATTCGCCTGCCGGCGCGAAGGTGCAGAAGGCCTGGCTCGATCTCGAAGTGATCCAGTGCGGCTATTGCCAGTCGGGCCAGATCATGGCGGCAGCCGCGCTCTTGGCCGCGACGCCGAACCCCGACGATTCCGATATCGATGCGGCGATGGCCGGCAACATCTGCCGCTGCGGCACCTATGTACGGATCCGCGAGGCGATCAAGCAAGCCGCTTCCGGCCGCCAGTCGTAGGAGGCTCATCATGCTGACAGCAGAGAAACTCCGCCAAAGAAACAGCGCGGACGGCGTCTCGCGCCGCGTGCTCCTCACCGGCGGGCTCGCCACCGGCTTCCTGCTCGCCTTCCATCTGCCGCTGCGCGCGGCGAGCTATGCCATGAACGAACCGGTGCAGCCGCCTGATGTGACCGCGGGCAAGTTCGCACCGAATGCGTTCATCCGCATCGACGAGGCCGGCAACACCACGTTGATCATGCCGCAGGTCGAGATGGGCCAAGGCACCTACACCTCGATTTCGATGGTCCTCGCCGAGGAGCTCGATGCCGACTGGACCAAGGTGGCGCTCCTGCACGCGCCGCCGAACGACAAGCTCTACGGCAACCCCACCTTCGGCCTGCAGGTGACCGGCAACTCCAACTCGATCCGCGCCTGGTGGAAGCCGTTGCGCACCGCCGGCGCCACTGCGCGCGCCATGCTGGTGCAGGCCGCGGCCGCCGAATGGCAGGTCGATCCGGCAAGCTGCACGACGTCGAAGGGCGAGGTCGCCCATGCCGGCAGCGGCCGCAAGCTCGGCTATGGCGTGCTGGCGCTCGCGGCGCAGGGCCAGACGCCGCCCAAGGACGTCCTGCTCAAGGACCCCAAGGACTTCGTCTATATCGGCCAGTCGCTGAAGCGGCTGGATACGCCGGAGAAGGTCAACGGCAAGGCCGTCTATGGCATCGACGCGCTGCTGCCGGACATGAAGTTCGCCACGGTCGCCGCCTGCCCCGTGTTCGGCGGCAAGGTCGGGAAAGTCGACGATACCGCCGCGAAGAAAGTCCCCGGTGTGCGCAAGATCGTCGTGCTCGACGATATGGTCGCCGTGATCGGCGATCACATGTGGGCGGCGAAGAAGGGTCTCGAGGCGCTCAAGATCGAATGGGACGAGGGGCCGAATGCCAAGATCGGCTCGAAGGAAATCTGGCAGCATCTGCGCGCCGCCAGCGAGAAGGACGGCGCGGTTGCGAAATCGGTCGGCGACATCGCCAAGGGGCTTGCGACCGGTGACAAGTTCGAAGCCAGCTTCGAGATGCCGTTCCTGGCGCATGCGTCGATGGAGCCGATCAACGCCACCGTCCATATCAAGCCGGATTCTTGCGAGGTCTGGACCGGCACGCAGATCGTGAGCCGGGTGCAGTCGGAAGCAGCGAAGGCCGCCGGCCTTCCGGTCGAGAAGGTGATAGTCAACAACCACCTGCTCGGCGGCGGCTTCGGCCGCAAGCTGGAGCCGGACATGGTCGTTGCCGCGGTGAGGATCGCCAAGCAGGTCGATTACCCTGTGAAGGTGGTGTGGACCCGCGAGGAGGACATCCAGCACGACGTCTATCGCCCTGTTTATCGCGACACCGTCACCGCGACGTTGGTCGATGGCAAGGTGGCGGCATGGAAATACAAGGTCGCCGGCTCGGCGGTGCTGGCACGCTGGCTGCCGCCGGCGTTCCAGAAGGGCATCGACATCGACGCGGTCGACGCCGCGGTCGATGCACCCTACGACATCCCGAACTTCCATGTCGAATATGTCCGTGCCGAGCCGCCGGCGGTGCCGACCGGCTTCTGGCGCGGCGTCGGCCCGAACAACAACGTGTTCGCGGTCGAATGCGCGATGGACGAGCTGGCGCGCAAGGCCGGCAAGGACCCGGTGGAATTCCGCCGCGCCATGCTGGCGAGCAAGCCGCGGGCACTGGCGGTGCTCAACTCCGCCGCGGAGAAGGCCAATTGGGGCCAGCCGCTGCCGCCGCGCGTCGGCCGCGGCGTCTGCCTGCAGCCGTCGTTCGAGACCTTCATCGCGACCGTGGTCGAGGCCGAGATCGACGAGATGGGCGAAGTGAGGCTGCGCCGTGTCGTCTCGGTGGTCGATACCGGCATCGCCGTCAATCCTGATACCGTGAAGGCGCAGCTCGAGGGCGGATTGATCTTCGGGCTGACGGCGGCACTCTATGGCGAGATCACCATCGACAAGGGCCGCGTGCAGCAGTCCAACTTCCATGACTACCGCATGCTGCGCATCGACCAGATGCCGAAGATCGAGGTGCACGTGGTCAAGAGCGGTGAGCCGCCCGGCGGCATCGGCGAGACCGGTGTCAATGCCGGACCGCCGGCGTTGCGCAATGCGATTCTCGCCGCAACCGGCGTGGCGCTGCGGCGGATGCCGATCGACCGTTCGCTGATCGCCGTGGGGAAGAAGGCATGAGGCCGGCAATGCGTATCCTGTTGAGCCTTGCCGTGATCGTCATCGCGGCGGTGGCGGTCGGCGTCTGGATCGTCCGTGGTCCTGGCCCGCTTGATTTCTCCGGTGGCAACAAGGTGGCCGTTGCCGACTACCGCGCCGGCAAGCCGACCGGCGCGCCAGTGGCGCTGGAGAAAGCGAGCCAGGTTGAGCGCGGCGAATATCTGGCCAAGGCGGCGGACTGCATGGTCTGCCACACCAAGCCGGGCGAGAAGGAATATGCCGGCGGGCTGGCCTTCAAGCTGCCGTTTGGCACGCTCTATTCGACCAACATCACCCCCGACAAGGAAACCGGCATCGGCAATTACAGCGACCAGGATTTCCTGAACGCGGTCCAGCGCGGCAAGCGCCATGACGGCGCGATGCTCTATCCAGCGATGCCCTATGCGTCCTACACCTACATGACGGATGCGGACGTGCTGGCGGTGAAGGCCTATCTGTTCAGCCTGCCGCCGGTGCGTGCGCCGGCGCCGGAGAATACGCTGGCGTTCCCGTTCAACCAGCGCTGGGCGATGCTGTTCTGGTCGGCGGTGTTCAACCCGGACACGCGCTTTGCGCCCGACACCTCAAAGAGCCCGGAATGGAATCGGGGCGCCTACCTCGCCGAGGCGCTCGCCCATTGCGGCGAGTGCCACACGCCGCGCAATCTCGGCTTCGCGCTCGACAACCGCAAGAAATTTGCCGGCGCCGTGACGGCGGGCTGGCGCGCCTTCAACATCTCCTCCGACAAGGCCACCGGCCTCGGCAATTGGAGCGATGAGGCGCTCGTCTCCTACCTCTCGACCGGCCATGCGCTCGGCCACGGCGCCGCTTCCGGGCCGATGGGCGAAGCAGTCGACAACAGCCTGAGCCAGCTCGCGCCGGAAGACGTCCGCGCCATCGCCGTCTACCTGCGCAGCGTGCCGCCGCAGCCCTCGCCCGACCTGCCCGCGACCACGGCGCCTGCCGCGCCCGCCTCGCACAAGGAAGGCGTGACCGCGGATGCCCGCGGCAAAATCGTGTTCGAGGGCGCCTGCGTAAGCTGCCACGGCTGGACCGGCGAGAGCCTGGTGTCGCCGACGGCGACGCTGACCGGTTCGTGGGCGGTCAACGATCCGGCGGCCACCAACGTCGCGCAGATCGTGCTGTCAGGCACCAAGCGCACCACGCCCGACGGCGCGCTCTCGATGCCGGCGTTCGGCAACGCCTATTCGGATGACGAGATCGCGGCGGTTGCCAACTATGTCACTGCCCGTTTCGGCGCCAAGGGCTCGAAGCTCACCGCGAAGGATGTCGCGGAGCTGCGCCAGCAGACGGCGCAATAAGCCTTGTGCCGTAGCCCGGGTGAAGCGCCAGCGTAACCCGGGACCGCCGGTAGATGTTGATAGAGATGCCCCGGGTTGCGCTTCGCTCCACCCGGGCTACGGGAATCCGCGAACAGAGGCCGCGTGATCAGCTCCTATCGTCTCGGTCAGTTCGACGGCGAAAAGGGACAGCATGAGGCCCACCATCGGCACCGCGGGAATCAGATATCGCGAGACGTCGAGAGTGTGAGCGGCGGCGGCGGTCGCGATCGAAGCCGCCCACATCACGACCACGATGCCTGCGCGCGTCACGAAAGCTGGGCACCGACGCCGCACGGCGGCTACCGTCCAGAATATGACGGCGATAACGAAGGCAGCGGACAATGCCTTGAACAGATAGGTGGCGATGCCCGGGAAATCGGACAACAGGCTGATCCGAACTGATCCGCCTTGCAGATCGATTTGCTCGGGCGCCCGGCCGTGCCGCGCCATGATCTCGGACACGTGCGGCACGTCGTCGCTGGACACCGGTATGACAGGCTCGAGTGCATAAGGCGGCCATGCCGACGCGAGGCCATAGGCCATCTGACGGACGAACTTGCCTGCGTAGGCCAGCGGCCGGTCGCGCAGGGCGGCCAGGAAGATGCGCCAATAGGCTGCCGCCGCACTGACCGCATTTCCGGTGTTATCGGCGAGATCCCGATCCGGTTCGGTGTCGAAGAGGCACGCGTCGCCGAAGAACCCGAGCACGGGCCAGCGGCCCGGCTCCGCGGCGAAGTCGGCGGCAAGCCGCTCCATCGTGGCATCGGCGCGGTCGCCCGCCGCCGATACGATCTCGCGTCGCGCGGCGTCGCTTGCAAGCACGATGTTCAGGTGATTGCAGAACAGTGTCTTGGGGACGAACACGGCCGAGGCCTGGTCGGAGTTGGAAGCTCCGAACCGGGAGCCGGCGAGGAGGAGCGCCAGCGCTGCGGCGACGGAGACGGCCATCACCGCAAGGCGCGCGGGCGTGGCCGGCCGCGCGAGAGGCACGCCTACCAGGATGGCAGCGATCGGAACGAGGAGTCCCTGCGATCTCAGGCACGCCGCGACCGCCGCGCACAGGATGGAAGCAACGACCGCGCAGCATCGCGCCGCTCCATCGACGCAGGCGGCAACGAGCAATCCGGCCGTTGCCAGATTGAGGAAGACCGCGAAGAGAAGGTCCGCGGTGAGAACGTTCGTGAACAGCAGCAGGCCCGGATAGATCGCGACCAGGATGATCGGCACCAGCCCGACGGCGCTGCGCGTCGCCGTCTGCGCGGTTATCGCAAGCGCCAGCATCAGAGCGGCCCAGGCCGCCTGCTGCAGACGCACCACTGTTCCGAGGTCGCCTCCGAACGCGAACGTCATGGCCAGGAATGTCGGGTAGCCCGGATCGCGCCCACCCGCCACGATCGGCTGTCCTGCCTCGAGCGTGCGCAGCGCGGATTCCACGAAGGGCGGCGTGTCGCCCCAGATGACCGGGACCGCCGGTCTGAACGACACGAGAATTGCCAAGAACAGCGCGGAGAGCAGCGCGGCCCACGCCAGCACGGCCCATGGCCGCCACGGGGACCCGACGCCGCCGAGGGAGATGGCTCCGCCCCTTGTATGCGCTGGAGCTTCACGGTCGGACCGCACGATCACCGTCCACGGGATGAGATCCCGCCCCGGGCTTCATGCTAGACCAGGAAGCGCTACAAGACCATCGAGCGGTGGCAGGTCGTGAAAGCAGCGCAGCCCGGCAATCAGTCGGCTGGGCGCTTCGCCAGAACGAGGCCGATGCCGAGAGCGATCATCGCAGCTCCCGACGCCTCTCGCAGGCGGCGGATCAACGCGGGACGTGTTGCTGCGCCTTCGCGGATGCGGCTCGCCGCAAAGGCGACCACGATATCGGCGAGGGTGTTGAGCGCAACCGACACGAAGCCAAGCACGACGAACTGCACAGCGACGTGGCCTTCGGCCGGGTCCACGAACTGCGGAACGAAGGCAAGGAAGAAGGCTGCTGTCTTCGGGTTCAGCGCCTCGACCAGCACGCCTTCACGAAACGCCCGCCGCGGTCCGATCGGCGGTGCGACGGTTCCACCGTTCAAACCCGCCGACGTGTCCCGGCGGGCGGACAGGAAAGTGCGAAGGCCTATCCAGATCAGATAGGCGGCACCGATCAGCTTCAGCGCGGTGAACAGTTCCGCGCTCGCCAGCACGATGGCAGAAACGCCCAAGCTGCCCGCGACGACGTGGACCATGCCACCCAACCCGGTGCCAACGCTGGAGGCCACGCCTTCCGCACGGCCGCCGGCGAGCGTGCGTGCAGCGACGTAGAAGATGCCCGGACCGGGCGTGACGGCGAGCACTAATGCCGCGGCGAAGTAGAGGGCGAGTTGAGCAAGGTCTGGCATGACGATCGGCTTTACAGCATCACGGGCCCAGCGCCCAGAGCGCAGATCCTGATCAAACGTCCCACGGATCTTGTGCAGCAGATCATGCGCTTTGTGCCTGCTCGCTCCGGACATATGTCCTCGCCGCGTTAACCATGCAGGAGCGCGGCTGAACAATGGTTCGACGCTTAATGCGCGCTTAACGCTTTTGCGGGACACATAGAGGATCAGCGCAAAATCAAGTCGCAAGAAGTGCGAGTGGAAGTCTGCCCTACCCCGAGGAGGGGGATTGCATGGGACTGCTTCTCATTGGCTTGGTGGCAGGAATGCTGATCGGCTATGGCATGCCTGTGTCCACCCAGGCGAACTTGCAGATGTGCGGGTCGAAAATCTGTTTCGATGGGAGCGCGCCTCCTGCAACGGAGCCGAAGGCGAGCGCGCCCACGCCCAATGCTGTGGCGAAGACAACGAAGGCTGCAACGGCGACGAAGCCCGACAAGCGATCACCACCCCGCCGGGACACACGGGTCGCGCGTGGCAAGAACCCGCCGCCGAAGGCGATGGCGGACCGCGCCCCCGCTGCTGAGACGTCCGAGGCCGTCCTGGGCAAGGCGAAGATGTCGGTCGCCGCAAAAATGGAAAATCCGGAGTCGGCCGAGTTCACCGACGCGAAGCGGGCAATCAGGAAGAATACGCTGGGGCGGCGGGTGGACACGATCTGCGGTCATGTCAGGGGAAAAAAGGCGTCGGGCGAGGACACCGGGGAGAAGCCATTTCTGTATCTCGTGAAGGAGGATGACGTCTACGTCGTCGACGGCAAAGCGGACTCAGCCGCGGCGATCGCATATCGGAATATTTGTAACTGAGGCGTGACACCGGGAAAGCGGATACCGGTGACCTACATGCGCGCTCGATCGGCGAAAGGCTTATGCCATGGGCCGGTTGCGCGACGCTAGATCATGACCCGATTAGACGGAATCGGATCATGATCTCATCTCTTGTTTGAGCATGATCTTCCTGCGCAAACGCTTCGCGTTTGTCGCGGGGGAAAACCGGTTTCCACTTTTCCGGATCATGCTCTAGTCATTGGCATGGAAATGATTGGGGTAGGGCAGCAATTCCTTCAATTGGGGATATTATGGACGACCTTGTCTCTGCTGCAGAGCGGCTCAACGGATCGCTGCCGTTGCCGGTCCTGCTCATCATCGATCCGCTCACGCTGGCGCGGACCTGCATTCTGCACATTCTCAGGCAGGAGCTGATCGGATTCGAAATCGTCGAAATGGCCACGACCGACACTCTCGGCTGCGCGACGGGACGAGACGTTCGGCTGGCGACGCTCAGCATCGGGGACAAGTCGGTGGCTGATCCCTCCGTCGCCGGCGATCTCGCGCTTCTCGCCGATTGCTGCCCCAACGCCTCGATCGGCATCTTCTGTAACCGGGACGACGAAGCCACCGCGCTCGCGGCCCTGCATCGGGGCATCAGAGGCTTCTTTCCAACCTCGATCCCGGTCGAGCTCGCTGTCGCCGGCTTGCGTCTTGTTCTCGCCGGCGGGGTCTACAGGCCGCTTTCAATTGAAGGGCAGGACGGGTCCTCTAGCTGCGAGCCGATCTACCCTGGCCCGTTGGCGCCGATATATCTGGCGAACAAGGAGCAGATCGAATTCACCCCTCGCGAGCAACACGTGCTGGCGGAATTGGAACTCGGCCTGCCCAACAAGCTGATCGCCGCCAAACTGAAGCTTTCGGAAAACACGGTGAAGATGCACATTCACCACATCATGCGGAAATGTGCCGCTCGCAATCGCACCGAGGCAGTGCTGCGCTGGCGCGCAAGATCGACCGGTCACCGTGGACCGGAGCCCGGTGCATTCTCGTCATCCTGATTTGGCTGTCCCGCAGCTCAATCTTCGCTGAAGGCGGTGTGGAAGCTGTCGAGCAGGGGCCTCAAAGCGTAGATCGCCACGGTGCCGCGCCCGGTTGTTATGAACACCTGGGCCGGCATTCCCGGAATGATCTTCAAGCCATTCTCGACGATCTTGGAATCCTGGACGCGGATTTTCGTCGCGTAGTAGGGCTGGTCGGTGCGCTTGTCGAGCAGGCGGTCGGCCGATACATGCATCACCGTTCCCTTGAGACGCGGGACGCGACGCTGATTGTAGGGCAAGAGATGCACGTCGGCGTTCAGCCCCGGATGAACCACGTCGATATCCTCCGGCTTGAGGCGTGCGATCACGACCAGCCTGTCCTGCCGGGGCACCAGATCCATCAGCGGAGCGCCGGCCCCGACAACACCGCCCGGCGTATGAACCCGCAGGTCGGTTATCACCCCGTCCTCGGGTGCCTTGACCTCCGTTCGGGCCAATTGGTCCTGCGCCGCCAGCAATTTTTCGCGCAGTTGAAATCCCTGGTTCTGCGCCTCGCGCAATGACTGTGCGATCTCGTTCTGCCGGTCGCTTTCCAGCTTCAGGAGCGTCGCCTGCGATTCGCTGATCACCTGTTTGGCGCGCGAAATATGCGCAATGATCTCGCCCCGCCGTCCCTCGATATCGGCCAGCTCCCGCTCAAGGTTCAACAGGCGCGGACGGCGCTCGAGTCCCTTGTTGACCAGGATAGTCACCATGTCGAGCTCTTCGCGCACGATCGCGGCGCGCTGCGCCACCGCGTCCTCCTGCGCCTTGAGCCCCTCGATCTCCTTTGCGACCTGAAGCCGTTTTTCCCTGAGGATGGTCGCCTGGGACTGGAACACCTGCCGGCGTGTTTCAAAGATGTTTTGCTGTGCGGTCAGGACGGAATCGACCGAACCGCTCGTGCTTCGGATCCTGTCGAGCCAGACCGGAAACGAGATCAGCTCCTGCCCCTGCTGCTCGGCCAGAAGCCTTGCCTCACGCGCGGCCGCATCCCACAACTGCCCCTGCAGGCTTTGCACCTCGGCGCGAGCCCTGGTGTCCTCGAGCGCGATCAGCGTCTGTCCCGCACTCACGGCATCGCCGTCGGCAACCAAAATTTTCCTGATGATGCCGCCCTCGAGGTGCTGGATCGTCTTCCGGCTCGATTCCGATTCGACCACGCCGGACGCGATCGCCGCGCTTTCAAGCGGAGCAAAGGCCGACCAGATTCCCAGACCCAGCACAAAGCCGACGACCAATAGATTGCCTGCCAGGGTGACGCGGCCGAGCCTGTAGCGCGGCGAGGCCTGCGTCGGCTCCGCGCACCACGGAAACTGCCGCCGCTCGAATTCGTCAATCGCTGTGATCACCACCCCGGTCTCGCGCTTCGGCAGGATGGCGGGTGGTAACCGCACGAGGGCTCGTAGATTTGCGATCACGGGACAGCCGTCTCCTGCGAAGCTACTTGAGAAGCCACTTGCGGCCGGCTCAAATGCCGCTCGAAGATGTCGTCGCTCTCACCGAACGCCGTGACGGCGCCGTCCTGCATGATAGCGATCTTGTCCGTCGCCGCGAGGATGCCCATCCGGTGCGTGACGATGACCACCGTGACGCTGGCGATCTTCAGTTGTTCGATGGCATCCAACAGCACGCGCTCGCCGGTGTAGTCCAGGCTGGCATTCGGCTCATCCAGCACGACCAGCCGTGGCTCTCCGAAAAATGCCCGCGCGAGCCCCAGGCGCTGGCGAAATCCGCGCGAGAATACGCTCCCACCATTGGTGACAACCGTGTCGTATCCCAGCGGCAGCCGCAGGATGCTCTCATGGATCCCGGCGAGCTTGGCGGCATGCATGACCTTTGGCAGATCGGCGTCGTCCAGCCGCGCGATGATATCCTTGATCGTTTCTCCGACGAGATCGATATCCTGAGGCAGATAGCCGAGGTAACGGCCCTGCCGCCCTCCGCGCAGGACCGAGATGTCGGTCTCACCGAGGAGGACGCGCCCCTGCCCCGGCAACAGGATTCCGGCAATGATGCCTGCGAGCGTGGACTTGCCGGAGCCGGACGGACCGATGATGCCGAGGCACTCTCCGCGCGCGAGACGGAACGAGACGGTCTTGATGGGAAACCACGCGCCTTCCGAAACCTTCGCGCCGATATTGTCGATGATAAGATCGCCCCTCGGCTGTTCCGGCGGACAGTCCGTGTTTTCTGTCGTAGGTGGAACGGCGGCAAGGACATTGGTCAGCCGCTGATAGGCATCCAGCGCTCTCTTCAGCGCCTTCCAGCTTGCAACGGCGCCTTCGACCGGCGCCAGCGCGCGGCTGAACATCAGCATCGTGACAAAGATGATCGCCGCGCTCTTGCCGTGGTCGAGGACGAGCCACGCGGCGGCGCCCATGATGAGGACCTGCGCCAGCGAACGCGTCGGCTTGGCGATCAGCATGATGATCTCGTTCCGCCGCTGTGCCAGGTCGTACTCGCTTTGCGCATGGCGCGCATCCAGGTAGACGCGGCGTGCCACGTCGTCGAGCATTCCCATGCTGCGGATCAGGTGAACGCTGCCGACCACCGTCGCAAGGCGGCCGTAGCTTCTGGACAGGGCAATCGCGGATTTCGCCAGCGCGTTTTCGGTGAGGAGATCGCCGACAACCGTGAGGCCGAACAGAAACAACACGCTGCAGGCGCCAATGCCTCCAAGCAGGGGATGCACGAAAAACAGCACGGCGAGGAACGGCGGGATCCAGAGCGCATCGAGCAGCGTCAGGGACGCGCCGGATTCAACGAACTGACGCACGGCCGTGAGATCGCGATAGGCATCCGAAGCGCGCGCTGAATCGTTGCGGAAAGCATGGTCGAGGCAGGCGGAGAGCACGGTGGGACGAAGCCGCTCTTCCAGCCAGGCACCCAAGCGCCCCAATACGGAGCGACGTAGCGCGTCAAGCACCCCGCCCACCACGACCGTGAGCGCAACGATCAAAGTGAGCAACAGGAGCGTTTCATTGCTCCGGCTCGGGAGCACGCGGTCGTAGATCTGGAGCAGATAGATCGAGGGAGCGAACAGCAGCAGATTGTAACTGCAGCTATAGGCGAACACGATCCCGAGCGAGCCTGCGCAGGTCCGCAGCGCCGCCTGCAACGGCGTCCAGGGCGTCTGCAGCAGACTTAACCGAAGCAGCGGCACCAGCATGATCGTCACCGCCAGAGCTTCAAGGCTTGACCTTTTGCGCGGATCGTTTTGCGGGAGATCTGAGGCCGGCGGCACGGACCGCCGGCCTCAGCCGCCTCAATGAGGCCGCTGATCAGAACGTACTAACCAATATGGACGTCAACGTCGCCGCCCATGCCGAGGTTGTCACTCCCGCCATCGCCGCCGATGCCCGCGGCGACTTCCTGATGCATGTCCGCCTTCAGGTAGTTCGACTGATGCGCCGTCGTGTTGGCATACACCTTGGAGGTGTCGTACCCGCTGGACGAGCTCTGATCGCCGTTCGACTTAGCGTCTCCGCCATAAGCCTTCGAGTACTTCGACGCCTTCGCGTCGCCGGCGTCGGCATCCCAGGATGCCTTTTGACTGACGTAATCGCCGGTCTTGACGTGCACGTCAGAGCCTTCAGCCTTGTTCGATGGATCGAACTTGATCGATGGTGAATTGCTGATGCTTCCCTTGAAATAGCCGTCGCCGCCGTTTCCGACGCTCTGACCGCCCGTGTCGATCGACTTGAAATCGATCGAATCGGACACCTTGAAAAATCCCTTGCCTTTCGACATTTGAGCCTCCGTGGTGAGTTTACCTCGCGCGACATTCCTCCCTGTCCTGGAAGCGGATGCGCGATGCGAGTTTGTCTCCCGTCGACGTGCGCGCGATAGATGCCAAATGGGATGTCATTCGGTTCAGCAGACTACGCCCGAAAGGATTACATGCCCTGTCGAAATTCGGCGCCCTATCCGATCAAATGAAGATCGGACAACAGATGCATCGCGACATCGCCGCCCAGCGCAAGATTGTCGTGACCGCCGTTCCCGCCGATTCCAGCGATCTGAACCGTGCTCTGATCGATATGGACATTGTTGATCTGGTCCGCCTCGGCTGTCGAATGCGGCCCGGCGATGGCGATGTTGATCGGAGCATAGATCGCGACGCTGACGTCGATGAGACTGCCGGAGAAGTGGCCGCTGCCTCCATTGCCCGCGCTGTTGTGTCCGGTTGCGATCGCATCCGAGCCGCCGCCGAGGAGTGCAGAGATGATCCCGGCGCTGCCGCCCGCCGCGACATTGCCACTGCCGCCGTCGCCCCCGACACCGGCCATCTGGAACGAGGACTGATCCAGATGCACGTCGTTGAGCTGGTACACCTGGCTGGTGGAATTATATCCCGCGACCGAGATGTTGACGGGATCATAGACGGCGACGGACTTGTGGACGAGGTCACCATGAAATTGCCCGTCGCCGCCGTTGCCGGCCTGATTGCCGCCGGTGTCGATCTGGTTCGCGCCGCTTCCACCGCCGCTGGATTGACTGTGCACGGATACATCGCCGCCGCTGGCGGCATTGCCGTTTCCGCCCTGCCCGCCGATCCCCGCGATCTGCAGGGCGGACTGATCGATCTCCACCGTGTTCGACTGGCTGGCGTGCGCGCTGCCACCGGGAGCCGCAAACGCGAAGTTGACGGGATGGTAGATGACAACGGGCGCGTCCAGCAGCGTTCCAAGGAAATGACCGTCGCCGCCGTTACCGGCGTGATTGTCGCCTGTCGTGATCCCGCCGGAGCCGGAGGAAGAGAGGTCGACGTTTCCGCCGGCGGCAATGTTGCCGTCGCCGCCATGTCCTCCGATGCCCGCCATCTGCAGGGCGGACTGGTTGATATTCACATCGTTGGTCTGCTCAGCGATGGCGATTGAACCATATCCCACGGATACCGCGATGTTGATCGGCTGATAGATCACCAGGGAGGCATGAATGATGCCGCCATAAAAAAATCCGTCTCCGCCGTTGCCGGCCTCGTTCGCCCCCGTATCGATTGTCCCGATGTCGCTTTTGCCGGAATTGGATTGGTGTGCGGGAATGCCGCCGCCCGCCGCGTTGTCGCCGCCGCCATTGCCGCCGAGCTGATCGGCCTGCGCCTTGTTGGGCTGGTGGACATCCGCGTTGCCATGAAGGCTGCCGCCTCCATCTCCAGTCGAATCGAGAGACGTGACGGACGCATGAGAGGGCGAGCCGAACGAGGAGCCGCCGGCGTCGCCATGGCCATCGGTCGCGAGATGATGCAAACGAGCCGGCGAGAACTTGGTACCATAGCTGCTGCCATCTCCATCATCCCAGGGATAATGGAGCGGCTGATCATGCAGCCGGATGCTGTCCGACATCCAATCGAACTTCATAGTCGCCTCCCTGGCCGGGATCGCTCCGCGCAATGCGACGGACCCCTCCCGACCGTGAGGCAATGTCACGCCGTATGCGTGAAAAGCCGAGCCATCAATTCGGATGCAACATTTCGGGTGAGATCGTACAAACGAAATCAGGTCGAAGAGGCGGTATCGCGCACGTCAGCGCGACCCGTTCGCAGTCGACGCGCGGTTCCGAATTAGCTCACCCAAAACCCCGGCACGGCCGGCTCGAGCCGACCACCGGCGCGTACCGGCGCAACGCGGAGCGCAAGGCCGGTGGCGTCGTCGGTCTCGACCGCAACCCCGCTCAGCGTCGCTTCGCCGGCGGCCGGCTCAAAGCGGCCGGAGGGGATGCCGGTCTGGAAGCGCTGCAGCGGCTCTTCCTTCTGCATGCCGATGATGGAATCGTAATCGCCGGTCATGCCGGCGTCGGTCATATAGGCGGTGCCGCCGGGCAGCACCTGGTGATCGGCGGTGGGCACATGGGTGTGGGTACCGACCACGAGGCTGACGCGGCCATCGCAGAAGAAGCCCATGCCCTGCTTCTCGGAGGTGGCCTCGCCGTGGAAATCCACCACGATCGCATCCGCCGCCTGCCGCAGCGGACAGGCCTCGAGTTCGCGCTCGACCGCGGCGAAGGGATCGTTGGAGGGCTCCATGAAGATGCGGCCGATCGCGTTGATGACGAGCGCACGCTTGCCGTTCTTTGTGTCGACCAGCGTGGCGCCGCGGCCCGGCGCGTGGCGCGGAAAATTCAACGGGCGGATCAGGCGCGGGGCGCGCTCGATGAACACCAGCGCTTCCTTCTGATTCCACGCATGGTTGCCGAGCGTGATGGCGTCGGCCCCGGCATCCAGGAAGTCCTGGTAGATCGCCTCGGTGATGCCGAAGCCGCCGGCGGCATTCTCGCCATTGACGATGACGAGATCGAGCGACCAGTCACGGATCATGCGGGGAAGATGTTCTGAGATGGCGGTGCGGCCGGTCTTGCCGACCACATCACCGACGAAGAGAATACGCAAATCAGGCTACTCCCGGAAATCGAACGTCTTGCGCTCCGTTAGCACATAATCAAGCGCGACGTCGTGCGACAAAGCCGGAACCGCCTTGATTTCCTGCACTGCGAAGGCAAGCCCGATGCCGATCACGTGCTTGGCCTTGCGCAGATGGGTGAAGGTGAAGTCGTAATAGCCGGCGCCATAGCCGATCCGGTGGCCGATCCGGTCGAAGGCGGCGAGCGGCACCAGCATGATGTCGGGGACCAGCTCGGCCGCGGCCGGCGACGGCTCGGGGATGCCGAGCGCGCCAAGCGTCAGCCGGTCGCCTTTGGCCCAGGTGCGGAATAGCAGGGAGTGGCCGCGCGCAGTGACCGCCGGCAGCGCAAGCTGCGCGCCCTGCGCGGCAAGCGCAAGCATCAGCGGCATCGGATCGATCTCGCTGCGGATCGGTGAATAGCCGGAGACGACCGTGCCCGGGGCGATCTCAAACGGCAGGCCGCGCTTGGCCATCTTCGCAGCGGCCGCAGTCCGCTCCTCTTCGCTCAGCGCATCACGTCGGGTGAGCGCAGCGCTGCGGAGCTCAGCCTTCGGAGAGATGGCGCGCATGCGATTACCCCTGTTGCGCTGTCATCATCCGCGCAGGCGGATGATCCAGTATTCCAGAGACGTTGGTACTTTGACGGCGAGGCCGCAGCGTACTGGATACCCCGCCTTCGCGGAGTGATGACATCAATACACAACCTAACCGCCGCGACACGACGGCCGGCATCAACAGTAAAAAACAGAGCGCGAAGCCGCAGAGGCCGTTGAAGCGTTCGATCCCGGAGTTCCCTACGAAAGTAGGTGGGCACCATATGTCCGGGTCCACGGACCCGGCCAGGGACAGTTCCCTAAAGGATCGATAAGGCCCCGGGGATATATAGCTCCTGACGCGCAACGCAGCTTCGCAGGGGTAATGTAGCGACGACTGCGGCGTTCCGCCAGCGGGAAGGAGAAAACCTCCGTCGTCCCGGACAAGTGAGCGCAAGCGAACGCCGATCCGGGACCCATAACCACCGCTGCTGGGGCATAGGCGGAGCTCGGGCCACAGTCAGCCATAACAACAAAGGCCTGTGGTTGATGGGGTGG
>NZ_PSRR01000066.1 GCF_004296405.1 Bradyrhizobium sp. Leo170
CCTCGCGGGCGCGCTGGGCGGCCTCCGATTCGACCTTGCGAACGGCCTCTTCGAGCGCCAGGCGCTCGCGGGTGATCTCGGACTCGGAAAGCGGCGGCTGGACGCCGCGGAGCTGCTGGATCAGCGCAGCCCGCGCGCGCTCATAAAGCGCGCGGCGGCTCTCACCGGGAGCATTGGGGTCCAATCCGGCGATGGCGCGGGCAATCAGCGGGTAGTAATCAGCCATTTCCATTCAAATTGGTGGGATATAGGTAATATCCCGTTAAGCCTCGAACGGATTTTGTACCAGAATAGTATCTTCGCGTTCCGGGCTGGTGGAAAGAAGCGCGATCGGACAGCCGACCAATTCTTCCACCCGGCGGACATATTTGATGGCCTGCGCCGGCAGGTCGGCCCAGGACCGGGCGTTCGCCGTCGGCTGCTTCCAGCCCTCGATAGTCTCATAGATCGGCACCACGCGGGCCTGTGCACCCTCGCCCGCCGGCAGGTGGTCGATTTCCTTGCCGTCGAGCTTATAGCCGGTGCAGACCTGTATGGTATCGAATCCATCCAGAATATCGAGCTTTGTCAGCGCCAGCCCCGTGATGCCACAGGTGCGCACCGTCTGGCGCACCAGCACCGCATCGAACCAGCCGGTGCGGCGCTTGCGGCCGGTGTTGACGCCGAATTCCTTGCCGCGGCGGCCGATTTCCTCACCGATCTCGTCCGTCAGCTCGGTCGGGAACGGGCCCTGGCCGACACGGGTGGTGTAGGCCTTGCAGATTCCCAGGACATAGCCGACCGCGCCGGGGCCGAGGCCAGTGCCGGTTGCCGCCTGTGCGGCCACCGTGTTGGAGGAAGTGACGTAAGGGTAGGTGCCGTGGTCGACGTCGAGCAGAGCGCCCTGGGCTCCCTCGAACAGGATGCGCTTGCCCTCGCGGCGCTTGAGGTCGAGCAGGCGCCAGACGGTTTCGGCGTAGGGCAGGATCTTCGGTGCCAGCGCCGTCAGCTCGCGCAGGATGCCCTTGCCGTCGACCTCCTCGAGATTGAGGCCGCGGCGCAGCGCATTGTGGTGCGCCAGCAGGCGGTCGATCTTGTGCGGCAGGGTGTCGAGATCGGCGAGGTCCATCAGGCGGATGGCGCGGCGGCCGACCTTGTCCTCATAGGCCGGGCCGATGCCGCGGCGGGTGGTGCCGATCGCGGTCACGGCGTTGGATGATTCGCGAAGTGCATCGAGATCGCGGTGCAGCGGCAGGATCAGCGTGACGTTCTCGGCGATTCGTAAGTTATCCGGGCTGACCGCGACGCCCTGCCCCTTCAGCCGCTCGACCTCATCCAGGAAGGCCTGCGGATCGAACACGACGCCGTTGCCGATCACGGCCAGCTTCGACGGCCGCAGCACGCCCGACGGCAACAGCGCGAGCTTGTAGGTCTCGCCATTGATGACAAGCGTATGGCCGGCATTGTGACCGCCCTGGAAGCGCACGACGATGTCGGCCTGCTCCGACAACCAGTCGACGATCTTGCCCTTCCCTTCGTCGCCCCACTGGGCGCCGACCACGACAACATTGGCCATTTCGCAAGCGTTCCCTGCAACACTTCAAGGTTCGATCATGATCACAGCGGAAAAGCGGTGCCGAACTTTCCGGATCATGGTTTAAGCTGCCCGGCCGAAATCACGGCGGTGGCCGCTCGCACACAGGTCGCTAACCCGATAAAGGAAGCGCTACGCTTAAGCAAGCAAGAAGGGTAGTTTTTGCGCCGTTTCGACGATCTCCAAGCCTTTGATATCCCCGGAAAATTTGTGGCCGCCGCAAGGCAGGGCCGGATCATGGACAAGGTTTAAGGGAACAGCCAGCCAGATGTCCAAGAGCACGCGCGCCACCGAGACGCTGGCAAAGCTCGGCGTGACATTCACCCTGCACGCTTATGACTATGATCCTGACGCCGAGAGCATCGGCCTGCAGGCCGCCGAGGCGCTGGGGGTGGCGCCCAAACGGATGCTGAAGACGCTGATGGCCGAGGTCGACGGCAAGCCGGTCTGCGCCGTGGTGCCGTCGGACTGCGAGGTCAGCATGAAGAAGCTCGCGAGCGCTTTCGGCGGCAAGACCGCGAAAATGATGCGGCCGGCCGATGCCGAGCGGCTGACCGGCTACCATGTCGGCGGCATCAGCCCGTTCGGGCAGAAGAAGCGCGTGCCAATCGCGATCGAACAGGCGGCGCTTAACGAGACGAGCGTGTTCGTCAATGGCGGCCAGCGCGGCCTGCAGATCGAGCTTGCGCCCGACGATGCCGCGAAGGCTGTCAGCGCGATTGTACGGGCGCTGACGGCGTAAGCGGTCTACGACGCGACGCTCAGGCTGTCGCGTGCTTGAGCGTCAGCACCTCGCCGCGCTTCGAGAGCAGCGAGAACACCAGCGACAACGGCGCCATTGCCGCCAGCAGCGCGGCGCCCGCGATCAGCGCGGCCGATGGGTTGCCCCAGGCATCCTGCAGCCGGCCGGCGGCGGAAGGTCCGATCGCCATCAGGATGTAGAAGCAGGTGAAGAACAGGCCGAAGCCAAGCGAGCGGTCGCGCGGCTCGAGCACGCGCGTCGGCAGTGACAGGATCGCGCCGGACAATGGGCCGATGGCGACGCCGAAGACCAGGCAGGCGATCGTTGGATGGATGTTTGCGACGAACAGCGCCAGCGCCAGCGCCGCCAGAAGTCCGCAAGCAATGATCGCTGCGACCGGCCGCCCCGACCGCTCGACCAGATAGCCGCCGGCGGGAATGGCAATGATGGTGAACCAGATCGCGAGGCTGACCAGCGAGGCCGCGCCCGTCGGGCTCGATCCGTGCGCCACCATCAATGGCGGCGCATAGCTGAAGAACAGCACGCAGGCGAGATTCATCGCGCCCCAGATGACGCCCGCGACCAGGACCGGGACCAGGGTCCTGACCGGCAGGCCGGTGCGCGCGGCCGCCGCGGCAGTCTCTGCCTGAACGGGACTCCGCGGCAGCAATGCGAAGGCGCCGAGCACGACCAGGGCCAACATCGCGCTCGACGCCATCACCGCCGGCCACCCCAGCGATTGTGCCAGATAGGTCTGCGCCGGCAGCGCGAGCATCGCGCCGAACGGCCAGCTCATCTGCAACAGCGACATCGCCAGCACGATCTCGCGGCCGGCGAACCAGTCGGTCGTCATCTTGGTGGCGACCAGGATTACGATGGTGGCGCCGACGCCACCGATCACGCGCGCGACCAGCGCAGCGGCGAAGCTGTCGCAATAGGACAGAGCGACGCCCGACACCGCCATCAGCGCCAGCCCGCCGAGCCCGAGCGTCGTCTCGCGCACGCGCTGGCCGATCAGGCCGGCCGGAAAGGCGACGACGATTCCGGGCAACAGATAAGCGCCGAGCAGCATGCCGAGCTGGACGTAGCTGAGCGCCAGATCGTGCATCAGGAAGTTGGTCGTGGATCCGACCGACTGGAATTGAAACCCGGTCGCCGCGCGCGCCGCGAACAGCACGGCAAGCACGATCCATCTGCGGGGCATCCCTGCCTCCCGATCAATCCTGGAGGTCGCCGCTGACGAGATTAAGGCTGACAGCGTCGGAGAATTCGGACAGTTCGTCTTCTGAGATCTCATGCAGCGAGAGCTGGAGCTGCATGATCGCGAGATCGACGAGGTGGCCCGCAAAGGACAGCCCGCCGGAAACCAGAATGTTACGCTGTTCGGTCAGTACCGGAATCACGTTACGCAAGCGACGGGCCCTCAATTCATCCATATCGATGCCCTCTCAGAGGCCGCTGCGCGGTCGCGACCAGCCAGTGGGCGGTGGTGGCGACGTCGGCGAACAACTCGATCGCCTTCGTCGCGACAAGGTGCACTGAACCAGGATCGGCATCGCGCCGCTTCCGGCTCGCGGCTGCATCGGTCAGGAAGGTGACGCGATGGCCGCGGTGTGAAGCGTCGATGGCGGTGGCAAGGCAGACCTCTTCCGCCGCCAGACCGCCGATCGCAAAGCTGCCGATCCGCGAGACGACGTCCTCGAACAGCGGATTGGCGTAGCAGGAAGGCTGCCTGCGCTCGAACACCATGTCCGCGCGCTTCGGCTCGAGACCCATGATCCAGCGCGACTGCGCCTTCCTGTCGACGAGATCCAAGCCTTCAGCCCGCCGCGTGAAGGCGATCGGCATCCCGGCATTGCGGGCGTGCTGGATCGCGGCCCTGCAGCTTTCCAGCGAGCGCTCGAGATCGTCAGCGCAACCCGCCGCCCCGCGGAAATAGGCCTCCTCCTGCAGGTCCACCATGACCAACAGCCGGCTGTTGGAAGCGCCAACATAGGGTTTGAGGTCGATCACCGGGGCCATGGCGGTCACATCGCGGCCGGCTGCGCCGCCGGGCCGCGGCCGGCGGACATTTCCAGGATGCCGGGAACGTCCCACTGTCCCTCGGGGCGGATCAGGACGTAAGGATCCTCGCCAAGGGTGATGCGCTGCGGATGCCGCTCGGTCTGAAGCTTGACCTCGACATAGTCGAAATCGGAGAACACGAATTCGCGCGAGCCAGACATGCGCTCGAAGCCGCGCTGCTCCCAGAAGCCGAGCAATCGCTTCTGCGCATGCGCATAGAGGACGTTGTAACCCTTCTTGCGGCAGAGCTCGATCGCGGCATCGACGATGCGGCCGGCGATGCCGCTGCTGCGGCTTTCGCTGCGCACCGCCAGCCGCTCCAGCTTGGCGAAATCGGCGAAGTAGCGGATCCGCAGGCAGCCGACCGGCTCGCGGCCCTGATGGCAGATCAGATGCGTCGCGGAGAAATCATTGCCGTCGAATTCCTCCTCGAACGGGCAATGCTGCTCGCCCATGTAGACGGCGCTGCGGATCGCCATCACGCGCGCCATCTCGTCCATCGAGCGCACCACCCGCACCGAAATCGGATCCGGCGGCACCGGCTTCGGCGGCGGCATCTCGTGCGAGCGATCGAGCATCTGCAGATGCGGCGCGAACAATCCGTCATAGCGGGCGCCCGGAGTGAACCCGAGCGGCTCGAGCACGCGCAGGCCTTCCTTGGTGATCGGGCGCGAATAGATGTTGATGCCCTGGTAGAGCGGGGTCGAGAATTTCTGCAGCACCAGCGGGATCGCAGCGACCGTCGGCCCCTTGGCGTGGATGCACCAGACATAGATACCCGCCGGCCGCTCCGACTGCCGCGTGACGAAGGCGAGATCGGGATTCTTGGTATCGAGCCGTCCGTCGATCAGGCGGCGCGTGCCTTCCTGCGTCAGCGGCAGCACCGCGAGGAAACCTTCGCCCTTCGGCGCGGCAATGTCGAACTGATCACGCCGCGCGATCGCCCAGAACGCGTCCGGATTATGGTTGGCGACGGTCTGAACGACGCGGTTGGTGGTCAGTCCCGGAATATCTTCCCTCGCCGCATCCATCAGCGCCGCAATCCCGGCGGCATCGACGGTGAAAATCACCGTGCGTTTCGCCAATTGCAGCATGGTCATCTTGTCGAGCGAACGGGCGGGACCCGCCCCCTGACGCCTGGTGGCGGCTTTGCGAATAAAATCGAGGTCCAGAGCAGTCATCGATCATCTCTCGCGGTTGTGGTTTTGCCGCGTTTCTGCCAAGAATAGAGGGGTGTTCCCGTTAAGCTAAAAGGCGACAAACGAGGCGATTTGTATGCACTCACCTGAGCGCAGGGGTGTTCACCACCGTGCACACCCCCCGGGCCGCATCGCCCAGTGGGATTCGGTGCGGATCTTCCTTGAGGTTGCACGGATCGGCAGCTTCCGCGCTGCAGCCCTCGAGCTGAACGCTTCGGCCAATTTCCTGCGCAAGCAGATCCTGCAACTAGAGAGTGCCTATAAAACGACATTGATCACCCGCCATGTCGACGGCGTGCGCCTGACGCCAGAGGGCGAGAAGGTGCTGGAGGCGGCGCGACGGATGGAAGAAGCCGCCTTCGGCCTCGACCGCGCGCTGAGCCAGACCACGCCGGCGCTCTCGGGCGAGGTCCGCTTTGCCATCACCGAAGGTCTCGGCACCTTCTGGGTCGCGCCGCGGCTGATCGAATTCCAGCGCGTCTATCCGGGGCTGCTCGTCGATCTCAAATGCGAGATGCGCTCCGCCGACGTGCTCAGGCTCGAGGCCGACGTCGCGGTGCAGCTCGAAGAGCCCGACAAGCCCGACCTGAAGCGCGTCAAGATCGGCCGTCTTCACGTCATGCCGTTCGTCAGCCCGTCCTATGTCGAGATCTACGGCATGCCGAAGGACCAGGACGACATCCGGCAGAACCACCGCATCGTGCTGCAGGACGCCGACCAGACCCGCGCGCAGCAGATGTACGAGCAATATGCCGGCCGCGAGCAGCTCGGCTTCGTCGCCATGCGCAACAATGTCAGCAGCGCCCATGTCTGGGCGGTCGCCAAGGGTGCCGGCATCGGCTGGCTGCCGACCTATGTGCCGGCGGTCGCGGGGCCTTTGATCCCGCTCGACATCGGCATCAATTTCTCGCTCGACATCTGGCTTGCCTATCACCCCGACGCCAAGCGGATTCCGCGCGTCAAGCAGTTGATCGACTGGACCATCCAGGCCTTCGATGGCCGGAAGTATCCGTGGTTCCGCGACGAGTTCGTGCATCCCAACGATCTGCAGAAAACCTACAAGGGGGAGCCACTGGTAAATCTGTTCGCAGGCTTCGTGAACGAAACACGCTCCAAGATCGGCTGAGCAACCCAATGAGCAAATCGACCGACGGGTACATCGATCAATTGGTGCAGGCCAAGTGGCGCGAGATCGGATTATCGCAGTCCGACCTTGCGGAAGTGCTGGGAGCAACGCCCCCGCCCCCGCCACGGACGGAGCGCACAAACGGCCGGGATGCGGTTGATATCGAGCGCCTGCGCCAGGTGGCGAGCGCGCTTGGCGTCTCCGTCGATCTCTTCAACGGCCGCGCCGCCAGCGCCGCCGCCCGGGCGCGGCGGCTGCCCGAGCCGGGCTCCGCATCGCTGCAGTCGCTGCTCGAGCTGCGCCTGTTGCGGCTGTTTCGTGAATTGCATGACGTCGATACGAAACGGATCCTCATCGAACTCACCGCACAGATCGTCAAGCGCCAGGCCGATCCTTCCGGCGAGGCCGGCTGACGCTGCCCCTCCGCGCGCCGGCGCCCCGCGAAGCAGTCACCGAAACTAGCCGACAGGCTTGCCGGGATAGAGCCCGCGCATGGTCGAGATGCAGCCAACAGCATTGCCGTCGCCGTAAAATCCGTGTCTGTGGCCTCGGCCGGGTCCTCTCACATTCCGGCCCGGCGCGTGAACCCGCCGGGCGGGCCACGGCGCCATGAACCGGGCCCGACGCATGTCTGCTTCCGAGACCACCTCTCCCGCCGGCTCCGGCAACTGGCTGGCCAACCAGCCCTACCTCTTGCTCAGCTTCACCGCGCTGTTCTGGGCCGGCAACGCCATCGTCGGCCGCCTCGCCGCCGGCCATATTGCGCCGGTGACGCTCTCCTTCTTGCGCTGGTCGCTGGCGTTCCTCTTGATCCTCCCCTGGGCCTGGCCGCACCTGAAGCAGGACTGGCCGGCGATCCGCGGCCGTCTCGGCCTGATGGTGTTGCTCTCGCTGACGGGGATCGGCGTCTTCAACACCATGCAGTACTGGGCGCTCGAATATACCCAGGCGCTGAACACGCTGCTGCTGCAATCGGCGGCGCCGCTGATCATCGCGGTGTGGTCGCTGGTCCTGCTCGGCGTGCGGCTGACGGCAGCGCAAGCATTCGGCGTTCTGCTGTCGCTTGCGGGCGTGCTGGTGATCATCCTGCACGGCGACCTCACCGCACTGTCGAAGGTCGAGTTCAACAAGGGCGACCTGATCTTCATCACGGCGCTCACGATCTTCGGGATCTATTCGGTGCTGTCGCTGAAGCGACCGGAGATCCACGGCCTGTCATTCGTCGCCTTCACCTTCGGCTGCGGCGCAGCCTGCCTGATACCGTTCCTGATCTGGGAATTGCTGACACGCCCGGTGATGCAGTTCAACGTGAGCAACCTGCTCTCGCTGATCTATGTCGCGGTGTTTCCCTCGACGCTGGCCTATCTCTGCTTCAACCGCGGCGTCCAGTTGATCGGCGCCAACCGCACGGCGCCGTTCTTCCATGTGGTGCCGGTGTTCGGCACCGTGTTGTCGATCATCTTCCTCGGCGAGCATCCGCAACTGTTCCACTTCATCGGCTTTGCGCTGGTGCTGTCAGGCGTGTTCGTCGCCTCGCGCAAGCCGAAGCCGGCCTAGGGCGTTTTGGAGCGAAGTGGACACCGGTTCGCATAGCAATCAAGTTTACGCAGATTGCTTAAACTTATCTGCGCAGGAAGTGCGTCAAAACAAAAATCAACAGCTTCGGTTCTGATTCAATCAGACCCGAAGCTGTTCTGGGCGAGATCGGGCGAAATCAGCCCTTGCGCATTTTGCTGAGCAGATAGTTGTCGTAATAGTTTTCCGCGATCTGCGTATAGAAAAGCACGTCCTTCATATACGCGTCGTGGCTCTCTTTTGTTTTCTTGAAGAGCGGGCTCTTCTCGGCAATCTCGTTCAGATAGTCCTGGGTGGCTTTGTAGCTGGCCTCCATGACCGGTTGCGGAAACGCGCGCAGCTCCGTTCCGTTCGCAATAAGCCGTTTCAGGGCCGCGGGGTTTACGCTGTCGTACTTCTCAAGCATCCAGGCGCCTGCTGCCGACCCGGCCTGGGTGAGGATCGCCTGGTATTGCTTGGGAAGCGCATTCCACTTCTCGTCGTTCACGATCATGTGCAGCATGGCGCCTCCTTCCCACCAACCGGGGAAGTAGTAGTACTTCGCCACCTTGTAGAAGCCGAGCTTCTCGTCATCATAGGGACCGACGAACTCCGCGGCATCGATCGTCCCCTTCTCGAGCGCTGGATACACATCACCGCCAGCGATCTGCTGCGGCACGACACCGAGCCTTGCGAGCACATGGCCGCCCATGCCCGCGATGCGGAACTTGAGGCCCTTGAGATCATCGACCGTCTTGATCTCCTTGCGAAACCAGCCGCCCATTTGCGTGCCGGAGTTGCCGCACAGGATGGCATGCACCTTGAAAGGCTTCAGGGCTTCGGCGCAGAGTTCGGCACCGCCGCCGAATGTCCACCAGGAATGTTGGTGGCGATGGTTCATACCAAAGGGCACGCCCGTCGCATAGGCAAGCACCGGCTCCTTGCCGATGTAGAGATAAAGCGGCGTCTGCGCGATCTCGACGGACGCGACGCTCACGGCGTCAAGCGCCTGCAAGCCGGGCACGATCTCGCCAGCCCCAAAAGTCTGGATCTGAAACTTGTTGTCTGTGGCCTCTGCCACGTATTTCGCATAGGTCTGCGCCGTGCCGTAAATGGTATCGAGCGACTTCGGAAAGCTCGACGTCAAGCGCCACTTGATCTCGGGCATCGACTGCGCGATCGCAGGTGCCGCAACCAGCGTCGTCGCGCCGGCCACGGCGCTGCCTGTGAGAAACGTACGGCGCTTCATGATGTCATCACTCCTTCGGATTGCAATTCGATTGGGCACCGCTTCCGCAGCCGGCCCGACGGCATAAGGACCTATCCCAAAGGCCCAGCCGATACCAGAGTAGCCTACGACTGACCCGGCCCAAAGCCTCGAGCCTTGGCTATCGCGTCCATTTGAGGCAGAGGCGTTTGCGCTATCCGAGCTCGAAGGTAGTGACGCCGAATATCCGCTCCAGTCGCAATGGCGGTATTGCGCCGGTATACATGCGCGCGGTCTCGAACACTGGCGCAAGGCCCAAATCTTGCGCCAGCGCGACAGCGTCGCAGTTGATGCTGGGAACGTCGAGGAAGATCTCGCCGTCGCCCACGCGGGCCAGCAAAGCCGACAGAACTGCCTCGGCGCTCGCGCGGTCGTCGGCCATGAGCGGGCCGATCTTGCGGCCCCTCCGGCACGGACGGATCACGCCCCAGCCGGCAAGCCCGCCATCGCGCACGAGCGCGCAACCGACATGCCCGGGCGAGCCGATCCAGGCGCGCAGGAACGCAGTGCGCCGAGCCGGAAACACCGTCGCGTCATACGCCTCCACGCTCGCCAACGGGACGTCGGCGAGCGTGACGACATTTGCCTGCGGCGCATCCGGAGCCGCGACGGTGCCGCCGTAACGGACGTTGGCATAAGCGAACTCGAACCCGGACTTCCTGTAGTTCTCCTGCTGCGCCACCACGCCGTCGAGCCCGATCACGCGTCGGTCAGCGTGCGCAATGGCCGCGTTCCATATGCGCAGACCGTAGCCACGGCCGCGCAGGTCTTTTCGCACGATGTAGAAACCGAGAAACGCGAAGCTCTCATCGTAATTGACGCAGGAGACGGTCGCGATCGGAGCGCCGTCGAGTTCGCCGATGAAGAAGCCTTCCGGATCGGCAGTGGCGAAGCAGGCAGCGTCGGCGAGGCCCGGATTCCAGCCTTCGGCCGCCGCCCAGTCCAGGGCAATAGAGATTTCGTCCGGCCGCATCGTCCGGATGCGCAGGCCGCTCGTGGCGGGCGATCGTACGGATGGACTCATGAAACGATATCACCACGAGTGAGCTGTTACCGGCAACCAAAGAAACGCCATGGCCGCGGCGCCCGGGATTCCCTGGAAAACATCCGCTTCTGGCTTGAGAGCCGACGACTACCGCTTAGGCCTTTGCCACATCGGCTGTTAGGGTCAGAGCGGACATGAAGCAGCGAAGTCTCGACGGCCGCTTGTGACCCTGAGCAGAAGTCCCATCGGTTGTTTGATCTCCAGCGGCGGCAGTGACTGTGTTCGGTCTATCTATCCGCCCCATCGTCGCACTTAGCTTGGCGGGCCTTAGTCTTGAGAATTAGGGTCAGTTCCGTTGACGAATCGCGCGAACTGACGCCGAAAGCGCACGCGAGTGGCGTTCGTGAAGATCGACAACGCCTGATGAAGGGTGTTCACTCTCGGAGAAGAGATCCGAGGGAGGTCTCCAATAACAATAGACACATTCATTGGTTCATAGGGAGAAACGAGATGTCCTTCGTCGCGCGACGATTGGCGGCGTTTTCGACCGTCATCATAATGCTTGCCGCCAGCGGAGGCAGCGCACTTTCCCAGAAGAAATACGATGCCGGCGCAACCGACACCGAAATCAAGATCGGCAACATCATGCCCTACAGCGGGCCGGCGTCGGCTTACGGCACTACAGGCAGGACCGAGGCGGCCTATTTTCGCAAGATCAACGGCGAAGGCGGCATCAACGGCCGCAAAATCAACTTCATTTCCTATGACGACGGTTACAGTCCACCAAAAGCGGTCGAGCAGGCGCGCAGACTGGTTGAGAGCGACGAGGTTTTCCTGATCTTCGGCTCGCTTGGCACGCCGTCCAACACTGCCATTCAGAAATATATGAACGCGAAGAAGGTGCCGCAGCTGTTCGTGCAGACCGGCGCGACCAAATGGAATGATCCGCAGAACTTCCCGTGGACTATAGGTTGGTCGCCCAACTATCAGAACGAGGCGCGGATCTACGCGAGGTATATTCTGAAGGAAAAGCCGAACGCCAGGATCGCGGTCCTCTACCAGAGCGACGACTATGGGAAGGATTATCTCAAAGGCCTGAAGGATGGCCTCGGCGCCAAGGCTGCGTCGATGATCGTTGCCGAGGACGCCTATGAGGTGGCCGAGCCGACCATCGACTCGCACGTCGTCAAGATGAAGTCGCTCAATGCCGACGTATTCGTCAACATCACCACGCCGAAATTCGCGGCGCAGGCCATCAAGAAGGCAGCCGAGATCGGCTGGAAGCCACTGCACGTCCTCAACAGCGTCAGCACCTCCATCGGTGCCGTCATCAAGCCCGCCGGCTTCGAAAACGCACAGGACATCATTTCGGTGGCCTATCTGATGGACCCGCTCGACCCGCAATGGAAGGATGATCCCGGAATGAAGGTGTTCGACGAATTCCTCGCCAAGAATTTTCCCGAAGGCAATCGGGCTGATAGTCTGGTGATGACAGGCTTCAATATGGCCCAGACGCTGGTTCAGGTACTCAGGCAGTGCGGCGATAACCTCACGCGCGAGAACGTGATGAAGCAGGCTGCAAACCTCAAGGACTTCAGGACCACCAACCTGCTGCCCGGCATCAACATCAACACCAGCCCGATCGATTTCGCGCCGATCAAGCAGGTCCAGCTCAGGAGGTTCAAGGGCGAGAAATGGGAGCTGTTCGGGCCCATGCTCAGCAGCGAAATCGGAGGCTAGAGCGCTTTATTCGATCATAGCGGCGGATGTCGATCTTATGGGTTATCGCGTGGCTGCGGATGGTGGTGGCGCTGGTTGCTGCGAAGGCTATTCGATCAGCACAGCTGATCTTGGGGGCGGGCCGGGAATTTAGGCCCATCGCAGTGTGGCAACCGCTTCGGAAAGTAGTAAGCTCAGAATCGCCCGACGCCTCGCGCGGAGGTCCCCATGAGAGTTCCGGACACCCTACGCGCCAAAAGCGCTGATGTTCGCAGGCTCCTCCCCCACCCGAGCGCGGTTAGTCTGGTCGTTTGGAGGGTGCTGTGATCTAGAGGGTACTGTGATCGAGCAGCGGGTTCAAAGGCGACTAGCGGCAATCTTGGCCGCCGATGTGGTCGGTTACTCCGCGTTGATGCAACGCGCTGAGGAAGCTACCTACGCCGAGTTCGAGCGACTCAAGCGAGAATTGATCGAACCTAGCCTCTCCCGCCACGAAGGAAGACTTATCAAGACAACGGGTGATGGCGCGCTCGCTGAGTTCGCGAGTCCCTTAGCCGCGACGAGATGCGCGGTCGAGATACAGGATCATCTCGCCCTGGGCAGCAGTCCCCTAAGGTTGCGCGTCGGGCTCAACCTTGGTGACGTTATCGTTGGGCAGGACGGTGACCTCTACGGCGACGGGATCAACATTGCTGTCAGGCTGGAGGGGATCGCTGATCCGGGCGGCATCCTGATTTCCGAAAAGGTGTACAGCGAAGTCGAAGGCAAGCTGGACGTTGGTTTAGAGGATCGCGGCGAGCAGCAACTCAAGCACATCTCCAGGCCGGTCCGCGCATACGCGGTAAGTACGGGACCGCGTCGCGCGCTGACCGAGAGGCTGAGTTCGGCCCCTCCGCTCCCCGACAAACCATCCATCGCCGTGCTGCCGTTCCAGAACATGAGCGGCGACCCCGAACAGGACTACTTCGCCGATGGAATGGCCGAGGACATCATCACGGCGCTGTCCCATTTCAAGGCGCTGTTCGTCATCGCCCGCAATTCGAGCTTCACCTACAAGGGGCGCGCCGTCGACGTGAAGCAGGTTGGGCGCGAGCTTGGGGTGCGCTACGTGCTGGAAGGCAGCGTTCGCAAAGCGGCCAACCGGGTGCGCATCACGGGACAGCTCGTCGATACCGCCACCGGGGCACATCTTTGGGCCGACCGGTTTGATGGCGGGCTCGGCGACATCTTCGATCTGCAGGACCAGGTGACCGAGAGCGTTGTCGGGGCGATCGCGCCGGTGGTGGAAAAAGCCGAGATCGAGCGTGCCAAGCGCAAGCCGACCGAGAGTCTCGACGCCTATGCCCTCTATTTACGCGGGTTGGCCAGGCTTTATCAGTATGGTAGCCGGCAAGTGAACGACGAGGCATTGCGCCTGTTCAAAAGCGCGATCGAGCTCGACCCCGATTTTGCCTCCGCCTACGGCCGTGCCGCCTCTTGCTACCACTTTGCCAAAGTCAATGGCTGGTTTTCAGACACAGCAAACGAGATTGCCGAAGTGAAGAGGCTCGCCCAACGGGCGGTTGAGTTGGGCAAGGATGACGCGACCGCGCTCGCCGAGGGCGGGCGTGCAATAGCGTATGTCGTTCGCGATCTCGAGGTAGGCGCCGCCTTAATCGATCGTGCGCTTGTGCTCAATTCCAATTCGGCTGAGGCATGGCACTACGGCGGCTGGGCAAAAACCTTTCTCGGCGAGCACGAGGCGGCGATCGAGCGCTTCGCGCGTGCTCTGCGCCTAAGCCCATTTGATCCGCGGGTGACAGGAATGCGGGTTGGGACCGCGGTCGCCCATTTCTTCCTGGGCCGCTATGACCAAGCGGCATCGTGGGCGGCAGTGGCATTGCAGGACAATCCGGACCATCAATCTGGATTACGCGTCGCCGCCGCAAGCAATGCAATGGCCGGACGGCCGGAGCAAGCACACAAGGCAATGGCTCGGCTGCGGCAACTCAATCCCGCGCTACGTGTTTCCAATCTCAAAGACGTGCTGGGCCCTTGGCACGCCGAAGGCCTCTCGCGATACGAAGAAGCATTGCGGCGAGCTGGGTTGCCGGAATGAAATCGGAGCCAAGTGCTTATCTGCGCAACGAGGTGATCGAATGAGCGCGACTTCCGCTGTTGGCCCTTTTGCAACCCCGGTCGACGCCCGCGATTGCGCCGCTCTTGGCGGACAAGCGGACGTCAGGCGTGCCGGACCCAAGCACACCGACGCGCAGACAGCATACCGTGACGTTCGGCAGCGGTGCTCGCAATGCCTGCCAAGCGACGGCGCCTCTCGTCCGGCTTCTCCCCTGCGTCACCACGCCGCCTGCCCCTCGATTGTAATATAGCTCACACGAGCAGTGATCGATCGGGAATAGTCTCATCCTGTGCATCCACGCGCAGCACCAGGAGTGTTGGCCATGACCGAGGGTAGCGCACACGACGCCGACAGCACGCAGATGCCCGGCAAATCCGACATCCGACGAGCAAGCAAACGGCGAACAGAAACGAGCAACTCCGACTCCGACGCCGTCCTCGACGGCGGCAGGATCGAGGCAAGCCCATCGCCCGTCCAGATCATTATGGCGGTCGCCGCCCTCGTGCTCGTTGCCGTGATCTCGTTCGCGACCGTTTTCGTCGTCGGTACCCTTTTCGTCGGAAACCGCGTGACCTACTGGATGATCGAGTTGATCTTCGCGCTACTGTGCGGAGGCGCCGGCGCCCTGCTCGGTGGATCGGCGGTCGTCCGCTCGACCCTGAGAATTCCGGGCAGTCCGGTGCGCGCGACCGTGGGCGGAGCGGTCGCGATGGTTATTGTTGGGTTTGCCTTGGCCTATCTCGGCCAGCCGCCTCTGGACGAGCCGCTGTATGCGCTGGACATTCACGGCGTGCCGGATCGCCAGACGGTCGGCAGCGACGAGTATCGAGTGTTCGTCGGCGCGAACAACTCAGACATCACATTCAGCCGGGATCCCGACAACGTCTCGCTCAAGATCCCACCCCGCGTCGGCACGCATAAGCTCTTGATCGCCGTCTACCGGCCGGTCGGTAAGGACGTATCCCGCACTTTCGCCCGATGCGAGCTCAGCTTCGAGATAATCGCGGGCGAGCGCAACGGGCCGACGCCGATGGATCTACTGTCGGTGGAGAGCTCTCCGCAACCGCACCTCTATTTCTCGCAGCACTACATCGAGCAAACCGTCACCGCCGCGCTGCAGCGCAACGAGCTCGTCGCCGACGAAGCCTGCGTGGAGGGACGCGTGGCGACCAAGTCCGACAAGACGCCCCTCGACGGACATTTCACACTCCAGACCAACAGCGTACGCAGCAGGGCCCTGAACTTCGCCCGGTTTAGCCCGCTGCCGCGTTATTCGGTGCTGGCGCGCGACCGCGCGAACTCAGAACCACTGGACACTCAGCCCGACCTGCCGCCGCAAGCGCGGCCGGTGCCGGGGCATGCGAAGGTATCATCAGCGGCGAGCCCGCCGGAGCCGCCACCAAGTGCGTCGGCCTTGACGCAGGTGGCGCAAGCGGGTGGTCCTGTTCCGAAAACAGCCGCGTCGTCTGCGGAGTCCCGGGCGGAGCAGCGCGCACCCGCTCCGCCTGCTCCGGCCTCGGTCTCCGCTCCGGGCGCCACCACCACTCCCGCCGTGCACTCCGAGCCGAAGACCACCTCCGCAACCGACAGCGGATCGCTCAACGAGCAGGTGGATGCGTATGTCCGCGGGGAAGACCGCGACCGCACCCAGCTGTACCAATCTTGGGGCCAGGTTGCCGACTACGTCGTCAAGGGCCTGCGTGATGAATCCGCCAAAGGTTCAGCACTGGTCGCCCCCTATCTGAACCTGCTCTCGAATGCGCTGGGCGTGATCGACGACGGGAAATACCTTCCGCCGACGCTGCGGCCCAATTGGGATCAGTCGGTGAAGCCCGATCGCCTCTCCAACAAGCGCAACATTCCGGGCTTCCGTTTCGATGACTATCGGATCGTCGTCGAATCCCTGTGCAGCTCGGACGAAGATGTCCGCCGTGCCGCACAGCGGTTGTTGAAACTCTATCCCTCGGACCACTTCCATCCGATCCTGCAGGCGCTGCCGCTGCAGCCCAATTTCAACCGCTGCCGGATCGACTTCACCGCCGAAACCGCCGCCTACTATTTCTACAATCGGATCGTGGAGTACGATGGGATCTTCGCATTGGACAAGGCAAGCCACGACTGGATCAGCCAGAATTACGCCGAGGGCACGGAGTGGGCAAAACGTGGCGAGGCGGAGGGCGGCTCACAGCCTCTCTTCAGCGCTATGCTTGACTATGCCCGTGGCCTGGTGCTGCTCGACCATGGCGAGAGGAAGGACGCACTCGCCTCGTTCAATCTGATGATTGGAGCGATCCGCAGCTCCGGCAGGATCTATCCCTCGAACCCCCGCCATATCGCGACGGCGCTCCGGCTGACCCTCGATCCCGGCAGCAGCGCCAAGACGCTGCAAGGCGCGTCAGCGGTGACTCCGCCTGAGCGCCGTCCGGTCGCGAAGGCCTATATCGTCGCCGACGGCAACGTGCAGCTCTTCGCTGTGCCCGACAACTCGGCCAAGCCATTCGGCAAGATGAAGTCCGATGTGATTGCCAACGTCTATTTGCGGGCCGGCAACTGGGACCTCGTGGAGGGCGGAAACCAGATCGGCTGGGCGCGGCGGCTGGTGACGAGCGCCGCGCGGTAGCCGATGGCTGGGTTCAGACTCCTCCACGTCCAGCAGCGCATGTTCAGGGGGTGAGCGTGGAGAAATACGGAGCCGGGTCAGAGCGGACATGACGCAGCCATACAAGGGTTTGACCGCTGTTGGAAAACAACCTGAGCGGCGCGGACCCGCGACTTCACAATTTCCATTGAACCAGCTCGGGCATAAGGAGACTTAAAGGTAGTCCGGGACTCTGTTCCGGGCTCCCCAGCAAGCCATCCGTCGCTTCTTTTCTTGGCGTCGTACCCGAGCACAAAAAGAGGTCTGCGATGACGATCACCCGACGTGCAGCCACCATTGGCGGTTTGAGTCTGCTCGCTGGCTCTTCTATCAGCACCATATCCAGAGCCGAATGGGGCGAACTCAATCTCGGCGAAGGGCTGGAGGATTTTTGGCTGGCGACGGATGCCTACATCTATGGTTACCCCTTGGTGACGATGGAAATGACCCGCAGGGTCATCACTAATGTCGCACGGCCCGAAGGCACCAAGGCGCCGATGGGACAATTGATCAGACTGCGTGAGTATCCCAACGCCTCCTTTCGCGATGTGACTGCGCCGAACGCCGACACTCTCTATACGACTGCATTCCTGGATGTCGGAAACGAGCCTTGGGTGCTCAGCATCCCCGACATGAAGGACCGGTACTTCCTGTTCCCTATGCTCGATGGGTGGACCACGGTGTTTCAGGTTCCCGGAAAGCGCACGACGGGCACGGGCGCGCAAACTTACGCTATCACGGGCCCAGGCTGGAACGGTGTGCTTCCACAGGGCGTTCGAGAATATAAATCGCCGACAAATATCGTTTGGATTCTGGGCCGCATCTACTGCACCGGCACACCCGAGGACTACAAAGCTGTCCACGAATTGCAAGACCAGTGCAAGCTGGTGCCGCTCAGTTCCTACGGAAAGACGTATACCCCGCCCGAAGGGAAGGTTGATCCGTCCATCGATACCAAGACCGCGGTGCGCGATCAGGTGAACCGGATGGACGCGAAGGCTTACTTCACCTTGCTTGCTCAATTGATGAAAACCAATCCGCCCGCACCAGAGGATGCCCCCGCTCTGGCACGGTTTGCAAAGATCGGACTCGTTCCGGGCCAAGATTTCGATGCAAGCAAGCTCAATGCGGATTTTGTCAAGCGAATCCCTGAGGTCGCCTTCGACCGGATCATGGCTCAGTTCAAGCTCAACAGTGAGGTCAAGGACATTAACGGCTGGGGGTTTACGACAAAAACGGGCATCTACGGCACCGACTACCTCATGCGGGCCCTGGTGACGGCCATTGGTCTCGGAGCTAATCGACCGCAAGATGCGGTCTATCCGACTTCGCTGAAGGACGCCGAAGACAGTTCCTACGATGGTGCGAACAAGTACGTCATGCATTTTCCGAAAGGACATCTACCCCCGGTAAGCGGCTTCTGGTCCCTTACAATGTATGATGACAAGTATTTCTTCGTGAACAATCCGCTGAACCGCTACTCGATCAGTCCTCGACAGAATCTCAAGACCAATCCCGACGGGTCCACCGACCTCTACATCCAGAAGGATTCACCCGGACCTGGCAAGGAATCTAATTGGCTCCCAGCGCCGGCTGGCAAGTTCATTCTGATGCTCCGCATGTATTGGCCCAAGGAAGGCACCCCATCCATTCTCAATGGTTCGTGGAAAATTCCGGCCGTGACAAAGCAAGAGACATGACTTCGCTTGTCGGCTGTTGTGAAGGGTTTCGGATGCCGGCCGCTTGAGGGACAGCGCCGCGTGCTCGGCGGCCGGCATCCGAAACCCTTCACACGACCGGCCATTCTCGAATGGCTCTTTCGGCCCGTAAAGATCGTCCGTTCGGACTGATCGCTAAGACGGATTGCGCCGTACGCTGGTCCGGATGGCTCGACCCCGACGCAGCACGGTGGTAGCCTTCGTCGTGGGTGGACAAGATGTCTCGACGGCTACAGGGATTTCTTCCGATCGTCCTGCTCGCGCTGGCGATGCAGATCGTGGCGCCGATCGCGGCATGCTGGGCCGCGGGCATCGCGATTGCCGATCCGCTGCAATCAGCCGGCATTTGCCATAGTGACGCAACCACCGGCTCCGGCGATCAGGATCGCGAGCAACATGCTCACGATGGTCTTTGCGCGATCTGCGTAGCCCATGCAGGGACCGCCGTTGATGCGCCGAGGCCTGTCGCCCTCGTTGTGCTCCTCCGTCAGTTCAGGCCAATTCTTTGGGCCGATAAAGAACTGACGCGCGTAGCGTCCCGCATCGGCTCGAATACCCAGGCGCGTGCACCCCCGCGATTTGCGTAAAGCATGGCGGCCCATGGCCGCTGCGTTTGCACATCAAACTCGCGGAGACCTTCCATGTCCATCTGTCACGTGCGAGCGGGCCTATGGGGCGCAGCGATCGCGCTTATTCCTCTTTCCGGAGGCGCGGCCCATGAAATCGTCGGCAACCGCTTCTTTCCGGCCACGCTCACCATCGACGATCCCGGCGTGAATGACGAGCTTTCATTACCGACGGTATCCGGCTTCAAGACCGGCGACGATCCGTCGTTTCGACAGCGCGATTTCTCCGGTGAATTTTCCAAGCGGATCACTGAGGCCTTTGCGATCTCGATCGGGTCGACCTATAGCGTCTTTAGTCCACCCGGGGGGCCCACCGGAACGGGCGCGCACGGATTTCAAAACCTCGAAACCACGTTCAAGTACCGCGTCTTCAAGGACCCCGCGCATGAATTCGTCATGTCGGTGGGGTTGAGCATCGAATGGGGCGGCACCGGCGCCGACAGCGTCGGCGCCGATCCGTTCAACACCTACACGCCGACGATCTGGTTCGGCAAAGGCTTTGGCGATCTACCCGACACCCTGTCATGGCTGCGACCGGTCGCTGTTACCGGACAGGTCGGCTACGCCATACCGGGCAGGCGCTCCACGACGACATTCGGGTTCGATCCAGACATCGGCGAGATAACGGCCGACACGGAGTTCAATCCCCGGGTGCTGAACTGGGGCGCAACGATCCAATACAGCATGCCCTATCTGAGGTCCGCGGTGATCGACCTCGGACTGCCGGAATTCGTCAATCACCTGATCCCACTGGTCGAAGCGACGCTGCAGACGCCGGTGTCGAACACGTTGACCTCGGGCACGAAGACGACCGGGACCATCAACCCCGGAGTCCTTTGGGTCGGGAACAAATTCCAGGTCGGTGTCGAAGCCCTAATCCCGATCAACAGGCAAAGCGGCACCAATGTCGGCGTGATCGCCCAACTGCATCTCTACCTCGACGACATTGATCCTCATGGAATTGGAAGACCAATCTTCGGTCCCGCGGTCCAGCCCGCCAGCCCCTTTCCAAGGAATTGATCCATGCGACGCCCAACTCTGAGTCTGCTTTTGCTATTGCTCGCGACCGGCGAGGCGGCCGCTCACGCCTTCCTCGACCACGCCGAGCCCCGCGTCGGCAACAAGGTCGCAAGCCCTCCGCGCGAGGTGACGCTCTGGTTCACGCAGAAGCTGGAGCCGGCGTTCAGCACCGTCACCGTAACCGGCCCGGCCGGGCAGCGCGTCGACACCGGCAAGGCTCGTGTCAGTGGCAACCAGATGTCGGTCGCGCTAAAGCCGGGTGGCACTGGCGCGTACCACGTGAATTGGCGCGTGCTGTCCGTGGACACCCACACGACCGATGGCAGCTTCAGCTTCCTGGTCGGCCAATAGGCCGCGCGAGGCGCCGATGGACTGGTCCGCAGCAGGGGCGCCCATGATCGCGACGCGAGCGATCCACTTCGCGGCGACGGCAACTATGACCGGAACGCTGGTTTTCCGGATGGTGGTCGCGAAACCCGTTTTGCGTTCGGAGGAAGGCATCGCCAATCGACTCCAGACCCAAACGCTTCGGGTCCTATGGCTTGCTCTTGCTGCCGCGACGATCTCCGGGGCGATCTGGCTGTTGCTGCAGGCGGGGTCGATGAGCGGACTGCCATCGAATGAGGCCATGAGCACGGACGTATTGTCGACGGTGATCAATGAAACGCAGTTCGGCCAGGTCACGACAATTCGCCTGGGCCTTGCGATCGGTCTGGCGGCCTGCCTTGCATGTTATCGCGTGGCATTCGCGGAGTGGCTAGCGCTTGCGGCGGCGCTCGGTTTCGCCGCAAGTCTCGCCTGGACTGGTCACGCTGGCTCGACACTTGGAGCGATGGGCTACCTGCACCTCGCCGCAGATACGCTCCATCTGATTGCCGCCGCGGCCTGGATCGGCGGCTTGGTGGCACTGAGCTTGTTCCTGGCCATCGCCCATCGAAACAACGCAATGTCGCTCGCTCGCAATGTCGTTGCCCGATTTTCGACGTTGGGCATCGTCAGCGTAGCAATCCTCATGCTCAGCGGCATTATCAACGCCGCCATCCTGGTCGGCTCCCTGCACGGGCTCGTCGCCACCGAATATGGGCGCGTGCTGACGCTCAAGGTCGCGATGTTCGCGGTGATGCTCGTCTTCGCTGCTATCAACCGGTTTCGCCTGACGCCGCAGCTCGCTTCCTTTGGAAACGAGCAATCGTCCAACGCGCTTCGTCAACTGATCCACAACAGCGCGATCGAGACAGCATTCGGACTGGGCATCCTTGTCATTGTTGCGATGCTCGGAACCATGCATCCCGCCGTTCACTACGACCTCGCGATGACCGGCGACTATCAAAGCTACATTGGCCCCTGTCGCGCGCAAACATTGTCTAGCGCACACGGTCATCACTGAGAGTCGGCTTGTGGCCCTGAACTGAACCGCGCTCCAGCCCTCACCACGTCGGCTGTCTGAACCAGGGCGGACATCTGTGCGCCCACCTCGACCGCCGCTTTGCCCCACGGCGGACCTGTGTCGATCTTGATCAACGTTCCTTCCGGCCTCCGGTCGACCGGCCTCGATCGGCTTTGCCGCGTATTGACGGCCGCGCCCATGGTGTTCATCATCCTTGGCCGCGGTCATCTACTACGTAGTCTGCTAACCCCGTGGAGTGACAGCCATGATGCAGAACCTCGTGGCCGGGTGTGTCTTGGTGGCTTTGATTATCATGGGCTTGCTTGCCCTCGCCCAGCAACATGAAGGGTGCTTGCACGGGCGCTCGATCAAAACATTAAAGCCGTGCGGATCGGTCAGCACTTCAATGTAGCGCTGGCGACCGGTATTGCGGCCGCGTCGCCACCAAGTGGCTCGAGTGGCGGGCTGCTCCTTTTTTCAGCCTATCCCGCTCGGCGCGAGGTCGCCGATCTTGTTCAGCATCCGTTCAAGTGGCGGCTCGGGCATATGACCAAGCGATGTCCAGGTGTGGTCGCCGTCATCGTCAAGATATTGCTGATAGCTGCGTTGGCGAACTGGGCCAGCACATCCGCAGCCGCGGCGGAGAATCTCTATCGCGCACAGACAATCGTCACTGGACAGGGTGAAGCCAATCGCACCATCGGCTTCGCCGCTTGTCTCGAGGACGTTCTCATCAAGGTGTCCGGAGCTCTCGAACTGGAGAGCGATCCTCGACTAGACACGTACAAATCGCGTTCGGCCGATTTCGTCAGCGCCTATAGCTACCGCGACCAGATGTCCGGCAAGCCGAAGCGCGACGAGCAGGGCACCCGCGACCGGCCGTACGATTTGATCGTCGATTTCGATGACAACAAGATCAACGATGTTCTTAACTCGCTCGGCGTCACGCCCTGGCTTTCGCGCCGCCCGATCCTTGGCGTTTTCGTCGAGATGGAGCAGGGCTCAAGACAATTCATCGCCACATCGGATGCAAAGCAGTCCGACCTGCAACGTGACTCACTCCTCGCCGCGGCCCTGAAGCGGGGCATGATGATCGTGCTGCCCGATGTGGCAGCATTGGCGAAAGCCAATATCGACGCCGCAGAGCTCTTGACGACACCATCCTCGACATTGGCATCCGTGGCGGCCGAACGGGGTGGCGAAGTCGTCCTGGTCGGACGGCTGACGTGGGAAGATTCGGAGCTCGGATGGGCGACGGAGTGGCGCATGGACTGGAACGGCCGGGCGCACCGATGGCAGCTTCGCGGCGTCACATTTGATGAGGCCTTCCGCCGCGGCATCGGCGGCGCGGCTCAAATCCTCTCGGGAAACGGCGATCCGGGATAGGCGGAATCGACCGGCCACTGGTCAAGACGCCGCTTTTGACCGCCGGCGGAACAGTCGGCTCAATGGCGCTGGCCCGTCCGATCTGTGCGGTATTTCACTCTCAATCGATGTAATCTGCGGTAATCCAGCCCAGGGCTATGACGAGCCCGGATGCAGTTCCTTTTGGGGGTGCGGCGAACGGGCCGGCCCCGCAAGTGCAATGTTCCGATCGATGGCGGCGTGGCGAGCGCACCTTTTTGTCCCGTTGCCGCGCGGGAACTCAGGTCGGCCGGCAAGGCCATGATTGACAGCAGCTCAGCCGGGAGGCGACGTGCAGGAGATTGCCGAGTGGCTTGATCGACTTGGTCTCGGGCAATACGCGCAGCGTTTTGCCGACCACGCGATTGACGTCTCCGTTCTGCCCCACCTGACAGATGAGGACCTGAAGGACATCGCAATTCCGCTCGGGCACCGGCGGAAAATCCTTGCAGCCATCGGCGAGCCTGCGGCTCCTGCGCAGGCTGCACCCGAACGCCCTGCGTCGTCCATGGAGCCGAAGACACAGGACACCGCGGAGCGGCGTCAGGTCACCGTGATGTTCGTCGACCTGGTGGGCTCGACGGAACTTTCGACGCGTATGGATCCGGAGGATCTACGAGACATCATTTCGGCCTACCAGAAATGTGTCACGGAGACCGTGCGGCGCTTCGACGGCTTCGTGGCGAAATATATGGGCGACGGCGTTCTCATCTATTTCGGCTATCCCGGAGCGCACGAGGATGACCCGGAGCGAGCAGTACGGGCCGGACTGGGGCTGATCTCGGCACTATCCGCCCTCAAGGCTCCGGTCGTTCTGCAAATCCGCATCGGGATCGCGACCGGAGTGGTGGTCGTGGGAGATCTCGGCGGGTCGGGGGGCACCCAGGAACGCGGCATTGTGGGGGAAACTCCAAATCTGGCCGCGCGGCTGCAACAGGTCGCGTCGCCGAACATGGTGGTCATTGCTGACGGCACCCGGAGGCTGCTCGGAAATCTGTTCGAGCTGCAGGATCTCGGGACAAGAGACCTCAAGGGCATCCAGGGCGACGTGCGCGTGTGGGCGGCACTGCGGCCGAGCTCGGTGGCAAGCCGCTTTGAGGCGCTGCACGTGGGTGCCCTGACGCCGCTGGTGGGGCGGGAAGAAGAACTCGAGTTGCTGCTTCAACGCTGGTCAAAGGCCAGGGACGGCGAAGGTCAGGTGGTGCTGATTTCCGGCGAAGCGGGGATCGGCAAGTCACGGCTCACCTTCGGATTGCTCGAGCAGCTTGCTCGCGAGCCGCACATACGCCTGCGTTACGTCTGTTCGCCGCAACATACCGATAGCGCGCTTCATCCGATCATCAGCCAGTTGATGCGCGTCGCTGCATTGGAAGACGATGACGGCCCGCAATCGAAATTGGACAAGCTCGATGCGCTGCTGGCGCAGAGCTCGACCCCGTCCGAGGATGCGTCCCTGATCGCCGAGTTGCTGTCGCTGCCCAACGATGGGCGCTACCCTCCGGTTGAAGTCGAGCCGCAGCTCCGTCGTCAGAAAACGCTGGCAGCTCTCTGTTCGCAGCTTGAGGCGCTGGCGCGGATCAGTCCCGTGCTGATGATTGTCGAAGATGCGCATTGGACCGACCCAACCAGCCACGAATTGTTCACCCGGGTGGTGGATCTGGCCGCAAGACACCGGCTCTTGATGCTCGTCACTTTCAGGCCGGAATTTGGCCAGCCCTGGATCGGACGGTCACATGTGGCTGCGCTGACGCTCAATCGGCTGACGCGGCGCGACATCGATTCCCTCATCAAGGAAGTCGTCGGCATCCGGTCGCTGCCGGCAGGCATCCGCCTGGACATCATCGAGCGCAGCGACGGCGTTCCACTGTTCGCCGAGGAAATGACCAAGGCGGTGCTGGATGCGGAGGGTGAGAACGAAGCGCAGCGGGCCGCCGCGGGAAAGCCAAGGTCCGTGGTGCCGGTCCCGGCCAGCCTGCAGGCCTCGCTGATGTCGCGGCTCGACCGGCTCGGCCCGGCGAAAGACGTGGCGCAGGTTGGCGCTGCGATCGGACGGGAATTTCCCCACATGTTGCTGGCCGCGGTGGTGCGAAGGCCGCCAGCGGAATTGGACGACGAGCTTGACCGGCTCGTAGCCGCGGGTTTGCTGTTTCGGCAGGGCACCCCGCCACATGTGAGCTATCTGTTCAAGCATGCGCTGGTGCAGGACGCAGCCTACAGCACGCTGCTGCGCGAGCCACGGCGCATGCTGCACGCGCGTATCGCCCAGGTCCTCGAGAGTCAGTTTCCGGAAATCGCTGAAAGCCAGCCCGAGTTGCTGGCGCGTCATTACATGAACGCCGACCTGATCGAGAAGTCGGCGCTCCTGTGGGGCAAGGCGGGACAGCGCTCACAGGAGCGCTCGGCACTGGCCGAAGCCGCAGAACAGCTCACCCATGCCCTGGCGCAAGTCGCAACCTTGCCCAGCACGCCCGACCTGCGGCGCGAGCAGATCGTTTGGCAAATTGCGCTCGTGAACACGCTCATGCATGTCAAGGGCTATAGCGCGCCGGAAACCAAGGCTGCGGTGGCTCAGGTGAGAACGCTGATCGAGCAGGCCGAACGGTTCGGAGAATCTCCCGATGATGCTTCACTGCTGCTCTCGGCGCTGTTCGGGCAATGGCTCGTCAATTTCATAAGCTTTGATGGCGAGGCTGCGCGAGAGCTCGCGGCGCGGTTTCTTGCTCTCGGTGAGAAGGAGGGGACGACGGTACCGCTCATGGTCGGACACCGCACCATGGGTAGTACGCTCGCGTTCATGGGGGATCAGGTCAAGGCTCTGGCGCACTACAACGAGGCGCTCGCGCTTTACCGTCCAGCCGAGCACCGGCGATTAATGACGCGTTTTGGCCAGGATCTGCGGATGACGTGCCTGGGCTTTCGTTCAATGGCGGTGTGGCTGCTCGGCTATCCCGACGCTGCGCTCAGGGATGCAGACTGCGCGCTGATGGAAGCGCGTCAGATTGAACATGCCGCCACTTTGATGTTCACGCTGAACTTCCCCATTCTCGTTAACACCTATTGCGGGAATTATGACGCGGCAAACGAGTATCTCAAGGAACTTGCCATCCTGGCAGAGGAGAAGCGCGCCCCATTTCGAAAGGCGGAAGGTGTATTGCGGCGGGGCTATGTCCTCACCCTCATGGGAAGAGCCACAGAGGCGGTCGAGACAGTCACGTTAGGCATCGATTTATGGCGGTCGGCCGGGTCGACCATATTCACGCCGGAGCACCAGTTCATGCTGGCAACTGCGCATGCGGATTCGGGCCAATTTGATGATGCCTGGCGCTGCATCGACAAGGCAATGGCGGCGATGCAAGCAACCAAGGAAAGGTGGTGCGAGGCTGAGGCGCATCGTGTTGCCGGTGAAATCGCGCTCAAATCGCCGCAGCGGGACGTGGCGAAAGCGAAAGCGTATTTCGAGCGATCCCTCACTCTTGCGCGCGCCCAGCAGGCCAAGTCGTGGGAATTGCGCGCAGCGATGAGCCTGGCACGGCTCCTGGCTGAGCAGGGCAATCGACAAGCGGCCCGCGACCTTCTCGACCCAGTGTACGATTGGTTCACCGAAGGCTTTGACACAAGCGATTTGCGGAACGCCCGAGCCTTGCTCGGCGAGCTTCGTTGACAGCCCTTCCGCAACGAAGCTTCGCCCTTCTCAAACCTTGCGTAAGGTCTGAATTATTCGGCAGCCATTTGGGACAGTTCAAGCTGGACGAGCCGCTCGACGGCCGGCTCCTGGAGAGCGCTTGGCGGCTTCAGCAATTGCTGAACCTCTGCGAGCAGCCGGTGAACGGCGGGATCGCGCATCGCGGCCCGAAGCAGAGCTCCGTTGTATTGGAGCCGGCTCTCGAAATCTGCCGGGCGTTCGCCGCGTGTCTCGGGATAGACCAGATCCGGGATCGCCGACATGTTCCAGGGACCCTCGACCAACGGCAGGCTTTCGGAAAAGAACGCCAGCGCCAGTCCGGCAAGCGGATCGGCCTTGGTCGCGCGCCCCTGCAGAAGCTGCCTCAGAAGGCGAGCTTCCTGCGCCGCCGCGCTCATGCCCTGGCCATAGACGGGGTTGAAGCGGCAGATCGAATCGCCGATCGGCAGCAGGCCGCGCGGGAATGTGCTCAGCCGGTCGAAACGGCGCCATACGCTGGCTGGGAAGGCATAGCGCTCGAAGCCGCCCTGCCGCTCGGCATGCGCAATGGCGTTGTAGACCGTCTGCGTCTCAAGTCGCCTGGCGTAATCCATGAAGCCGTCCGGCTCGGCCGGCGGCTGTTCGCCGAGCCGTCCCGAGAGCGTCACGACCCAGCGGTTGCCTTCGACCGGCATCAGATAGCCGCCGCGGCTGCGTTCCGGCGCGTGCGGGTGAGTGGCTACGCCGCCCCAATCGGTGGATGCATCCTGGGGAATGGCGAAGGTGGTCGTCGTATAATGGAGATCGACACCAATGACGATTTCATCCGGCACCGGCTCGCCGGACGAACGGAGCAGCGCCAAGGTTGGCGCACCGCGTCCGGAAGCGTCGACAACGAGATCGGCCGCGAGAGTTTCCTGCCGCCCATCAGAATCTTCACATATGACGCCAGTGACCATGGTGCCATCGGGCGTGGCGGTGATCTCGAGCACCCGGCATCCCGGCCGCATCGTCAGGTTGGTCAGCCTCTCGGCCTGTCGGCGCGTGATCAGCTCTATCAGCGGACGGGATGCGCAGTAGAGGAACCAGCCGAAATCACGCGACGGGAGTGGACCGAGACCCGGGATCTCCATACGTACGTCGCGTGACATTCGAAGCGGCACCGAGCCGGCATTTGCCAGATCCCGCTCGAAATGCGGAAACAGATCGGTCAGCGCCCGCTGGCCGCCTGGCAGCAGAACGTGCAGATGCCGGGATTGCGGCGTGCCGGCTCGCGGCACTGCCTGTTCAGGCAGGCGGTCGCGCTCAAGCACGATCACCCGTTCGAAGTGGTCGGCCAGCGCACGCGCTGCGGCCAAACCAGCCATGCTCGCACCGATCACTACGGCCTGCTTACCGATCGCTCTGACTACCATCGCAGTCCTCTCCTCATCCGCGCAGCGGTGTCGCATCATGAGGGGACGAACGGGTTACAGCGTGATTTCAGCGCGGAAGAAGCGCGTTACGATCGTAGTGCCGCGAGGCGATGACCGCCTGATCTGAGCACAAAGTGTTCATCTGAGATTGCTCTACCCTGCGAGCACCAGATCGCTGGCTTTCTCGGCGACTGCGATGGCGGCGGCATTGGTCATCGCCTGCGGGATCCCGGGGAACAGCGAGGCGTCGATGACGCGCAGACCCGCAACGCCTTTCACGCGCAAGGACTCGTCGACGACGGCACCGATGCGGCACGTGCCGACAGGATGATGGAACGAATCCGTCGCGCGAAGAATGAACTTGCGGATGTCACCGGCGGTCTTTGCCTCGGGCCCCGGATAGACTTCGCGTGCGCGCCAGTCGGCAAAGGCTTTACCGGCACCGATCTCGCGGGCGAGAGAAACGCCCTCGACAAGAAGGTCCATGTCGGCCGGCTCGGAGAGATAGTTCGGATCAATCAGAGCAGGAGTCCGCGGATCACCCGAAGCGAGTTTCACGCTGCCGCGGCTGCGGGGTCGCATCAGGCAAGAAACGAGCACGTAAGCCGGTGGAGGCAGCGGACCGACGCCCGGCAGGACGAACGGCAAGGACAGGCACATCACAAGGTGCTCCGGGCTGTCATTTGGGTCGGCGCGCGGCACGTAGAGGACGGCGTCGGCATGGTTGTAATGCGAGCGCGGCACCTCGCGCCGTGCGGCGTACGCCACGCCCGCGACCAATGGATGGTCCTCAAGATGGCGGCCGACATCCGGCAGATCCACGGCAACGGGAATGCCGAATGACCGGAGCTGGTCGGCCGGGCCGATTCCCGACAGCATCAGAAGGCGTGGCGAATCGATCGCACCGGCACAAAGCAGCACCTCGCTCGCGGCCCGCACGATGCGTTCGGCGAGCCGCACGCCGATGCACCGTCCACCTTCGATCACGAGGCCCAGCACTTCGGTGTCCACCAGCAGATCGACGGTCACGCTCTCGAGACTTCCGAGATACGCCGTCGCCGCATCGTGGCGAGCGCCGTCCTTGATGCTGAGTTGATTCCAGCCGACGCCGGTCGTGACCTCTCCTCCGATATCCGATGACATCGGGAACCCGAGGTCTTGCGATGCCTTAACGAAGGCGGATGCCACCGGATTGCGATCCGTGACATCCGCGAGCGACAGGACGTGGAGAGGACCACTGCCTCCCCGCCATGCGCTGCCACCGCCGGAGAAAGTCTCGGCGCGTTTTAAGTACGGCAGGAGGTCGGCTGCGCGCCATCCCGCGGGCCAGCGGTCATACGCAGCCGGGTGGCCGCGCTGATAGGCGAGCGCATTGATCGTACTGGAGCCGCCCACGACCTTGCCGCGCGGACAGCGGATGATGCGGCCTCCCAATCCCGGTTGAGGGGTCGTCAAATAGCGCCAGTCAAGCTCGCTGCCTTGCAGCTTGGGCCACTCCTGCGGATCTTTGACCGCTGCAAGCTTCACTTCTCCGCCGGCCTCGATAAGGAGCACCCGTCGTCCAGCCAGGGCGAGCCGGTGCGCCATGACGCAACCGGACGAGCCCGCACCGACAATGATGTCGTCGTAAGACGAACCGAGTTGCTCAGGCGAATGCAATATGCGGACGCCGGATGCGGCCCCTGCCCCGGCGCCTGCGGACCGAGCCAGGCTCGACAGCGCGAGCTCGCCGCCGAACGTTGCCGCCAGGGCGTTGCGGCGATTGACCGGCCGGCTCGTGAAGCCGCCGCTGTGATCGCCGGCGATCGTGCTGGTCATTGGTCACCCCCCGCCTTCACAGCTCGCTTCGTTGCGCCATTCTTTTTACGCTTTTCTTTCCTCTCGGTGCAAAGTGGTTACGGAACATCACGACGATCCTGCCGAATTGTTCGATCACTGCGGTGACTGGCCGCCGCAAATCCGCTATTTTTGCAGCCCACTTCGAAGGTCGAAACATGGTGCGCGCCAGCAATGTAATGATCGGGACGTTGGCGCTGGCGTTGATCGCCGGCGCGCTCGGCGGCTGGCTCGGCTACCGCAAATATGCCGGAATCCAGCAGCAGGTGCCGTTCCGGGTGATCTTCGAGGGCTCGGCCTCGGGCCTGCGCCGCGGCGGCAGCGTGAATTTCGCCGGCGTGCGCATCGGCGAGGTGGAGTCGATCAGGCTCGACCGTCACCGCGTGATCGCCATGACGCGGATCGAGAAAACCGCGCCGATCAAGAAGGACACCCAGGTCGGCCTCGAATTCCAGGGCCTGACCGGCATCGCCGCGATCTCCTTCACCGGCGGCACCGACGAGGCACCGCTTCCGCCGACCGGCGCCGACGGCATTCCGGAACTGACCGCCGATCCCCTGGGGACGATGGGCATCCAGGAAAAGATCCGCGCCGTGCTGCGCAATGTCGACACTGTCATCAACGACAACGAGGATGCGATGAAGGACACGCTGCGGGGGTTCGAGACCTTCACCGCCTCGCTGTCGAGCAATGGCGAGAAGATCAGCAGCGTCATCAGCACCGCCGAGGCGGGCGTCAATGCCGTCGACGACGGCATGAGCCGCACCGAAGCATTCCTGAAGAGCCTCGGCAGCGACAAATATGGCGGCGAATTGCTGCCGACCGTCATCTCGCTGCGCGAACTGATCGAGAGCTTCGACAAGAAGTCCGGCGCGCTGATGGCCGACACGAGAAAGATGCTTGGCGATATCAGCCAGTCCGTGAACCAGGCGAACCGGAAATTTGGCGGAACCGGCGGCGGGCGCTAGAGCATGATGATTGCCGCGATGGAGAAGCGAGCTCGGTTGCACCTCGCCCCGCGTGCGGGGAGAGGTCGAAATTCAAGCCAACGGGTCGGCGCGAAGCGCCGCCCGATGACAGGCTCCGCTTGAATTTCGGGTGAGGGGGAGTCTCCGCATACACATTTGCCAGCCGTGTTCGCGGATAGAGCCCCTCACCCCGGCCCTCTCCCCGTAAGAACGGGGAGAGGGAGAAGGTGCCGTCACCGCTCCAACCTCACCTCATCATGCTGTAAGTTCTGCCACCCAAGCGTAGCCCGGGTGGAGCGCCAGCGTAACCCGGGACCGCCTGTAGTGG
>NZ_PSRR01000067.1 GCF_004296405.1 Bradyrhizobium sp. Leo170
CCACCCCATCAACCACAGGCCGTTGTCGTGTGCTCCGCTGCACCCGCTTGCTCGCGCCACAATAACCGCCTGTGGTTATGCGTCCCCGCTTTCGCGGCGACGACGGCCGTAGGGTGGGCAAAGCGCCTACACGCACCGTCGCTTAAACACACTCCGGCGGAAGCGTGCCCACCATTGCGAGCGCGGCGCTGGATGGTGGGCACGGCGCAAGTGCGCCTTTGCCCACCCTACAGCCTGGATCGTCCGCTTTCGCGACGACGACGGCAGGGCTGTCACTTGTCCGGTGGCGGTGGATCGCTCGCCGCGCTCCGGCTGGCCATCAGCCCCAGCGCCAGCCCGCCGATCGCCAGGATCGGGACCAGCCGTTTCACGCCGATGGCGCGGACGAGCTGCAGGCCGGTTGCTAGCACCGCCGGGTTGGTGAGGAGGGATTGGCGTGCCGCCCGGGCCATCTCCTCGGCGCGCAGCCGCATCTGCCGCTTCCGTGCGACGTAGAGGGCGGCGGCGATCACCGCGACCACCACGAAAAGCGCGGCGCAGGCAAGACATGCCCAAATCGGCCCATAGGTCTGGTGCACCCAGACGAAGAACGCCGCACAGAGGAAGCCGAGCGCAATGAGCGCGGTTGCGGCGATCACGACCGCAAGCGACGTCAGCCGCATGGCATTGCCCGCCTGCTCCCTGACGTCACTGACCAGTCGCTGCAGCATGGGGACGTGTCCGCCGCTACCTTCGCCAGGCCATGCCGATCAGGAAGCCGAGGCCGAGCGCAATGCCGACGGTCGCCAGCGGGCGCTGGGTGATGGCGTCCTCCAGCGTCTCCTCGATCGAGGAGTACGCATCCTGCGCGGCGTCCATCATCGCGCTGCCGCGCTCCGACATGTCGTCGACGGCGGTTTCGGCGCGGTCGCGCGCCTGGTCGTATCCACGGCGTGCCTGCTTTCGCGCGCTGCCGGCGAACGAGTTGAGCGCCTCGGTGATCTGGTCGGTCAGCGCGGCGATGTCGTCCTTCACGGTGGCGACATCCTTCTGCAGGCGTTCATAGGTTGCTTTGTCTGTCATGTTCTTCAATCCGAAATCGCTTGTCACCGACATCGAACAGCTCCCGAACCAATGTTGCTTCACCAATGTTGTTCTTGGCAGAACGCCGCGTCGGGAACTAAGTTCCCGAGCCGAAATCCGGTTCACTCCTCCGGCAGATGCGGCGAATTGACCGGCATCAGATGCTCCTTGAGGATCAGCGCGACGATCAGGAGTGGGGAGGCCAGGAAGGCGCCCATCGGGCCCCACAGCCAGGTCCAGAACGCCAGTGCGATGAAAATGGCGAGCGCATTCAGGGCAAGTCTTCGGCCGATGATGGTCGGGGTGATGAAATGCCCCTCGAGGAAGGTCAGCACCGCAAAGCAGGCCGGCGCGATCAATCCGGCGCTGATGGTCGAGAAGCTGACGAGACCGACCAGAACCAGCACCACGAACATCGCGACCGGCCCGATGATCGGGATGAAGTTCAGCGTGGCGGCGAGCGCGCCAAGGCCCGCCGGGTTGGGCATGCCAGTGACGGCACAGATCAGCCCGGTCCCGATCCCGACGCCGATATTGATCATGGTCACCATGAGCAGGTAGTTGCCGAGATGTCCCTCGATCTCGTTGAGGATGCGCAGGGTGCGGAGCCGCCAATCGCGATCGCCGAAGGCCATAACGAGCCCCCGCCGCAGATCCTTCCAGCTTGCGATGAACAGGATCAGGGTGGCGATGAACAGCAGGAATTCGGCAAAGGTCGGCGACAGGAATTCCACCGTCGGCTGCACCCATTCGAACTTCGGCAATTGCAACGGGGCAAGCGTCTCGGAGCCGCCGATCATGCTCTGCAATTGCTGCCACAGCGCGAGCGGCCGGTCGAAGATGTGCATCTTTTCTTTCAGCGCCGCTGCGAGCTCCGGCAACCGGGCGCTCCACTCGATCGCCGGAGCGGAAATCAATCCGATAATGAAAGTGGCGGCAGCGCTGACGGCGGCCACGATCAGCACTGCGGCGACCGCGCGGGGCACGCGGTAGCGCTCGAGGAAGCTTGCCGCCGGCGACAGCATGGTGCCGACGATGAAGGCCATCGTGATCGGCAGGAAGAAGGCCTTGGCCAGATAGAGCGCCGCGACGATGGCGATAACCAGGAGCCCGACCAGCGACAGGGCGACAAGCTCGGTGCGGCGGATGACCGGCGGCAGCTCGGCGTGGCCATCGGGGGCGGGCGTGCCTTCGGCGCCATTGGACAGGAGACGCTCACTGGGAAGGACACGCACGCTGGTTCTCTCCCGCCACGGGCGCATGTCAAGGCGACGCGCGGTGTGTGCGTGCCACGACCGGAAATTCTTGGAGGGCCAACTCCGGGCCGGTCGCCAGGTTCCATCGCGCGATCGTGAGCGGTCGTGTTCTTGACTGATGCGACTCTGCCACGGCGGAGCCGGAACCGCGAAGCGATGGCGCGCGTTTGGTTGGGGCAGAGCATCAGCGTGATGCGTATCCAATGGGGCAGCACATGACACCGTCATCCGCTCTATTCCGCCGATCGTCGCGCGCGGCAAACGCGCTTGTCTTCGCCGCCAGCCTGCTGGCGACGCCAATCGCTCTCTCGACCTCGGCAGGTGCTCAGTCGCTGGGCTACGCCCCCATCCGGCAGGGCGCCTTTCCGTCCGACGAGGCCTTGACGCCCGACGGGAGGGACGCGGAGGCCGGCGTGCTGCCGGAGCGGTTGCGCCGCGCGGTGGTGCCGTTTGCGAGCAGCGAAGCGGCAGGCACGGTCATCATCGATACCGGCAACACCGCGCTCTACTATGTGCTCGGGCAGGGCCGCGCGATCCGCTACGGCGTCGGCGTCGGCCGCGAAGGCTTCACTTGGTCAGGCGTGCAGACCATCAGCCGCAAGGCGGAATGGCCGGACTGGTATCCGCCCGCCGAGATGATCAGGCGCCAGCCCTATCTGCCGCGGTTCATCGCCGGGGGTCCCGGCAATCCGCTGGGCGCGCGTGCGATGTATCTGGGATCGAGCGAATACCGCATCCACGGCACCAACGATCCCTCGACCATCGGCAAGTTCGTCTCCTCCGGCTGCATCCGGATGACCAATGAGGACGTCACCGATCTGTTTGGCCGCGTCAATGTCGGCACCAAGGTCGTGGTGCTGCCGAAGAATGCGCCAGTGCTCGCTCGCGGTTCGGATACCAGGACCACGATCAGCGTGCGCCCGGCGCCGCCGCGTCCGCAAGCCGCGGCGACCACGCTGCCGTCGGGCCAGCAGGCGATACGACTGAACGTGTCGTCGGTGAATTGAGGCGAAAATGGCCCCGATCTCGCATTGGCGATGGATATTCGGCGCGACGGCGCTCGTCCTTGCCGTCGCCGCGCCCGCGGCGCAGGCCCAGGATTTCTTCTCGCTCCTGTTCGGCGGCTTCGGCCGGCCTCCGATGATCCGGCCGCCGTTCGACGACGGCCCGCCCGCCGTGCAGCAACGGATTTGGCGGCCGCGCGCCTATGACCGCAGCTATGACCGCGCTTATAGCGGCGGGGGTCAGGCGTTCTGCGTGCGTACCTGTGATGGTCGTTACTTCCCGCTGCCGGTCTCCGACAATGCCAGTCGCGCGCAGAGCTGCAATAATTTCTGTCCGGCGAGCGAGACCAAGCTGGTCTATGGCGGCAGCATCGACAACGCCGAGACGGAGGACGGAACGGCGTATTCGGAACTGCCGAACGCGTTCCGTTACCGAAACGAGATCGTGGCGGGTTGCACCTGCAACGGCAAGGATCCCGGCGGACTGGCGCAGGTCAAAATCGAGGATGATCCCACCCTGCGGAAGGGGGACATCGTCGCCAGCGAAAACGGCCTGATGGTCGCCGGCCGCCCCGACAAGCGCGGTGCCTCGCTGCAGCTCTCGCCCGCGCCCGACCGCATCCGCGCCAAATATGGGCGCGTGCCGGTGGTGGCGCGGGAGTGAGTGGTGAATAGGGGCTAGGCGGCGCGGATCTTGCCGAGGAAATCGGTGACTTGGTCGCCAAGCCCACGGCTTTGGGTCTCCAGCGTCTCCGAGGCGAGGCGAACATCCTCGGCGGCGGCCGCCGAGGTATCCGCATCGGCCTTTACGCCGGTGATGTTCTCCGACACGTTCTTGGTGCCCTGCGCGGCAAATTGCGTGCTGCGCGTGATCTCCTGGGTCGCGGCGCCCTGCTCCTGGACGGCGGCGGCAATCGCGGTCGCGACTTCATTGACTTCGCCGATGATGCTGCCGATGCCCTTGATGGCGTCGATGGCTTCGCCGGCGACCTTCTGGATGTCGGCGATCTGCTCGGAAATCTCCTCCGTCGCCTTTGCGGTCTGGCTCGCCAGCGACTTGACCTCGGAGGCGACCACGGCGAAGCCGCGTCCGGCCTCGCCGGCGCGGGCGGCCTCGATGGTGGCATTCAGGGCGAGCAGGTTGGTCTGCGCCGCGATGGTGTTGATGAGGCCGATCACCTCGCCGATGCGGCCGGCGGATTTCGCAAGTCCTTGCACGGTGCCGTCGGTGTTGCGGGCCTGGTTGACCGCGCGGCTGGCGATACCGGCCGCATGCGCCGCCTGCTGGCTGATGTCGTTGATCGAGGCGCTCAATTCCTCGGAAGCCGCCGCGACCGTCTCCACGCTCATCGACGCCTCGCCGGACGCCTTTTCGGCGATCTCGACCCGTTCATTGGTCTGGCGCGACACGGCCGAGAGATTGGCGGACGTCGCCCGCATCTTGCCGGAGGCGTCGCCGAGATGTTCGAGCGTCTGGCGCACCAGATGCTCGAACTCGCCGACATGGTTCTCGATCGCCTGCTGGCGGGCGGCTGCGCCGGCATTGCGCTCGCGCTCCTGCGCTTCGATGCGGAGCTTGTCCTTGGCCTGCTGCTTGAAGGTTTCAAGCGCACCGGCAAGCGCGCCGATCTCGTCCTTGCGCCCGGCATAGCCGCTATCGACATCGAGGTCGCCGGAGGCGACTTTCAGCATGGCATCGCGGATGTTGTGCAGCGGCGTGATGACGCGGCGGCCGATCGCGATCATGGCGCCGATGGTGACCGCGATCGCGCCGGCGAGCAGCGCAAGCTGTGTGATCAGCGAACGCTGCGCCAGCGCGTATTGGGCGGCGGCATGATCCTTCGCCGCATCGAGCGCCGCTTCCGCGACCGCCACGGCCGTCCCCATCCGGCCGACGGTGACCGGGCTCCACTGGTTCGCGGCCATCTCCGGTTTCCCGCCGTTGGCCAGCGCCGCCATCAGCCGGTCGCGCAGCCTTTGATAATCAGGATCGAAATAGGCGGTCTTGGAGGCGGGAATCGCAGCCGCGAGCTTCGGCGGCAATTGCATGCCTGAGGTTGCCACCTCGAGCGCCTTCCAGGCGGCATCGATGCCGCCGACGAATTTGGTGTAGCTTTGGTGGATTTCCGGCGTGATACGGCCTGCACCGAGTCCGTCTGACACCAGCGCGGAGGCTTCGCCGGCGGTGTTGCGCAGCAGCCAGGCAGTCTGCTTGATGTTGAGCAATTGGTCGATCACCGCATCCTGGTGATTGACGTCGGCGGCAAGCGTTCCCGACAATTTATTGAGCACATCGAGCAGGGCCTGCGTCGTTGCCTGATACTCCTTCGCCAGTTCCGCGCGGCGCGCTTCCTTCGGCTTGGCCATCTCCTGCCAGAATTCCGTCTGCTCGGCCGTCAGCAGCGAGAACAGCCGTTCGAACTCCGCCACCAGGGTCTTCTGCTGGGCGAAGTCCATGGTCTTGAGCCGGGCGAGCCCGTTCGCCATCGCCAGCATTTCGGCATCGCGGAGATCGCGAAGGTACTTCTCGATCCCGCCGTCCATCGGAGACCCGCCGGTCAGAAGGCGGTTGGTGGACGAACGGTCGGTTCGCAGGCTGTGCATCGCCTTGAAAAGGTCGGCCGAGACGTCGGCAATCGTCGAAATCCGGCCCGCCGCCTGCAGCCGGCCCCAGCTATCCCACGCATTCAGCGAGAAACCGACGACGATGCAGAATGCAGTGCTCAGGATAACGATCTTCAGCAACGCGGATACAGAAAGGCGATTCAGCATGTGGCTCCCCAAAGCTGTCGCCATTTGGAACAATAAGGGTAAAAATTTCCGGAAACGCTATTGCCGTATATTTACGGAGCGCGCTGAAATGACCGAGCTTTTCGCAAGTGGGCAAGTTCCCCGCCAGGAACCTCGCGCCCTTCCGGCAGTTAAGAAATTGCTAACACGCCATTCATGACGTCCTCGGGGGCCGCATGCTCATCAGCATACTCATCACGTTTCTGGTCGTTATCCTCGTCCTTTACCTGATCAACCTGCTGCCGCTCGACACACGCGCCAAGCAGATCGCGCGTGTCGTCGTGATCATCCTGGGCGTAATCTCGCTCTTGAAATACATCTGAATACATCGCGGGGGGGGGGTGTTCTGACAACACCAAGCAAAAGCCCCGGCGTCGGCCGGGGCTTTTGCTGCGAGAGCCTATCGCAGGCTTCGGAACCAGTCGTCCACATCCTTGCGGATCTGGTCCTTGGCGAAACCGTAGCGCTGCTGCAGCTTGCCTTCGAGCTGCTCGCGGCGGCCTTCGATCACGTTGAGATCGTCATCGGTGAGCTTGCCCCATTTCTCCTTGGCAGCGCCCTTGAACTGCTTCCAGTTGCCCTCGATCCGGTTCCAATCCATTGCCATCTCTCCGATGCTTCAGTTGAGATGGCGTTGAAACGGATTGATGCCGCACGGGTTCCAACCATGCGGCGTCATGCTCTGTAGCTCGGATGAAGCGAAGCGTAATCCGGCGATGGTGGTCCCGGGTTGCGCTTCGCTCCACCCAGGCTACGGCGATGTGTCAGATCAGCCGGCGGCCTTCGCTTCGCGACGGCGGGCGGTGAGAATGAACTCGGTGTAGCCGTTCGGCTGCTCGCGGCCCTTGAAGATCAAGTCGCAGGCCGCCTTGAAGGCGACACCGTCGAAGGACGGCGCCATCGGCTTGTAGAGCGGATCGCCCTTGTTCTGGCCGTCGACGACCACGGCCATGCGCTTCAGCGACTCCATCACCTCGTCCTTGGTGATGACGCCCTGGTGCAGCCAGTTCGCCAGATGCTGGCTCGAGATGCGCAGGGTGGCGCGATCTTCCATCAGGCCGACGTCGTGAATATCAGGCACCTTGGAGCAACCGACGCCCTGGTCGATCCAGCGCACGACGTAGCCCAGGATGCCCTGGCAGTTGTTGTCGATCTCCTGCTTCACGTCATCGGGCGCCCAGTTCGACTGCGATACCGGGATGGTGAGGATGTCGGAGAGTTTCGCGCGCGGTCCACCCTTGGCCAGCTCCTGCTGGCGCGCGATCACGTTGACCTGGTGATAGTGCAGCGCGTGCAGCGTCGCAGCGGTCGGCGACGGCACCCAGGCGGTGGTGGCGCCGGCCTGCGGATGGCCGATCTTCTGCGCCAGCATGTCGGCCATCTTGTCGGGCGCCGCCCACATGCCCTTGCCGATCTGCGCATGGCCGGGCAGGCCGTCGATCAGGCCGATGTCGACATTCCAGTCCTCATAGGCCTTGATCCAGGGTTGCGCCTTCATGTCGTTCTTGCGGATCATCGGACCCGCTTCCATCGAGGTGTGAATCTCGTCGCCGGTGCGGTCGAGGAAGCCGGTGTTGATGAACATCACGCGCTTGCCCGCATTCTGGATGCTGGCCTTGAGGTTGACCGTGGTGCGGCGCTCCTCGTCCATGATGCCGACCTTGAGCGTGTTCTCCGGCAGCGAGAGCAATTTCTCGACCTCGCCGAACAACTCACAGGTCAACGCGACTTCATCGGGGCCGTGCATCTTCGGCTTGACGATGTAGACCAAGCCGGTGCGGCTGTTCTTCACCTTCGACTTGCCCTTGAGATCATGGATCCCGAGCAGGCCGGACACCGCGGCATCAAGGATCCCTTCCGGGATTTCCTCGCCCTTCGCATCGAGCACGGCGTCGGTGAACATGTGATGGCCGACATTGCGCATCAAGAGCAGGCTGCGGCCGTGCAGCGTCAGATCCTTGCCGTCGGGCGTCTTGTAGACGCGGTCGGCATTGAGCGAGCGCGTCAGGGTCTTGCCGCCCTTCTCGAAATCAGCCGAAAGCGTGCCGGCCATGAGACCAAGCGTATTGCGATAGACCAGCACCTTGTCCTCGGCGTCGACGGCCGCGACGCTGTCTTCCATATCGAGGATGGTGGAGACCGCCGCCTCCAGGATCATGTCGGCGACCCCTGCCGGATCGTCCTTGCCGATCGGATGATTGCGGTTGATCGTCACGTCGATGTGCAGGCCGTTGTTGACGAGCAGCACGGCGCTTGGCGCGGCGGCATCGCCCTGATAACCCGCGAATTGTGCGGCCGATTTCAGTGCGGTGGTGTTGCCGTTCTTGAGCTTCACCGCGAGCTTGCCGCCGCTGACGCTGTAGGAGGTCACATCAGTGTGGCTTCCGGTCGCGAGCGGCGCGGCCGAATCCAGGAGCGCCTTGGCCTTCGCGATCACCTTGTCGCCGCGCGCCTTGTTGTAGCCCTTGCCACTCTCGCTCGGGTCATGCGGGATCGCGTCGGTGCCGTAGAAGGCGTCATAGAGGCTGCCCCAACGCGCATTCGCCGCATTCAGCGCATAGCGCGCATTGGTCAGGGGCACCACGAGCTGGGGACCGCAGATCTTGCCGATCTCTTCGTCGACATTGGCGGTCTCGACCTGCCTGGTCGGCGGCTCCGGGAGGAGATAGCCGATTTCCTTCAGGAAAGCGGTATAGGCGTTGATGTCGAACTTCTTGCCCTTGTTGGCGCGGTGCCAGTCGTCGATCTTGGCCTGCAGCGTGTCGCGGAAGGCGAGCAGCTCGCGGTTTTTCGGCCCCAGTTTTGCGATGATGGCGGCGAGCCCCGCCCAGAAGGCGTCGGGCGCGATCCCGGTGTTGGGGGTCGCTTCCTTGGCGATGAAATCGAACAGGACAGAGGCGATCTTCAATCCGTGGGCTTCGACACGCGTCATGTTGGGCTTTCCAAGAGAAATGGCGTTTACGGACTGTTTTCGGGACGAAAACAGCAAAAACGCGCCAAAAGGCGGGCGGTTCAGCGCCCTTTTAGCGCTAAAGCCACGGCCATGAGAAGGCCCCCCGGGTGGCCATATTACCCGCAACCGTCATGCCCCGCGGAGGCGGGGCATCCAGTACGCCGCGGCTTCTCGGTTCAACTACGATCATCTCTGAAATACTGGATCGCCCGGTCAAGCCGGGCGATGACGGAGGGAGTTGTTCTCTAAATATTCGCCGCGAGGTCGGCGACTTCCTCGAACAGGATGCCGGTTTGGGCCAGCATCCGTTCGATTTCGTCTACTGCGTCAGCGACTGTCCGGCTCGACGTATCGATGGTCAGTTCGTTCCCCGCCGGCGGCTCGTAATCATTGGTGATGCCGGTGAAGGAGGGCAGGCCGCCCGCGCGGGCCTTGGCGTAATGGCCCTTTGGATCGCGGCTTTCGCAGATCTCCGCCGGCGTTGCGACATAGATCTCACGGAACGCGCTGTCGGCGATGCGGCGCGCGGCGGCGCGGTCGGATGCGGCGGGCGAGACCGCGGCGACGATCGCGATATGGCCGTTGCGCGCCAGATGCGTCGCGACCTCCGCGAGGCGGCGGATGTTTTCGCTGCGATCCGCGTGCGAGAAGCCAAGGTCGCTGTTGAGGCCGGCACGCAAGGTGTCGCCATCGAGCAGGATCGGCGAGCCGCCATTCGTGAACAGCCGCCGCTCCAGCGCAAGCGCCAATGTCGATTTGCCGGAGCCGGGCAGCCCCGTGAACCAGAGCACGGCGCCGCCATGACGATAGCGGGCCGCACGCTCGTCGGCGCGCAACGCGGACTCCACCGGCACGATGTCGACGGGCACGGCGCGCTGGCCGGCATCGACCGACAGCACGAGGCCGCCACCGGCGATCCGGCCGTTCACCTCGATCACCAGCCGCCCGGTGCGCGGGCTTTCATGATAGGGATCGGCAGCAATCGGCTGCGCCAGCGAGATGTCGATCTCGCCGACATGGTTGCGTGCGATCGAATTGGTTTCCTCGTTGGAAAGCGCGCCGGGATCGACCGCCTTGTCGATCGCGACCACGCTGGCGCGGGTCTCGCGCGTGCCGAGCCGGATCAGGATCTGGTCGCCCTTCGACAATGGCTTGTCGTGCAGCCAGAATATCCGGGCGTGGATGCGGCGGGTGTCGCGCGGGCTCTGGCCGACATGGCCGATGACATCGCCGCGCTCGATGAAGAGTTCGCGGTCGAGCGTGATGCCGACCGAGCGGCCGGCCGTCTGCGGCCCCTGAAGCGGCGTGACCGGCCAGCTCTCGACCGTCTTGATCCTGGCGATCTTGCCCGCTGGCATGATCACGATCTCGTCGCCGGCTTTCAGGCTGCCGGATTCGATGCGACCCGCGACGATGCGGCGGTCGTCGAACTTGTAGATCGCCTGCACCGGCAGTCGCAGCGGCAATGTTTCCGCCGGCCGCGCCGGCTCCAGCGCATCCAGCGCCTCGACCACGCTCGGCCCCTTGTACCAGCCGATCCGCGGCGTGTGCGCGGCAACGCCGTCGCCGTCGCGCGCGGAAATCGGAATCACCGCCGATGGCTTCACGCCAAGACCGGTCAGGTGCGCCGATATCTCGTCGCTGATCTCGCCAAAGCGCTCGGCGCTGAAATCGACCCGGTCCATCTTGTTGACGACGACAGCGACCTGCTTGATGCCGAGCAAATGCAGGAGATAGCCGTGCCGCCGCGTCTGGTCGCGCACGCCTTCGAGCGCGTCGATGATCAGCACGGCGCCGTCGGCCTGCGAGGCGCCGGTGATCATGTTGCGGAGGAATTCGGCGTGGCCGGGCGCGTCGATCAGCACCACGTCGCGCGAGCGGGTACGGAAGCGGATCTGCGTGGTGTCGATGGTGATGCCCTGGTCGCGCTCGGTCTGCAGCGCGTCCAACAGGAACGACCATTCGAAGGGCATGCCGCGCCGCGCGCTGACGGCTTTCAGCATTTCGAGCTTGCCATCGGGCAGGCTGCCGGTCTCGTGCAAGAGGCGGCCGACGAGGGTGGATTTGCCATGATCGACATGGCCGACGATGACGATGCGGACTTGCGGACGCGTGGTGCCGTTCGGTGTCGCCGAAATCGCGCTGGGAAGAACCATGTTCATCGAAGATCGCCTTAACTTGCTAAGAGCTCAGAGATAGCCGGCGACACGCAGCCGCTCGAACGCATCCTCGGTCTCATGATCGAGTGCGCGGCCCGCGCGTTCCGGCACCTTGGTGTCTTCGAGCTCGGCCAGGATCTCATCGATGTCAGACGCGGTCGACGCGACGGGGAAAGTGATGTCGGCATCACCAAGCGAACGATAGCGCTTGCCGTCCTTCGCCAGATAAAGCGGGATGATCGGGATGTTCTCGCGTCTTGTGTAGGCCCAAATGTCGGCCTCGGTCCAATGCAGGATTGGATGGATGCGCAGATGCGCGCCTTGCGGCGGCGAGGCGTTGAAGTGATCCCAGAATTCCGGCGGCTGGTCGCGCACATCCCATTCGCCCTCGAGTCCGCGCGGCGAGAACACGCGCTCCTTGGCGCGCGTGGCCTCTTCGTCGCGGCGGATGCCGGCGATCAATCCGTCAAAGCCGTGCTTGACCAGCGCGAGCTTCAGGCCCTCGGTCTTGCGCGCAGCAGAGCGCGCCGCAGGCGGCAGCGTGGGGTCGACACTATCGATCGGCGGGCAGCGTTCGACGCGCAGGTCGATATCCCATTCCTTCGCGTACTGGTCGCGGAAGGCATACATCTCCGGAAATTTCTTGCCGGTATCGACATGCAAGGCAGGGAAGGGCACGCGGCCGAAGAACGCCTTGCGCGCGAGCCAGATCATCACGTTGGAGTCCTTGCCGAGCGACCACAACAGCGCGAGCTTCTTCAACCGGGCGAACGCCTCGCGCAGAATGTAGATGCTTTGCGCTTCGAGCTCGTCGAGATGATCCATTGAAGGGACGGTCGCGGGTGCTTCGACGAGGATTTTGCGCGACGCCTTTATTCCCTGGCGGGGCTCGGATGAGCGCAACCGTGCTGTGCCGGATTCATTGTCGAGAAGATGCATCTCTGTGCCTTGGCCTTTGGGGGCGAAAATTCTATAGTTGCGATGCAATAGAGAAGAAATAAATTTCTCTTTGCGGGCGCTTGCCGACACATATATAGAATAAAATTTCAGTCAACCCATAAGTTGGGGAAGCGAGTGGCGCATGCGGTTCTTGCCGGTGTTCCTGGATCTGCAAACAGGCGTGGTGCTGTTGGTCGGCGCCGGAGACCTCGTGCGTGCGAAGCTGCGTCTGCTCGCGGCAGCCGGCGCGCGCGTCCGCTGGTTTGCGACCGATGGCAATCATGATGTGAGCGGGATCGATGCGACGCGTGTCGAACTCGCGACAGGCGATCCGCTCGTCGCCGATCTCAGCGGCGTCATCGCGGTGCTCTGCGCGGGCGCCGGCGATATGGGTGTTGCGATGGCGGCGCGTGCGAAGGCTGTCGGCCTGCCCGTCAATGTGATGGACGATCTCGACCATTCCACCTTCATTTTCCCGGCGATCGTCGATCGCGGCGATGTCGTGGTCGCCGTTGGCACCGGCGGCGCTTCGCCTGTTGTGGCGCGCCGCGTGCGCGAGCGGATCGAGGCGGTGCTGCCGGCCCGCATCGGCGATCTCGCGTCTTTCATCGGCCAATTCCGCAAATCAATTCACGCGCGTATCGGCGAATTCGCGCTGCGCCGCCGCTTCTGGGAGCGCATTGTCGACGGTCCGATCGGCGCGCTGGTGCTGGCCGGCAAGAGGGGCGAAGCGGAAAAGGCGCTGCAGCAGATTTCCGATCCCTCCGCCTTTGCCGGCGCGACCGCACTCGGCAAGGCCAAGGGCCATGTGACGCTGGTCGGTGCGGGACCCGGCGATCCGGATCTCCTCACTATCAAGGCGCTGCGCGCGCTGCAGGACGCTGATGTCGTGTTCTACGATGAACTGGTGTCATCGGAGATTCTCGACCGCGCGCGCCGCGACGCATCGCGCATCCCGGTTGGCCGCCGCGTCGGCAAGCCCGGCATCGGCCAGGACGCGATCAACAGACTGATGATCGAGGCTGCGAAATCAGGACAGCGCGCGGTGCGGCTGAAGGGCGGCGATCCCTTCATCTTCGGCCGCGGCGGCGAGGAGATCGAAGCGCTGCGCCAGGCGGGCGTCGCCTATTCGGTGATCCCCGGCATCACGGCGGGCCTCGGCGCCGCCGCACAATTCGAGACGCCGCTTACCTTCCGCCATGAGGCGCTGCGCATCACCTTCCTCACCGCGCACAAGGCGCGCGACGCCGAGACTGTCGACTGGTCGGCGCTAACAGACAAGAAGATGACCGTCGTCGTCTATATGGGCATGACCGCGGCGCCGACGATCCGCGCCGGCCTCCTAGCCGCCGGTCGCTCGCCGCAAACGCCGGTCGGCGTGTTCGCGCGGGTGACGCGGTTGGATGCCAAGGCGGCGGTCGGAACGCTCGAACATTTGCCGTCGCTGGTCGAGAAGACCGATGGCGGCCCCGCCATCCTCGTCATCGGCGACGTCGTCTCCCACTCCGCGCCGTGGCGTCAAGCCAACCTCAACCAAGTGATCTCGGAACTTTTGGAAGCTGCCGAATGACCTCTCCGCTTGAACAGAAGAAAATCAGAATTACCGGGCCTTCGGTAGTGACCGCCAACCGCACTCATGACGGCGTGGTGATCTATCGCACGCCGCAGCATGGCTGGTCGTCGCGCCTCGCTGATGCCGCGATCGTGCGCACATCCGACGATGCGCGGGCGCTGCTTGCCGAAGCGGTTGCCGACGATGTCGGTGCCATCGGTTCCTACATCGCGCCTGTCGAAATCAAGGACAATGGAGAGATTGCGCCCGGCAATCTCCGCGAACATATCCGGTCGGAAGGCCTCACCATCGAGCTTCCGGTTCCGGCTTAAGGTTCTCCCTCATGTACGCATATGACGAACTCGATCGCACGCTCCTTCACGAACGTGTCGAAGAATTCCGCGACCAGGTGAAGCGCCGCCTTTCCGGCGAACTCACCGAGGACGAATTCAAGATCCTGCGATTGCAGAACGGCGTGTATCTGCAGCTCCACGCCTATATGTTCCGCGTCGCGATCCCCTATGGCACGCTGTCGTCAAAGCAACTGCGCGCGCTTGCCTATGTCGCGCGCCGCTACGATCGCGGTTACGGCCACTTCACGACGCGGCAGAACATCCAGTTCAACTGGATCAAGCTCGCCGAGCTGCCGGACGCGCTCGCCGATCTTGCCGAAGTCGGCATCCACGCCATGCAGACCTCCGGCAACAACATGCGCAACGTTACCTCGGACCAGTGGGCGGGCGTCGCGCCCAGCGAGGTCGAGGATCCCCGCATATGGTCGGAGCTGCTCAGGCAGCACACGACGCTGCATCCGGAATTCTCGTTCCTGCCGCGTAAGTTCAAGATCGCGATCACCGCGTCCGATCACGACCGCGCCGCGATCCGGATCCACGACATCGGCCTGCGGCTGCACAAGAATGCCGATGGCGAGACCGGCTTCGAGGTGCTGGTCGGCGGCGGACTCGGCCGCACGCCGTTCATCGGCAAGACCATCAAGCCGTTCGTGCACGGCCGCGACATCCTGAGCTATGTCGAGGCGATCCTGCGCGTCTACAACCAGTATGGCCGCCGCGACAACATCTACAAGGCGCGCATCAAGATCCTGGTGCACGAGCTCGGCATCGAGAAGTTCGGCAAGGAAGTCGAGGAAGAGTGGCAGCTATTGCGCGACAGCGCGCTGACGCTGGATGATGCCGCGATCGAGGAAGTGCGCTCGCGCTTCAGCTATCCCGCCTACGAGAAGCTGCCGCATATGCCCGACGAGCTCAAGCAGGCGGCGCACGATCCGCTGTTTGAGCGCTGGCGCAAGAATTCGGTGTTTCCGCACAAGGCGCAGGGCTATTCGATCGTGACGCTGTCGCTGAAGCCGGTCGGCGGCCCGCCCGGCGACGCCACCGCCGAGCAGATGGACGTGATCGCCGATCTCGCCGATCGCTATTCCTTCGGCGAGATTCGCGTCGGCCATGAGCAGAACCTGGCGCTGCCGCACGTCGCCAAGCGCGACCTGCCGGCGCTGTGGAAGGCGCTCGACAAGGTCGGGCTCGCGACGCCGAACGTGAATCTGGTCTCCGACATCATCGCCTGCCCGGGGCTCGATTACTGCTCGCTCGCGAACGCGCGCTCGATCCCGATCGCGCAGGAATTGACGCGGCGCTTTGCCAATCATGACACCGCGGGCCTGATCGGCCGGCTGCACATCAATATCTCCGGCTGCATCAATGCCTGCGGCCATCACCATGTCGGCCATATCGGCATCCTGGGTGTCGAGAAGAACGGCGAGGAATTTTACCAGATTACGATCGGTGGCCGCGCCGATGAGAGTGCCGCGCTCGGCACGCTGATCGGCCCCTCGGTGCCCTATGCCGAGGTCGCCGACGTGGTCGAGGACATCGTCGAGGCTTATCTGGCGCTGCGCGATTCCCCCGATGAACTCTTCATCGACACGGTCAAGCGGCTCGGCGTCGAACCTTTCAGGGAGCGGGTCTATGCCACTCGTTAAGAACGGAAAAATCGCAACCGACATCTACGTCCATGTCGCCGATGGCGCGGAGATTCCGGCTGATGGCGCGATCCTGGTGACGGCGGCGCGCTTCCTCGAAGATTCCGAGGCGCTGCTGCAGCGGCCGGGCAAGGTCGGCGTGATCTGGCCCAATAACCGTGACCTCGACGATCTCGTGCCCTATCTCGATCGGCTCGCTGCGGTCGCGTTGGTGTTTCCGTCCTTCCGCGACGGCCGCGCTTATAGCCAGGCGCGGCTGCTCCGTGAGCGCTATCGTTTCAACGGCGAATTGCGCGCCACCGGCCAGGTGCTTCGCGACCAGTTCGTGTTCATGCTGCGCGCCGGCTTCGACGCGCTCGACGTGAAGAAGGAAAAGGATGCGGACGCCTTCGCGGAGACGGTGAAACGCTACACCGTATTCTACCAGCCGACCGGCGACGGCCGCGCCACCGCGCTGAGCCGCCGCACGCAATTGCGCCATTCCGAAAGCGCCAGCCCATGAGCACGCTCGCGCCCGAGATGCCGGTCGAGGCGCGGTCGGCGCAGGAGCTCAATCGCGCCCTGTGCGCGGCGACGCCGTTCGAGGTCATCGAGACCGCGTTGAAGACGGTCGGCCGCGAGCGCCTTGCGCTGGTCTCGTCGTTCGGCACGGAATCGGCGGCGCTGCTGAAGGTGATGGCCGATGTCGATCCGGCCATCCCCGTGATCTTTCTCGATACAGGCTGGCTGTTCGCGGAAACGCTTGCCTATCGCGACACGCTGATCGACACGCTTGGTCTGACCGATGTTCGCTCGATCAAGCCGCTCGAGGAGACGCTTGGTCGCGAAGATCCCGAGCGCGATCTCTGGTTCTCCGATCCCGACGCCTGCTGCCGCATCCGCAAGGTCGAGCCGCTCTCGCGCGCGCTGGCGCCGTTCGCGGCCTGGCTCAATGGGCGCAAGCGCTTTCAGGGCGGCGCCCGCGCCGACATTCCCGTGGTCGAGGAAGACGGCGTCCGCCTGAAATTCAATCCCTTCGCCAACGCGACGCGCGAAGAGATTGAAGCGATCTACCGGGACGGCAAGCTGCCGCCGCATCCGCTTATTGCCTCCGGGTACATGTCCGTCGGCTGCATGCCCTGCACCAGCCGCACCGCGCCTGATGAGGAGGTGCGCGCCGGTCGCTGGCGCGGCCGTGCCAAGACAGAATGCGGCATTCATACGATGAAGACTTCTTAGGACAATGACGCTGCCACGCCGCAAACAATGAAATGCGGTTCCGTTGACTAAAGCGTTTTCCGCCGCGAGTTATGTTCCGCGTGCTCCGGTGTTGCTTCATCTGATTTGAATGGAGATAGAGATGATCCGTCGTATCCTGCCGCTCGTCGCGGGCTTGCTGTGGGCGGGTTCGGCCTTCGCCGCCGATTACTCGCTGCTCAACGTGTCCTACGATCCGACGCGTGAGCTCTATGCCGATTTCAATAAGGCGTTTGCCGCCGCCTATCAGAAGGAGACCGGCAAGACCGTCGAGATCAAGCAGTCGCATGGCGGCTCCGGCTCGCAGGCGCGCGCCGTGATCGACGGCCTGCAGGCCGACGTGGTCACGCTCGCGCTCGCTTACGACGTCGACGCGGTCGCAGCCAAAGGCCTGATCGCACCGGACTGGCAGAAGCGCCTGCCGCAGAATGCCGCACCCTACACCTCGACCATCGTTTTCCTGGTGCGCAAGGGCAATCCCAAGGGCATCAAGGATTGGGACGACCTGATCAAGCCGGGCGTTGCCGTCATCACGCCGAACCCGAAGACCTCGGGCGGCGCGCGCTGGAATTATCTCGCCGCCTGGGGCTACGCACAGAAGAAGTTCGGCTCCGCCGACAAGGCCAAGAAGTTCGTCGCCGACCTCTATCAGAACGTGCCCGTGCTCGACACCGGTGCACGCGGCTCGACCGTCACCTTTGTCGAGCGCGGCGTCGGCGACGTGCTGCTCGCCTGGGAAAACGAGGCGTTTCTGGCGCAGCGCGAATTCGGCAAGGACAAGTTCGAGATCGTCTCGCCGCCGCTGTCGATCCTCGCCGAGCCGCCGCTCGCGATCGTCGATGCGGTTGCGGACAAGAAGGGCACCAGGGCGATCGCCGAGGCCTATCTGAAATATTGGTATACCAGGGAAGGCCAAGAAATCGCCGCGCGCAATTCTTACCGTCCGCGCGATCCGGAGATTGCCAAGGAATACGAGAAATCCTTCGCCAAGGTTGAACTTTTTACCATCGACGACGTTTTCGGTGGTTGGACCAAGGCGCAGAAGGAGCACTTCGCCGAGGGCGGCATCTTCGACCAGATCTACAAGAATTGATCTGGTCGGGCCCGTGGGGGCAGAAGCAGGGGGATAGGTGAGCACAGCGGTTGCACGGCGCAGCACTTTGCCGGGATTCGGTCTCACGATGGGACTGACCCTGACGTGGCTCTCCGTTATCGTCCTAATTCCGCTCGCGGGTCTGTTTCTCAAGACGTTTGAGCTGAGCTTCGATCAGTTCTGGGGCATCGTCACCAGCCGCCGCACCCTGAGCGCACTGAAGATTTCGTTCGGGCTTTCGTTTGCCGCGGCCTGCGTCAATCTGGTGATGGGCACGATCATCGTCTGGGCGCTGGTGCGCTACCGCTTTCCGGGACGGCGGCTGTTCGATGCGATCGTCGACATTCCCTTCGCGCTGCCGACCGCGGTTGCCGGCGTCGCGCTGACCCAGCTCTTTGCGCAGAAGGGCTGGTTAGGCGCGCCGCTTGCCGAACTGGGCATCAAGGTCGCGTTCACGCCGATCGGCATTTTCGTCGCCATGGTCTTCATCGGCATTCCCTTCGTGGTGCGGACGGTACAGCCTGTGCTGATCGATCTCGATCCCGAGATCGAGGAGGCCGCGGCAAGCCTCGGCGCCAACCGCTGGCACACGGTGTTTCGCGTGATCCTGCCGAGCCTGATCCCGGCGCTCCTCACCGGCTTTGCGCTCGCCTTTGCCCGTGCCGTCGGCGAATATGGCTCGGTGATCTTCATTGCCGGTAATCTGCCGAATGTCTCCGAGATCGCGCCATTGTTGATCGTGATCCGGCTCTCCGAATTTCGCTATGCGGATGCCACCGCGATCGCGGTGGTCATGCTGCTGGCTTCCTTCGTCATCATTTTCGCGGTCAATCGCCTGCAGCGCTGGGCGCAGACCCGCATTCCCACCCACTGAGGGGCCAGCATCGATGTCGCTGCAATCGAATCTGGCCTCCTCCACCACGCAGGTGCGGGCCTACGCCCCGACGGCAGACCTCAATGTCGTCTCGCCGCCGTCGCAGCGGGAGAAGGTACGCCCGCACACGGCGGCCTCGAAGCGGGATCTGCGCACCGAGCCCCGGCCGATCCGCTTCCTGATCGTCGCGCTGGCGCTGATCTTCCTCACCGTGTTCGTGGTGCTGCCACTGGTCGTGGTGTTCGCGTCGGCGTTTTCGCGCGGCGTCACGGCCTATTTCGTCGCGCTCACCGAGCCGGAGGCGCTCTCGGCGATCTGGTTGACGCTTCTGATCGCGGCGATCTCCGTCAGCCTCAACCTGATTTTCGGCGTGATTGCGGCCTGGGCGATCTCGAAATTCGATTTTGCCGGCAAGACTTTTTTGATCACGCTGATCGATCTGCCGTTTTCCGTCAGCCCCGTGATCTCGGGCCTGGTCTTCGTGCTGCTGTTCGGCGCGCAGGGCTTCTTCGGGCCATGGCTGCAGGCGCACAACATCCACATTCTGTTTGCTGTGCCCGGCATTGCGCTCGCCACCATCTTCGTGACCTTCCCCTTCGTCGCGCGCGCGTTGATCCCGTTGATGCAGGAGCAGGGCACGCAAGAGGAGGAAGCGGCGGTTTCACTGGGCGCGTCAGGGCTGCAGACCTTTTTCCGCGTCACTTTGCCCAACATCAAATGGGGCCTGCTCTACGGCGTCCTGTTGTGCAACGCGCGCGCGATGGGCGAGTTCGGTGCGGTGTCGGTGGTCTCGGGCCATATCCGCAACGAGACCAACACCATGCCGCTGCTGGTCGAAATCCTCTATAATGAATATCAGTTCGTGGCGTCGTTCGCGATCGCGTCGCTGCTTGCGATGCTGGCGTTGATCACGCTGGTCGTGAAGACGATCCTCGAACGGCGTCTGGACGAAGGGCAGATGGTCAGTGACGATTGAAGTCAAAAATATCGTAAAGAAGTTCGGCGATTTCGCAGCGCTCGATAATGTCAGCCTGAAGGTCGGCGACGGCGAGCTGTTGGCGCTGCTCGGGCCGTCCGGCTCCGGCAAGACCACGCTGCTCCGGATCATTGCCGGTCTCGACTGGCCCGAGGCGGGCGAAGTGACGATCGACGGCGAGGATGCGCTTGGCCGGGGCGCCAGCGAGCGCCATGTCGGCTTCGTGTTCCAGCACTACGCGCTGTTCCGCCACATGACGGTGTTCGAGAACGTCGCCTTCGGCCTGCGCGTGCAGCCGCGCGCGATCCGCAAGGACGAGAAGGCGATCCGCGCCCGCGTCAAGGAGCTGCTTGATCTCGTGCAGCTCGACTGGCTGTCGGATCGCTTTCCCAGCCAGCTATCCGGCGGCCAGCGCCAGCGCATCGCGCTCGCCCGTGCGCTCGCAATCGAGCCGCGCATCCTGCTGCTCGACGAGCCCTTCGGCGCGCTGGATGCCAAGGTGCGCAAGGAGCTCAGGCAATGGCTGCGCTCGCTGCATCAGGAAATTCACGTCACCTCGATCTTCGTCACCCATGACCAGGAAGAGGCGCTCGAGGTCGCCAACCGCGTGGTGGTCATGGACAAGGGCCGTATCGAGCAGATCGGCACCCCCGGTGAGGTTTATGACAATCCGGCGACGGCCTTCGTCCACGGCTTCATCGGCGAATCCATCGTGCTGCCGGTCGATGTCAGCGACGGCGCGGTCCGGCTCGGCGGCAGGCCGCTCAACATCGCCGCCAATGGCGCGGCGCCCGGCGCCTCCAAATTGTTCGTGCGCCGCCATGACATGCAGATCGGCCCGGCGGGGGGCGGATCGCTGGAAGGGGCGGTGCGCCGTGTCCGTTCCTTCGGCCCGATCCAGCGTGCCGAGGTCGCGCTTGCCGACAGCGAAGGCAAGACCGTGATCGAGATCGATGCGCCGCGCGACCGGGAACTGCAGGCCGGCGAAGTCATCTCGCTGGAGCCCCGCCGCTACCGCATCTTCGCAGTTCACGATTAGCCCTGTAGCCCGGGTGAAGCGAAGCGCAACCCGGGATCTGCATCCGCTTGCGAGAAAGCCCCGGATTACGCTTCGCTTCATCCGGGCTACGGGACCTCGCGGACGGCAACCGCCGCCGCAAAAAATCGTCCCGCGTTCACCATTCAGCCACGGTTGGTATGCAACAACGGCGGACCAACCTTGGGGGAATCCTTTCAGTGAAACGGACGACGGTCGCCCTTCTTGGGCTTCTGGTGCTGGGCGGCTGCGCGACAGACACTCCACTTCCGGAACAGCCGGCCATGTATGTCAACATGGCTGCACCCGGCGCTGTCCTGGACACCCAGGCCGCCGCGACCATGATCTCGCAATATCGCCAGAACAACGGCCTCGGCACCGTGGTGGTGGACCCTGCGCTCGTGAAGCTCGCCGAGCAGCAGTCGCAGGCCATGGCGGCCCGCAACAAGATGGACCATGACGTGAAGGCGCCGCTCGGCAAAAGGCTGGAAGGCTCCGGCTATCCAGCGACGGTGGCGGTCGAAAACGTCTCGGCCGGCTATCATACGCTGGCGGAAGCGTTTTCCGGCTGGCGCGATTCGCCGCCGCACAAGGCCAATATGCTCAAGGGCGGTGTCACAAAATTAGGCATCGCGGCGAGCTACGCACCGAACACCAAATACAAGGTGTTCTGGACGCTGATCCTGGCGTCAACCTAACTCTGTGTGATCGAAAGCCTCGATCACGCCGATTGACGCGGTCGCGAACTGCGGCCACGGTGCACGCCATTATGCCCCACTGATTGACGGTCACGATGGATACTTCCGATCCCGCGCCCGCCACGACGCCCGCCAAGGCGCAGCGCGTATTGGTCCTGCAGGGCGGCGGCGCCCTTGGCTCCTATCAGGCCGGAGCGTTTCAGGCGCTCTGTCGCGCCGGCTTCGAGCCGGAATGGATTGCCGGCATCTCGATCGGCGCCATCAATGCTGCGATCATCGCCGGCAACGAGCCGGACAAGCGCTTGCCGCGCTTAAAGGAATTCTGGGAGATGGTATCGCGTCCGGTATCCTGGAATCCGGTGACGCCAGGCGACCGCGCCCGCACCTTGTTCAACGAGACCAGCGCCGCCATCATCGCGACATTCGGCGTCCCCGGCTTCTTCGCGCCGCGGATCCCGCCGGCGCCGTTCTGGCCCATGGGCAGCTCGGAGTCGCAGAGCTATTACGACACCGCGCCGCTGAAGAAGACGCTGGAGCGGCTGGTCGATTTCGACCGCATCAACGATCTCAAGACCCGGCTTTCGGTCGGCGCGGTCGGCGTGACCTCGGGCAATTTCAGGTATTTCGACAATTACGAGTTCAAGAAGCTCGGCAAGAAGATCGGCCCCGAGCACATCATGGCCTCCGGCGCGCTCCCGCCCGGCTTCCCGTCCGTCCTCATCGAGGGCGAGCATTACTGGGATGGCGGCATCGCCTCCAACACTCCGCTCGACTTCGTGCTTGATGAGGAGACCCGCCGCGATCTCCTGATCTTCCAGGTCGACCTGTTCAGCGCCCGCGGGCCGTTGCCGAACTCGCTGCTCGAAGCGGCCGAGCGCGAAAAGGACATCCGCTATTCCAGCCGCACGCGGATGAACACCGACAAGAACAGGCAGATCCACAATGCGCGCATGGCGGTGCGCGACCTCATCGGCAAGCTGCCGGATTATCTGAAGAACGACCCCTCCGTTGAATTGCTGCGGCAGGCCTCCAAGGAGAACACCGTCACGGTGGTGCACCTGATCTACCGGAGCAAGAACTACGAGACGTCGTCGAAGGATTACGACTTCTCCCATGTCGCCATGGTCGAGCACTGGGAGGCGGGCGTCCGCGACGTGCATTTGTCGATGCGTCACAAAGAATGGCTAGAACGACCGCAGTCCGGCGAAACCATGGTGACCTACGATCTCACGGGGGACGTCGATCCGTTCCCCGCACGCAAGAAGGAGTGAAGCAGATATGGCTACGTTGACAGGCAAGACCGCCGTCGTGACCGGCTCAACCAGCGGCATCGGATTGGCGATCGCGCGCAAATTCGCCAGCGCTGGGGCCAATGTCGTCATCAATGGCATGGGCGTGCCGGCCGATATCGAGCGGGAGCGCTCCGGCATCGAGACTGATTTCAAGGTCAAGGCCGCCTATTCGCCGGCCGACATGACCAAGCCCGCCGAGATCGCCGAAATGATCGCGCTCGGCGAAAAGACCTTCGGTTCGGTCGACATCCTCGTCAACAATGCCGGCATCCAGTTCGTCTCCTCGATCGAGGAATTTCCGATCGAGAAGTGGGATGCGATCATCGCGATCAACCTGTCGTCGGCGTTTCACGGCATCCGCGCCGCGATTCCGGGCATGAAGAAGCGCGGCTGGGGCCGCATCATCAACACCGCCTCCGCGCATTCGCTGGTCGCCTCGCCCTTCAAGTCGGCCTATGTCTCCGCCAAGCACGGCATCGCCGGCCTCACCAAGACGGCGGCGCTCGAACTCGCGACCTTCAAGATCACCTGCAACTGCATCAGCCCGGGCTATGTTTGGACGCCGCTGGTCGAGCACCAGATTCCGGAGACCATGAAGGCGCGCAACATGACCAAGGAGCAGGTCATCAAGGACGTGCTGCTCCAGGCCCAGCCCACCAAGGAATTCGTCACCGCCGACCAGGTCGCCTCGCTCGCGCTGTTTCTGTGCAGCGACGACGCGGCCCAGATCACCGGCTCGAACTACTCCATCGATGGCGGCTGGACCGCGGAGTAGGGCCTTTCTCGCGTGTCCCTCTCGACGTCGGTCGGGAGGGGACATGACCCTATCACTCCAACCCGGTTGGAACGAAGGGACGCCGCGACGTGTGGCGGATGCGTAGAACGTCGACGGCATCGCCGCGGACTCGATAGAAAATCCTGAACGGATAGCGGACGACTGCAACGACGCGGACAGAGGAGCGTTGGGAGACCCGTGGCGCTGACTCGGGTGCGCGGCGAATGCGGTCTAACACGACCAGAAATCGATCCTCAATGGATCTGGCTATAGTCGGACTGGCGTTGGTCGAATAGTAAGTCGCGATTTCGGTCAGATCAGCGAGCGCTCGCCGAGACCAGACAAGCTTCATTTCGGACGAAACTTCGCAAAGGCGGCCTCGACCTCGCGCTCGGTAGCGACTTCGCCGGCGTCGATCGAGGCTATCGCGGCATCGATCGCCAGCAGTTCCTCATGCGTCGCGACATACTCGTCGCTTCGCAGTTCATTCTCGATTTGCTCTGCGACGGCAACGAGCTCATCCTGCGCGGCTTCGGGCCACGTCCGAACACGTTCCAGAAGATCTTTTAGGTGTGCTGCGGTCATGTTGAAAATATACGCCGCGTCAGCAGGAATTGCTATGGCCTGGAACCGATCTTCCCGAACGCCAGCACGTGCAGCCCGAGCCGCCGGCGGACGATCCAGAACAAGAGCACCGACTCAAAGCTTAGCGAGGTCGATATAGCTATGGCGGCGCCATGGCCGCCGAAGTGCGGCACCAGCGCGACGCACAGTACCAGGTTCATGACGAAGGCGAGCGCGTAGGCGAGCGCGCAGATCTTCTGGTGGCCGAGCATGTTGAGGAGCCGCTCGACCGGGCCGATCGCGGCGCGCACCACGAGCCCGATCGCCGCCAGGAACATGATGTCATAGCCGACGACGAATTGCGGCCCGAACAGCCAGAGCAGCGGCTTGCCGAAGGCGAGCAGCAGGATGGTCGCGGCGAGCGAAGGCCAGAACGTCCACTGGATCGCATGGGCGACATAGGCCGACAGCCGCGCCTTGTCGCCGAGCGCGTTGTATTCGGCGAAGCGATGCGCTGTCGTTGCCGCCATCGCGTAGTGGATGAAGGACACCAGCGCCAGCGTCTTCACCACGGCGAAATAGACGCCGACCTCCTCGGAGGAGCGGAACTGCTGCAGCACCAGCACATCGGTGTAGGACAGCAGGAGATAAAAGCTTTCGACCAGCAGGATCGGCAGCGAGATCGCAAGCCAGCCGCTGACGTCGTAGGCCTTCTCACCGGGCTCGACATGGGCCGCGAGCCTGCGGTTCAGCACCAGCATCTGGCCGATCATGGCGATCCACACCGCCGCGGCGCTGGCGAGCATCGCGGCGGTGGCGCCGAGATCGAAGCCGAGCACGACAGCGCCGGCGGTGAAGCCGATGATCAGTGCCTGGCGCACGATGAATTGCGGCATCAGCCCGAGCCGCATCCAGTCATGCGAACGGGCAATCCCGTCCTGGGTATTGGCGACCACGAAGGCCGGGAGCGTCAGGCAGCCGATATAAAGCGGCACGATCGTGTCCGTGCCGACCCATGGCGACAGCAGCCTGACGAGGCCTGCGAGCAGCAGCGAGACCGCGGTCGACACCGCAAAAGTCAGCCAGCGGCTGCCGGAGAGAAAGCCGCGCAATAGCGCGTGCTCGCCTGCCGCGCGGTACTCCGGAATGAGCTTCTGCGCGGAGGCCGAAATGCCGAAATCCATCATGCTGCCGAGCAGCAGCACCCAGGTCCAGACATAGACGTAGACGCCATAATCCGAACTGCCCATCCAGCGTGCGAGCAGGATTTGCGAGAGATAGGCGGCGACCGCGCTGACGACGCGGATGACGAAGATCGTCCCCGCGAGCCGCCGCGTGACGGATGCCTCGCCCGAGCCGCCGATCAGGCCGCGCATGCGCGCCATCATGCCCGTGGGCGAAGCGGTTGCGGATTGGGCGTCCATCACGGCCAAGGCGAAGTTCCGGAAAAAGCGGCGGCGAGGGCCGTGAAGTATCAACGAAACGTTAAGAATGGGTTCGGTGGATAGCGGTGAAACCGTAGCCCGGATGGAGCGAAGCGCAATCCGGGGCCGGTCTTTCTGCGTGCGCCGCTGTTCCCGGGTTGTGCTGCGCTTCACCCGGGCTACAGGGGTCAATCCAGATTGGTGTTGAACTCGTAGGCGCGGTCGCCGCCGACCAGGGTCAATTTCAGCGCGGCACCGTCCGGATTGGCGCCCGGCGGCAGGCCGTCGAGCTCGAAGGAGAACCGTTTCACCCCGGGTGGCGAGTTCGGCTCGAGTTTCGGCACCGGCAGGGCCCAGTCCGGCGTCGGTCCCTCGACGAACAGGCTGACCTCTTTGCCTTCGGGCGCAGCGACATCGACCAGCACGGTCGACTTGCCGCTGCGTTTGACATCGCGGATCGTGACCGGGTTGGGATCGCCGATATTGGCCGGCTTCGGCACGGTGTCGAGCGCGGATGACAGCGCGCCGTCCTCGGTAGAGGCGACGCTCGCAAAGGCAAGCTCGACGCTGGTCTCCACAGGAATGCACAGCTTCTCGCACACCGCATAATTGATGTTGGCGCGCAGCATCAGCGGCTTGTCGGCACTCTTGGCGACGATCCGAAGCGGCAGCACCACCTGGTGCTTGTAGCCGAGCGAGGTGCCGCCGGCGCCGTCGTCAAATTTCATCGGCGCCGGCCATAACACCGTCACCGCGTCGACATTTTCTGACTTCGAGAAATCGAAACGCGGCGGCACGCCGGAATCGCCGGGGGTACGCCAATAAGTTTTCCAACCGGGCTCGAGTTGGATGGCTATACCGCCTAGCAAAACCGCGCCGCTGCGCGAGCCTGCGAGCAGCCGTACCGCCGAATGGGCGTCCCGCTGCCAGGGCGAGGAATCCTCGGCACGTACCTCTGTCGCAGGCCAGACGACTGAAAGAGTGGCTAGCAGGCCGAGCGCAACCCGCATGGGAACTATGGCGATCATGGAACGTCTTTACCGGCTGGTTATTGCGTAAACCATTGAATTGCGTGTGATGGATGGCGCGAATACGGCGTTGAGCTTGATTGACAGAAGCCTCACCCAATATCAGGATGTCAAATCAGCATGGAGGCCTTTCAGATGACTCCTGAAGGCAAAGCACCAAAGACCGCCCGCGGCAAGGTGGCCGGCGTCGGCGACAATTCGTCGGGCAGCGGTTATCTCGACGGCCAGATCCTGATCGCCATGCCGGTTATGAGCGATCCCCGCTTCGAGCGCTCCGTCATCTACATGTGCGCGCATTCCGCCGAGGGGGCGATGGGCATCATCGTTAACCGTCCGGCCGGAAGCATCGATTTCCCGGGGCTGTTGGTGCAACTCGACATCATCCAGAAGGCCGACCAGATCAAGCTGCCGGAAAATGCCGAGACCATGAAGGTAATGAAGGGCGGCCCGGTCGATACCGGCCGCGGCTTCGTGCTGCACTCCAGCGATTTCTACATCCAGGATGCGACGCTGAATATCGACGACGAGATTTGCCTGACCGCAACCGTCGATATCCTGAAGGCGATCGCCAAGGGCTCCGGCCCCAAGCATGCGATCCTGGCCCTGGGCTATGCCGGCTGGGCCCCGGGGCAGCTCGAAAGCGAGATCCAGCACAATGGCTGGCTGCATTGCGACGCCGATCCGGAATTGATCTTCGGCGACGACGTCGAGGACAAATACGACCGTGCCCTGCGCAAGATCGGCATCGACGTCGGCATGCTCTCGAACGAAGCTGGCCACGCGTAACTCCCGCTCTTTCTTGTTTCCCTGCAATAACCGCTTGCTCTACTCCGCCTCTCCCCTTGTGGGAGAGGCCGGATCGCATGCAGCGAAGCGGAATGTGATCCGGGTGAGGGGTCTCGGTCTACCGAGGGACGAACGCACGCGGAGGCAAACCCCTCACCCGGTATTTCCCGCGTGCCGCGTGAAATCCCGGCCTCTCCCACAAGGGGAGAGGCGGGGAGTTTGCGGCTCCAGTCTCACCTCATAGCACACTTGTGGTTATGGGGCCCAGCTCAAGCCCGGGACGACAGCTACTCCGCAGCCTGCTGCGCCACGGTCGGCTCGGTGCCGGCCACGGTGGCGCGGCGCATGTCGCGCGGCTGCGACTGGTCGTAGCGGCGGACGCGATGCATGGTCTGGCGATTGTCCCACATCACGAGGTCGTGCAGCTTCCACCTGTGGACATAGACGAATTCCGGCTGGGTCGCGTGCTCGGTGAGGTCGCGCAGCAGCAGCCGGCCTTCCGGCATGCTCATGCCGCGCACCGCGCCCGCGTGCGATGAAAGGTAGAGCGACTTGCGGCGATGCACCGGATGGGTCCGCACCAGGCGCTGCAGCACCGGCTTGAACATTTCCTTCTCTTCGTCGCTATAGTCGAGGAAGCCGAGCGAGCCGCGTGAATACATCAGCGAGTGCTCGCAGATCAGGTCCTCGATGTCAGCCTTGGTCTCGTCATCAAGCGCGTCATAGGCCGCGCGCATGTCGGCGAATTCAGTGTTGCCGCCCTTCGAGTTCACCACCCGCGCCGACAACAGCGAGAATTTCGCCGGGATCGGCCGGAACGAACTGTCGGAATGCCACAGGCAGTTGCCGAGATTGAACAGATGGGTGCGGTGATCCTTCGGCAGCGGCTTGCCGTCCTTGCCGAGATTGGAGACGTCGTTCAGCCCTGAGGACAGGCGATAATCCTCCTTCTTGGTCACGTTGCCGCCGCGCGCGTTTTCGCGCTCGCCGAAGTTCAGCGCAAAGGCCAGTTGCTGCTCGTCTGTTATGTCCTGGTCGTGGAAGACGAGCACCGCGTATTTGTCCATCGCCGCCTCGACGTCGATCGCTTCCTGCCTGGTCAGCGGCTTTCGCAGATCGAGGCCTGTGACCTCACCGACAAAATGCGGGTGGAGCTGCCGGATCGCGATGGCCATGGCGTTCTCTCCTCATGTGCAGGCGGTTTTCCGCTTCGTTTGAGGAAAGGCTATCCTGTGACGTTGCCATGTCAACGCGGCGCCGGCGCATGGCCCCTTGCACGAGGATGCTCGGACACGCTGCAGCGCATCACGCGTTTCGCGCCATCAGCCCGCCATCCACCGGGATCACCGCGCCGGTCAGGAATGACGCCGCCGGCAGGCACAGGCTCAAGGTCATGTGCGCGACCTCCTCCGGCTCGCCATAGCGGCCGAGCGCCGTGCGGCGCTTGGCATAGATCGTCTTATGCTCTTCCGGAATCCGGTCGGTAATTCCAGTGCGGATCGGGCCCGGGCAGACGCAGTTCACGGTGATGCCCTCGCGGCCCAGTTCCACGGCAAGCGAGCGTGTCAGCCCGGTGACGCCGGCCTTCGCCGCGGAATAAGGACTGTGCAATGCGGTAGCGCCGAGCGCTTCGGTGGAAGCGATATTGACGATGCGCGGGCATTTCGATTTTCGCAAATGCGGCAAAGCGGTGCGGATGATGCGCTGATGCGCGGTCAGCATCACAGCGATCGCCTTTGCCCAGGCCTCGTCATAGCCGTCGTCGTCGATCGCGACCCGCACGGAGATACCTGCGTTGTTGACGAGGATGTCGAGCCCGCCGAAATGCGCGGCGACGCCGTTAATCACGGCCGGGATTGCATCGCGATCGGCGACGTCGAGCACCCACGCCTTTGCTTTCCCTCCGCTGTTGCCGATCTCCTGCGCAACCGCCTCCGTGCCTTCGGCGGTGATGTCGGTGACGGCGACGTTGGCGCCCTCAGTGGCGAATACCAACGCGGTGGCGCGGCCCATGCCGCTGGCGGCGCCGGTGACGAGAACGGTCAAGCCTTGCACAGAGCGGCTGAGCTGTTTGAATTCGGACATCGCGTGACTCGTGGGATGAGGGAACAGGTTGCAGGATTGACAAGGCTGGCATCGATCCGCAGACAGGTCAAACAAGCAAGAAGCAAGGGAGAAAGCGTGCGATGAACGAACTCGATTTCAGCGGCGGGCAGGTTCTCGTGGTGGGCGGCTCCAGCGGCATCGGCAACGGCATCGCGCAAGCATTTCGCGCCAAGGGCGCGCGCGTGCATGTCTGCGGCACGCGCGCCAAGGCGAGCGACTATTCGGCCGAAGAAGGTTCGCATCTGGAAGGGTTGGAATACTCGCAGCTCGACGTCGGCGACATTCATGCGATCGAGCAATTCAAGCCGACCTTCGACCGGCTCGATGTGCTGGTGCTGGCGCAGGGCGCGGTGATCTACCGCCGCGGCGAGTTCGAGATGGAAGGCTTTCGCAAGGTCGTCGAGGTCAACCTCATGAGCTTGATGGCGTGTGCGACCAAATTCCAGGCGATGCTGAGCGCGAGCAAAGGCTCGCTCATCATCGTCAGTTCGACTGCCGCCTATCATTCGACGATGGGAAATCCCGCTTACAACGCCTCGAAGACCGGCGCGGTCGGATTGACGCGGACGCTTGCCGAGGCCTGGGCCGAGGATGGCATCCGCGTCAATGGCATCGCGCCGGGTCTGGTCGATACCAAGATGACCAGGGTGACGACGGCGAACCCGAAGCGGCTCGAAGGCGCGCTGGAGCGCATTCCGCTGAAGCGGCTCGGCACGCCGCAGGACATGGCGGGTGCCGCGCTGTTCCTGGCCTCGCCGCTCGCCGCCTACATCATCGGCCAGACCATCGTCGTCGACGGCGGACTGATTTTGTAGAGCATGATCCGGAAAAGTGGACGCCGGTTTTCCGAAAAGATCATGCTCAAGCAAAAGATGGCGCAGGAACCGCGGCTGGGCTCGCCGGTTACTTTCCCGGAGAAGGAGAGGAGTAACCGCGATGGATACTGATCGGATCGCTGGTGCCGCCAAGGAGTTTGCCGGCAAGGCGGAAGGCGCCGTTGGTGAAATGACCGGTGACAGCAAGACGGAAGCATCAGGCCGCGCGCGCGAAGCCGCCGGCGCGGTGCAGAATCTTTACGGCCAGGCCAAGGATGCCGCGGACACCGCCGTCAACTACGCCAAGGAGACTTACGAGAATCGCGGCGAGACTATTCGCAGCGGCCAGCAGGCGCTGACCAAGACCGTGCAGGACAATCCGATCGGCGCCTTGCTGGTTGCCGGCGGCCTCGGTTTGGCGCTCGGGCTATTGCTGTCGCGGCCGCCGCGCCGCCCGCCACCGCGCTGGCGCTACTAGATTAGGGGCGTAAGGGTGGGCAAAGGCGCCCTTCGCGCCGTGCCCACCATCGATGGCTCCGCTCGGAATGGTGGGCACGCTTCCGCCGGCGTTCGTTAGAACGGCGGTGCAAAAGTCGCTTTGCCCACCCTACGCCGTCACCATCTCAGGAAATTGCCGAACGGTGCTTCCGCGGATCGCCCGACGTCCGCCGGTGGACGTGGGACGATCGGCGTCGGCGGACGCGGCGGCGCCGTCTGCTGGCGTGGCGAGCCGAAGAAATCGCCAAAGGTCGAGGCAGGCGGCGGATTGGTCTGAGCCGGCCGGAACACACGCTTCTGCGGTGCCGGCTTTGGCGGCGCGGGAG
>NZ_PSRR01000068.1 GCF_004296405.1 Bradyrhizobium sp. Leo170
GGATGGCTGAGACACGCCAAGGCCTATTGCGACAAGATCACTGAAGCGTTGCACCTCACGCGCGACAGCTTCGTCATCGAGGTGGCCTCCAACGACGGATATCTGCTGAAGAACTTCGTTGCGGCGGGCATCCCCTGCCTCGGCATCGAACCGACCGCAAGCACCGCGGATGCCGCCGAGAAGATCGGCGTGCCGGTGCTTCGCGCGTTTTTTGGCGCGGCCACGGCGACAAAGCTCGCTCAAGGCGGACGGCAGGCCGACCTGATCTGCGGCAACAATGTCTACGCCCACGTACCTGATATCAACGATTTCACTGCGGGCCTGCGGATCGCGCTCAAGCCGGGCGGCACGATCAATCTTGAGTTTCCGCATCTCAAGAGCATGATCGCCTGCAACCAGTTCGACACGGCCTATCACGAGCACTTCTCGTATCTGTCGCTCACGGCGGTCGCCCGCATCTTCGAAAAGGCCGGCCTGCGCGTGTTCGATCTCGAAGAGCTGCCGACCCATGGCGGTTCTTTGAGGATCTATGGGTGCCATCAAGACGATCCGCGGCAGACGACGGCGGCCATGACCGCCATGCTGGCTGAGGAGAAGCACTTCGGATTGCAGGACCTCCGCCTGTACCAAGCGTTCCAGCAAAAGGCCGACAAGGTCAAGAACGACTTCCTCGGCTTCCTGATCGAGCAGAAGCGCGCCAGCAAGTCGGTCGCCGCCTATGGCGCCGCCGCGAAGGGCAATACGCTGATGAACTATGCCGGGCTAAAGCACGACCTCATTAGCTTCATCTGCGATGCGGCCCCCTCCAAACAGAACAAGTTCATGCCCGGCAGCCACATTCCCATCCTACCTCCGGACGAGCTTGCCAGGCGCAAGCCCGATTGGGTTGTAATCCTGCCCTGGAACATCTCCTCCGAAGTCCTGCAGCAACATGAGCAGATCAAGTCATGGGGCGGCAGGTTCGTGGTGGCCGTTCCGGAGCTGAAAGTTCTGCCATGAAGGTCGTGGTGACCGGCGCGACCGGCTTCGTCGGCCGGCATGTCGTTGCCTGTTTCCTGCGCGAAGGGCATACCGTTGTCGCCGTGGCCCGCGATGCCCAACGCGCCGCGACGATGCCCTGGCGTAAGCAGGTGAAATTCGTCTCCTGCGACCTTGCCGCGGATTTCCAGCTCGTCGTTGAGCATTCTGGAGAGGCCGATGTGCTGGTCCATCTGGCGTGGCCCGGCCTACCGAATTATCGTGATTTCTTTCACATCGGCCGTAATCTGCCGGCCGATCTCGCTTTTTTGGAAGCCGCCGTCGCGGCGGGAACACGCCAGTTGATGGTGGCCGGCACCTGCCTCGAATACGGCATGCAGCATGGACCCTTGACCGAGGAGATGGAGACTAGGCCCCATACGCCCTACGGCTTCGCCAAGGATGCGCTGCGCAAGAGCCTGGAGATGTTGCAGAAGCAGCGGCCGTTCACGCTGCAGTGGCTAAGGCTGTTCTACATGTATGGCGAGGGACAGAATCCGAACAGTCTCCTAGCCCAGCTTGATCGCGCGATCGAGCGCGGCGATGCCGTCTTCAACATGTCTGCCGGCGATCAGCTGCGGGATTACCTGCCGGTCGAAGAAGTCGCCGCCGACTTCGTCCGGGCAGCGACTAACCCAGAGCGCTGCAGCGGTGCGATCAACTGCTGCAGTGGGCGCCCAATCTCGGTTTTCGATCTGGTGCGGCAGCGATGCGAGAGCCGCGCCAGCCCGATCCAACTCAATCGCGGCCACTATCCCTACCCCGACTACGAACCGATGGCTTTCTGGGGCGTCCCCGCCAAGCTCGCTCCTTTGCGCCAGGTGACTTGAGGGTTAAAAATCGAGCTTCTTGTAGATCCGCCACGGAAGCCAGGCGACCGCAAGCGCGATCAGCCACCAGAACCGTGGAAAAAAGCACGCGCCGAAATCGCGCCCTTCCGTCGCAGAGACATAGCGCGCGACCTGTTCCGGCGTCACCACAGGAAACAGGAGCCGCTGGCCAAACGACTGCTGCGTCTCGATATATCCAAGCCGATACAGCTGCACGATGACGCCGGCACCCGCAGTGAGATGACGCAAACTCTCGAAATAGCTTTCCAGTCCACGCTTCGCCGCCGAGTAGATCACATTGGCCTTGCGGCCGCGCACGGCAGCGATCGATCCGAAGCCGACGATGCGCGCTTTGGGTCGCCGCAGCAGGCCCGGCAAGAATCGCGCCGTGACGGCAGTCACGACAGTCAGGTTGCTGTTGAGAATGGCAAGGGAAGCGTCTGCATCCAGTTGCGCTCCATCGTCCCGCCGCGAGAATCCGATCGGAAAGTAGAGTTCATCGATATCGTCGATCTCAGCGGCCGCGGCGGAAATCCGCTCGGCAAAAGCGTCGGGATCGCGGGCGTCCGCGGCGACCGTGACGACAGTTGCGCCATAAACGAGGCGCAGATGCCGGGCCAAGGCATTGAGGTCTTCTGCGTCGCTTGCTGCGAGAAGAAGCCGCTTGCGGTTGGCCGCAAGCGCTTCCGATAGCGCCCGGCCGACGCCGGCTGAAGCTCCGACCACGAGGGCGGTCACAGCTTCAACCGTTCCGACAGATCCGAGCGGAACAACCGCTTCGAATCGAACGCGCGCAAGGCCTCACGAAACCGGTCCGCTTCGGGGTAACACACGTCGACGACCGCGCGCGGCAGCCGCGAGTCTTTGATGATGTTCGGGATTCCGCCAAGCTCGATCATCCGCTGGTCCAAGAACGCCATGAACATGTCGGCGTCGGCGCCGGCCGGCATGTTCAGCGCCAGCGAAATGCCGTCGCCCGTATAGCGCAGCAGATCGCGTGAGCCAGCAAAAAACTTGGCGGAGGACAGCGTGATCGGCAGCGGCTTCTCACGAAGATAGCCGTGGATTGCATCCACATAGTTCGTGGCGGCAGCGTGGGGCAGTATCGCCTGATATTCCCGGAAGCCGGCGGCGCCGAAGAACTGGAAATAGGCTTGCGCCTTGTGGGTTGGAAACAGCGCGTCGGCCAGCGCCACGACTTCCCCGTTGCGCGCGAATCGCTGCTGCCAGCGATAGAAGAAGTTCAGCATCCGCGTCGAGAGCCGGTTCAAGAGAGACACCGGTAACCTCGCGCGACCATCCGCCGACAGGACGGGTGCCTCCGATAGGCCGGGCGTCGTGGCTGGCGCTTGGTCTTGCGACACGAAAGTTCCTTGAATCAGAAAACCCTCGCCAAAGCCGGCGCCGGCCGTGCTCATGTCGTGCCATGTGTACGAAAAATCCGCATTTCGGGCCGCCTCACGCAGGCAATTGAACCCCTGCTCCGCGCTCGAGAACGGCGCAGCGCGGATCTCCACCCATGGGATTGGCGCGGCACAGGCCCGCAGCCGGGCGCGAACGATGTGGCCGGTCAAGCCGTAACCGCCGCAGGTCAGCCTGAACAATTCACCGTCGCGCTGCGGGGACAGCTGCAACGTTCCATGCGCCGGATGAACGAGCGTGACCTCTTCGACCTGGTTGATAAAGGTCCCGTCCCGGGTCTGGTTCTTGCCGTGAACGTCGGCTGCGATGCATCCGCCAACGGAAATGCGCCCATGACCCGGCTGGACCGGCAAATACAGGCCGCGCGCGGACAGAAAACGATGCAGGGCGTACAGCGTGATGCCAGTCTCCACCTCGACCACGCTGCGGCCAGCGTCGAAATCGAGCACCCGATCGAACCAGCGGTGCGAGACCGAAAGCCCGTCGGCGAGAAAACTCGCGCCCGCATAGGAAAGGCCCGCTCCTCGCGAAATTCGAGGGGTCTCGTCGATCACGCCGCGCCAGAAGCGATAGCGGTCCGGCTGCTGCAAATAGCCGCGCGCCCGCACGCAGCCGTCGAAGCTGACGAAATCATGGACCGCCTGCGGTACGCCGTCGCGCGATTGCATGGCGGCTTCGTTCAAGGCGTCACGACGGGCGGCTGCGCATGCGTATAGCGCCGGTTCATGACATAGTTCGGCCGTCCCAATCCGTTCTTGTAGGATCGCGCCACATAGAGTGCAGTGAACGACGCGGTCAAACCCAGAAAAGTACAGCCGCTCAGCACGTTGAGCAGTATCAACCATGGATTTCCGTTCAGAATCTGTATGACGCCGAGCACCCCCGTCAGCAAAAGCCACATCGGAAATACATAGATCGGTAGACGCAGCGGCAGCGTCGTCGACGAAAGAATTCCGGCGATCGCAAAGATCGTCATCCCCAACAGATTGTAGTTGGTCTCGCCCGCGATACGGCGCTCCCGCTTGTAGGGCAGACCGATGCGATTGAATCCGACCCGCGAGATCGAGGCACGAATGAAGGGGAAGGAGTTCTGTTCATTGACGATGGCGTCACGGACTTCCGAGGTCATCAAGGAAAATTCAGCCATGTAAAGAATGATATCGTCGTCTGCGAGCAGACGGACGACGTGATAGAATGCCTTGCGCATCATCTTAATCGGCCTCGCCTCCGCGCGGTCAACGCGCGCGCCATAAACGATATCGAAACCCTTCTCGTAATAGCTCACGAAATCGAGAAGCATTTCCGGCGGATCTTCGCAATCCACATCAATGAACGCGATGATGTCGCCCTCGGCGTTTCGCAGTCCGCATTCCAGCGAGCGTTGATAGCCAACATTCGAGCTGAGCGTGATCACATAGACAAAGTCGTATTGCGCGCGCAGCTTGCAGATCTCGCTGTAGGTCCCATCTCTTGAAGCGTTGTTGAGAAATAGCAGTTCAACATGATAGTTCGCCAGCAGCTGCTGCATCACCGGCAGGGCGCGCGAAAAAAACAGCGGAACAGTTTTCTCCTCGTTATAGACGGGACAGATAATCGTAAGCCGGAGACGCTTCCTGCCCTGTGTCACTTGCCATACCCCATGGTTGATTCCAATCTCCGTGCCCGGCCGCGTCCCGCTCGCATCCAAGATGATAGTTTAGGCAATGGCTGCGGATAACTTGTTCTTATAGCCGCAAAAAGTGCCTGGGCACGTCCGCTTCGATACCCTGAAATAAGGCAACTTGAGTTGAACCGCTTCTCAGTATTGCACTGCTCTCCCTTCAAACAAGCTGCTGACGTTAGCTTCGGTATTCATCATCCCCTATTCGCAGTTGGCTCTCCATTTGCGGCAGCGAAGTTGTCATTGCCTGTATGAACGGCATCGGTCGCATTTAACACCGGCACCTGTCTTTTGCCATATCTACACTCTGCAGCTAAGCGCCGTTCCATATCTCACCAGCGCGTGGCTTTCGCGCCGGACATTAGGCACTAAGCGAGTGACGACTGCGTTCCCTTGAGCTGCGCGGCCCATGCGCGCGCGGACGAGCGGCGAGAACGCCGTGGTCCACCCGTCCTTCGCTAAGAGGAGGCAAATGTCACAGGCGAGATACGACGAATGCTCGCTCATTTCCAACGGCCAGAGACCAGCGCGTTTCAAGGCCGAAACCCTAAACAAAGCGAGCAAATCGCCCGTTGTCACCACGGTCTGCGGTTTCAATGCCAATGCGTAGGGGCCAGCCCAGCCTACCTTTCGACCCACCCACGGCGATTCCAGCACACCAGCCCGATTAAGCATGTAGCATCCGTCCGAGACAAAGTCGTCGGATCCGACTACAATGCCTCCAACGGCACCGATCGTGGGATGCAGTTCAAGCAGGCGGGCCACTTCCGTTGCAGCTTCTTGTGCCTGAATAGTTAACCCGTTAGCGGCGAACAGCACAACAGCATCGGAATCAACCTTCTCCATGCTGGTCGCGTCGCCCATCCAGATCAGTTGAGGCAGATAATCAGTCTTGCGCGCAATATACAGCTCACGCGCACCGCGATATTCCGGCCAGTCCGCAACGAAGAACTGGTCGGGCTTCGCCTGACGTGCGATCTGTCGCTCGAGGACATACTTCACTGACCCTATCGAGCGGTCGTCTCCTTTCGGCTTGTGGGTTGTCGAATCGGCATGTTGCCGCCAATGATAAAGCACTTCGGGAACGTGCTCGATCCGGCCGTCCGCATTGGCGATCCGCATCACGCTGTCCCAATCGTGACACCATGTGGCGCCGGGATCAGTATAGAGCCTCAGCGACAGGGCGCGCTCACGGTTGATAGCACACAGGTGCCAAATATACGAACTGTCGAGGTTGAGTACGGGATCGAACGCAGCACGAAGATAGGGCGACACCGGCTTGCCTTCGACGAGCGCGTCTTCGTCGGAAAAAATCATGTCCGGCCGGTCCAATCGCTCGATCGAACTCGCCAAGATCTGAACGGCATCCACCGTGAGCAGGTCATCCGCATCTACCGGCACGATGTAGTCGCCCTGGGCTTTATCCAGTCCGCGACGCATGGCACCCATGATACCGAGCGACGCCGGCTCAACGACGATCGTTGCGCGCCAATGATCGGCGCCCTCGCGTACGATGTGAGCAAGCGCGTCCGGCGCAATCGGCCCGTGTGCGACAATGACCCACTCCAGCGGCTTTAAAGTTTGCGCCACAACTGACGCCGCCAACGCGTCGAGTAGGTCGATTCTCGTGCCTTCATAAACCGTCGTAATGAGCGAAACCGAGACCGTCTGAGCCGGGAGCTGGTAGCGCGACTGCCGCCGGGCAATATGCATGTCGAGCCAGTCGGAGTAGCCGAGAAGCCCGGCGTGGAGGCGCGCCAGATGCTGGAGATTGGCCTCGGGGTGGACTTCCCGGTAGGCGAGTTCCCGCTCAAGACCGAGCCTCGGGGAATAGACCCGCTGGTCGGGGATCATTGACCAGAAGCGCGACAACCAACGCGCAATCCCTTTGTGGGAAGCAACCGCGGTGTAGGTCCTGTCGACACGTGCGCGCATGAAGGGCGAATAGACCACTCTCCTGCCCCCTTCTGCCGCCATCGCGCCCAGCCAAGGGCCGAGCATTTCAATCGCGACATCTTCGCGCCGCAGTTCACCTAAGCACTGCTTCAGAAACGACGTCCTGACGACGCAATGCGCTGTCGAGACTGCCGAAGCCGTATGTGGCTTCCACATCCGCGCGCCGTAGCCAGGATCGGTCAGCGCGCGCCCCTGATCCGGACAATCGCAACCATCGCCGTAGCCAAAAACGCGGGGACCATCCACGACTGCGGAGCCGTCGTGCAGCATGCCGCCGACCATCACCGCATCAGCGAACAATTCGAGGAGCGCCATCGCGTCCCAGCGCCACTCGTCGTCGAGCGGCAAAACGCCGTTCCATTGCAGCTGGACGAGATCGCTGTCGATTCTCTCGATCGCATCGGCGATATCGGAAACGTTTCCGCGCCCCAGCACGATGGTCGCAGCGTCCGGCAGCGCGTCCGAGGCGTCATTCGCGCCAATCAGGACCGTCTGAATCGATTGCGCATCCAATCGCTTTCGCCGGAACCACCAGTCCACATTGTACTGGAACAGTGGGCTGTTCACGAGCTCGACATTTGTTGCGCCGGAGCGATCAAGAAATCTCTGCAGCGTCCGCCGGTGGGACTCGGTGATGTAGGACTTCGATTCGATGTTTCCAGACGTCGATGCGGTATGCATGCGCCAACTGTAAAGCACTTCCGGAACATGCGTCGGCTTTTTGCCGGCGAGCATGAAACGGATAAAGCTGTCCCAATCGTGGCAGCCTTCGGCAGAGCCGTCGCTGTATAAGCCAAGCTGAATCGCCAGTTCGCGATCGATGGCACAAAGATGCGCAATGTAACACGAGTGCGGGAACAGCACGGGATCCCAGTCCGGCTTGAAATACGCCGAATGAAACCGCCCCGAGTCCAGCTTGTCTTCGTCGGTAAAGAGCAGCGCAGGATAATTGTTATCCTCGATGAAGCGAGTGAGAACGTGGACGCAATCGGGCTCGATCAGATCGTCGGAATCCAGCGGCAGAATATAACGCCCAGACGCCCGTTCAAGACAGTACCGCATTCCGCCGATGATACCTAGATTGCTCTCGACGCGCTCGAGCCGCACGCCGGGATGGCGTGCGAGCCTTACAAGGGTGCCGCGGGTGCCCTCCTCTGTGGAGCCGTTGTCGAGGATCAGCCATTCGAAATGCATTCCCCCGTCCTGAAGAAAAACACTGTTGCCAAGCTCTTCGAGGAATCGAGGATCAGTGTTGTAGGCCGTGGTTACGAACGAAAGCAGGCCGGGCGTCTGATGGTACATTCCATCCCGTCGACGACGGGCGAGACTCGTCTTACGGTAGGCCTCGTAGTCGCTCTTCGCCACCGACGGCAGGCCCGGCGCCACCGATCGCGCGGTTTCCAGCGCTTGCTCGCGCATCCCTTCCAGGCGCGCAAGCAATTCCGTGACGATTCCGTTGAGGCTCTGATCCCAGTCTGTCGGCAATGCGATCGCGCCGGAGGAATCGTAACTCGGCAGCCCGCAATTGATCCGCCCTGCTGCGTTCTCGATAGCCTGCCCGACGCTTTCGGCATTCGGCTCCGCAACGATAATGTTCGGCGAGAACGCCCGCATGCGATCCGCCGTCTTTACCGAGAAGCTGTTGGTAACGACCAGCTTGCCCGACGCAGCCATTTCCAGCGGCGGATAGCTTGGATGCGGCGACAGCATCAGCGACAGCAACAGATCGGCCGTGCGCACACGCTTGGCGTAGTCGTCGAAGCTCATCCATGGCAGCGGATTGAGCATGACGCCTTCGCCGAGTGCAATCGGCGGAAGCTTTTCGCCCATCGACCAGACTTCCCAATTGTCCTTGTCGATCGCGCCGGAGGCAACGGCGCGACGCAGCGCAACGAGGCCGAGTTCGAACAGGTTGCGGCGTGCAATGCTGGGGCGGGCGTAGAACAGCAGCACCTTCTTTTTGGATTGAGAGGCGATGGGAAAATAGTGGGTGCGATCCAGGGCAGGATTGAACCATAGCGCATCGGCAACAAATGCCGGGTCTGCGAAGCGCCCCGCACCTTCCCGGACCAAATGGTCGAGCAAGAGTTGGGTATTGATCAGTGGGATATGGGGCAGGCCATAGGTTTCGAGCGCACGGGCCTGAAAGGTGGAGCCCTCGTGCAGAATTGGCTCGAAATCCTGAATCAGGTAAATGAATGCCTTATTAGCAGTATTGGCGACGGCGTACTTCGCAATTTGGGCGGTCCACCAGGCAGTCGCGAAAAATACATCGCGGATCCCGATCGAGATCGGCTTGGTGCGGTCGAATCCATCGACGATCTCGATGCGGTCCCGGGCGACCGGCCGGTTCAACAGTCGCTCCATGTAGGGGAATAGCGCGGCTTCTTCACCCTCCAGCGATGCATCGCAGGCGATCATCCGGATCCGTTCGCCGCGTTCCGCCAACATGGACGCGAGCAGCAGCGCGGTATTGGGACCGCCGGACATGCTTTTCAGGCGCAGACTCGGCAGCAGTACGTTGACGGAGGGACGATCGGCGAGGTCGTCCGCCACCTCGAGATTTAGCGGAGGGCTTAGGTGGTAGCCTGGCACTTGCGAACGGGCCTCGACATCAGAGGCGCGCGTCGGTTCGGACGCAGCGATCTCCAGGCTGCCTAGCGGAAGCGAACTCGAATGCAGGTCGAACGAACTGATCAGCCCACGATCACGAACATATTGACCGATGGCGCGACCCAGCTGGGTGTCCCTCATGTGCTGTCGATAAAAAGCAAATCCATGTCGCAAGACAAACCTGCGAAGACGATCGGCGATCTTCGGATTGCTCCTTGAAAAGGACCGCCAGGGCGACTTCACGCCTGCGCTGAGTATCCGACGAAGACTGCCGGTCCGCGCGTCGGACGCCAGACTTCGCATGCGAGTTGCCAAAAGCCGCGGGATCGCCATTATTCGCCAACTGGTTGATCTGCGGATTTCATCGAGCTCGCGACTTAGCTGTTCGTTTCGCTGCTTCAGGTCCAAGAGCTCGCGATTCAGATCCGAATTGATCCCGGCCGAAGTGGCAAGGTCGCGCACGATCTCGGGGAACATCTCGTCGGGCGGCGCAGATCGATTGGTCCAGATATTCTTGCTTTCGTCGAAGAGCGGATCCAATTTGTACGGAGTGCCGCTCCATTCCTGGTTGGCCGGAACCACCGACTCCACGGTGCCGGAAATAACGCGCAGACCGAGGCCGTTGTTTGCGGCGGGCGATTTTCTCACCACGCACATCGAATTGATGAATTCGACCGAATGAACCAACGCCAGACTTTCTTCGGGTAGCTCGCAGCCGTATTTGCCAAAGATGCCGCGCAGAATTTCGCCGCGGGCCTTGGGCACCCCCCAATGCTCATGATTGATGACATCCGCAAGGCGCTTGAAAAACGTGATCGAGGAATAGGGATAGTAGAGCCCGCCTTCGAACTTATCCCAGTAACTGCAATGCAGATCCTCGGCGACGAAGATTCCACCCTCCGCAAGATGTGGAAAATACAGCGCGAAAGTCCTAATGATCTCGCTGGACAGATGGGACCCGTCATCGATCACGATGTCGAACTGTCCGGACCTCTGCAGTATCAGCTCCTGAGTCTGCGGATCATTCGCATCGCCGACAATGATGCCGATGCGCGGATCATCATACGTCAGGCGCTCGCAATTCGGATTGATGTCACAGCCGACGATCGCTTGCGCCTTCGGAAAGAATTGAGACCAGATGTCCAGCGAACCGCCGTTCTGGACACCAATCTCGAGCAGCCGGACCGGATAATTCCGCATCGACGCGAACAGGCGCTCATATTCATCGAGATAGAGCGTCCACTTGTCGGACATCTTTCCGGTGTGGTTGGCGTAGAGCTCGTGGAGCGTTCGTTTAATCATTCGTAACCTTCAACTCTACCCGCTCGAACGGAATGCCGACGAGCCCGTAACGAATCTTGCTTGAAGCCACGTTGACGATTAGCGCGTCATGCATCCAATGATGCTGAATGTTTTCGTAGCAGTCGCCGTCCGCGACTGATGCCATGACGGCGTACTGCCCGTTGGGAAGCATTGGCAGACGGAACTCGAACACACCCTCGAACGTCGCTCCGGGCTTGACGCGAATCGGCGTTCTATCGGTGAACGGAAGGGTATTCTCTCCGAACAGATCCTGTCCCAACCGATCCCGGATCAGAAATCCCAGGATCGGCTTCTCCAGTGGACCATGCGCCTTGGCGCGGACTGTCATGCGAACGCGCTCGCCGCCTTCATATATCCCCTGCTGACCAGCCGACAATTTTGTCAAAGAAACGGATTGAATTTCAGCCTGTCCGGTCTTCCAGCCGGTCGCGACGGCGGTATTGTCGCGCACCTTGGCCACGGCCCCGTAATCCACAGCCAATGTGTGCGGATCCTCCGGCGATGTTTCAGACGCTGGCCCGCCAACCGTTTGGTCCGACGCGACCGAAATCAACTTGGCCTCTTCGCCATAAACTTCCTGGAGCGTGAACTGAAGGTAAGTTTCAGAGACCTCTTTGGACGTGCCGGTCATCCGGACCTGACCGTGGGACAGCCAGATCGCGGATTCGCACAGATTCTGCACGGCGCCGGTATCATGGCTGACAAACAACAAGGTGCCGTGTTTTTGAAACTCTCGGATGAAGCGCATGCATTTTTGAGTGAACACCGCATCCCCGACTGCGAGCGCTTCGTCGACCACAAGAATGTCGGCGTCGACATGTGCAATCACGGCAAACGCCAGCCGGACATACATTCCGCTCGAGTAGGTCTTCACCGGCTGCTCGATGAATTCGCCGATGTCAGCAAATGCGGCTATCCGCTCAAAACGCTTGTCGATCTGCGGCCGCGTCAACCCATAGAGCGTTGCAGCCATATAGACATTCTCGCGACCGGTGAATTCCGGATTGAAGCCCGCTCCGAGCTCGAGCAGCGCAGCCACACGACCGTTTATCTTGATCGTACCGCCGCTCGGATTTAGAGTTCCGCAGATCATCTGCAATAGGGTCGATTTTCCGCTGCCGTTGCGCCCGACGATACCGACCGTTTCGCCCTTCTTGATCTCAAACGAAACGTCTCTCAGCGCCCAGAACTCACGAAAATACTGCTGCGGCGCCTTGCCAATCAGCGCCTGCAACCGCGGGAATAAGGACTGCTTCAAACGGTCGTGCGGCTTGTTGTAGATCTGGTAGCACTTACTGAGGTTCTCTACCTTAATCGCGGTTTCGTCAAAGGACATCGGCGAATCCCCGGCGCGTCTTTTGAAACCAGACAAAACCACACCACGCGACGAACGCCCCGCCCAGAAGATAGATCAGAAACATGGACAAGTCCGGCACCTTTCCCCAGAACAACACATCCCGCGTCTGCTCGATCGCGGGCGTGATCGGATTGAGGAACAACAGGCTGCGATATTTCTCCGGAAACGCACTCACTGGATAGAAGATCGGCGACAGGAACATCAGGACCGTGGTGATCATGCCCATGAATTGCGCGACATCGCGCAAATAGACACCGAGCGAAGCCAGAAACCAACTCACCCCCAGGATAAGAAGCAGTAGCGGCAGCAAAACCACCGGGATCAGCACGACCGTGAGATGCGGCACTCCAAACAAGAACAGATACGCAATAAACCACACGCACAGGCTCACCGCGCCATGAAAGATCGCCGAACCGAGCGCAACACAAGGAAGTATCTCCAGCGGAAAAACCACCTTCTTGACGTAGTTTACGTTGCTCAGGATCAGGCTGGGCGCGCGGTTCAGGCATTCCGAGAAAAGCGTGAATACGATCAGTCCGGGAAACAGCACCATCGCAAACTCAGTCTTCGAGTCGCTCCCGACATTCCAGCGCATCTTGAAGACGGCGCTGAAGACGAAGGTGTAGATGACGAGCATCAGAATCGGATTGAAAAACGACCAGAAAAGCCCAAGCACCGACCCGCGATAGCGCCCGACAACTTCCCGTTGCACCAAAGCGCGCATCAGGTCACGGTTGCGCCACAGGCGTGCCAATATTTTCACAGGAGAAATCGAAAAAACCTGCATCAGGCAACCGCTGCAACTGCAAATCGCACGACCGACGATTCGTTACTGAGCGACGCCTGGTAGTGGACGATCCGCGTCACCGCAACATCAAGATCGCACCCAATGATGCCGCGCACGGGCGCCGACGCGGTTAGGCGTTGCCCTGAATACCCGGACGGGTCAGGCGGCGTATCGCCACGGTGAACATTCTCGGGAACGTGCATTTGCTTCTCACTGGGAACTTTGGAATCGGCTCAGACATAGGCGAAAAGCGGCTGTAGCGCAGCGCGCCCCCGTTCGCCCCCTTCGGCGGCCTATTTACCAACCAATGCAGTGCAGCACAATCTAACCCCAGTCTACCACGGGCAATTCTGCCCCCGAAACAGCTCCGCAATGAGGGTTAATGGTCCGACGGCGAATAAACGTCACGGCGAATAAACGTCGCGGACAGTCAAACCGACGACTAAGGTTCCGGGGAGCGGGTTGCGGCAGAACATGCTCCATATAGCGTTCCCACCCTCCCAATCGGGTTCAAGCCGTGGGCATCGCTAACGGAGCGCGGGCGGCCGTCTCAACGGTCCGCAAGCCTACCTGGATTCATCGCCCCAGGTCATCGTCGCGAAGGCGCGCTGCTCGGCGGCGTTCATATCGTCAAACGCTCGGGTCTGGTTGTCCCTGACGAGTAGGTTATGCTGGCTGCCAAGGCGAAACGTGCCGCTTTTGGCCCATCTGTCCATCTCGTAAATGCATCCATCGCCACCCACCACGACAACCTTCAGACCGCGTTGGAGCATGCGTTGAGTCAGGGAGTCCGGGCCGCTCTCGAACAGATATGAGTCGTTCTTGGTGTCGATCGAACCTGGCAGCGCATCGAGAAAAATCTGCCGCTCGATCATAAATGCATTCGACCTGATGTGTGGATTGGGAAACGCCGGAATCTCATTCAGGCGTGCCAACCTGCCACCAGGAGCAATTTCGCCCGCCCAGTACGCTTCGAACTGGTCGTCAAGCGCGTGGTCGCGATCCGGATTGGTCGTGCGCGCCGCGAAATAGGAAACCACCCTGACGACCAGCTTGATGGCAAGCCGCTTCGGCAAGCGCGTCCTGATCACCTGGAACAACCAGTTGAAGCTGGCAAGCTTGGGAAACCCCCGATTCTGAAGCTGCCATACTCCCTTTCGGACGCGCTTCATGGTGCTAAGGGGGCTCTCGTAGGAACCGGTGGCACCGGCGATTCCAACCGTAGGATCAGCGAACGCCGAATGAAGTTTACGAAGCCAGTTATCCGATGCGATTTCGGAGAACGTGTTGAAAAAGACCACGTGCTTGTGCGGCAATTGCCTCGCCGCCTTCGCATAGGCGTTGATGTCGAAGCCGTCATCTGACACGGAGACGGCGTGCGAGAATGCGCGTTGCAGGATTTTGTCTTGCGCGACTTTTCCGTCCGGAAATCCTTTCCGTATGACCACACGGTCATGCGCGATCCCGGGCGGATGCCGCTCCCAGGATTCAACGAAATTCGCGACCGGCTTTACGCCTTCCGCGTAGCGCGCCAGATAAACGACCGCCAGATCGCTGGAAAATGCGGAAGGGGATCCTGGCATGTCGTTGTCCTTGGCTGCTGGATCTCCGGGATCATGGTAGACTACGTTGTTGCTATGATCGGCGAGCCTACGTTTACGTTTTCTTTGCAAGGTCGCTAACGTAGCGTGCATAGGCGCTCTTTCCCAGCGCGGCGCCCAAACGTTCCAACTGATCGCGATCAATATAACCCTGGCTAAAGGCCACCTCTTCCGGACAGGCAATCCGAAAACCCTGCCGTCGCTCAAGCGTGCCGACAAAATTGGCAGCTTCCAAAAGGCTATCTGACGTTCCAGTGTCCAGCCAGGCAAAGCCGCGTCCCATTCGTTCGACTGCCAGTTCCCCCCGGGCGAGGTACGCGCGGTTCACGTCGGTGATTTCCAGTTCCCCGCGCGGCGACGGCCTGATATTGGCAGCAATATCGACGACGCGGTTGTCGTAGAAATAGAGTCCAGTCACTGCGAAGTTCGACTTAGGCTGCAGTGGCTTTTCCTCGATCGAAGTGGCGTTTCCCTGTGCGTCAAATGCGACCACGCCATAGCGCTCGGGGTCGGTGACATGATAGGCGAAAACCGTCGCGCCTGTGGTTCGCGACACGGCATTGGCGAGCAGCGCCGGCAAACCATGCCCAAAGAAAATATTGTCACCGAGGATAAGCGACGAGGGACCGCCTTGCACAAATTGTGCGCCGATGATGAACGCTTGCGCCAAACCTTCGGGGCGAGGCTGAACGGCGTATGACAGAGACAGTCCCCAACGATTGCCGTCTCCCAGCAGAGCCTGAAACAGCGGCAAATCGTGCGGCGTCGAAATGATCAGGATCTCCCGGATGCCGGCAAGCATCAACGTGGTCAGCGGATAGTAGATCATCGGCTTGTCGTAAACCGGCAATAATTGCTTGGAAGTGACCAATGTCATCGGATAGAGGCGGGTCCCACTACCACCGGCAAGGATAATGCCTTTCATATGCGGCCCCAATTCAACGCGGACTAAGTCGATCCAAGCGATTCGCCAACGAACTTTTCATCGGCTGGATACGTATATCAAAAACGGCTTCCAGCCTCGCCCTCGACAGCCGCGAATTCGCCAGCCTCCTGACTGGCGCGGGATAGTCGGAACTGGTGATCGGGTCAACCGGAACAGAGCGCCCGCCGCGCTCGGCGCTAGGCCGAATAATCTCGCACGCAAATGCATACCAAGTCAGCGTATACCGTCCGGCAAAGCGCTAACCCCTGCAAAATCTGAAAGCCGGCCTCAGTTCACAAGCTGGCTGTGCCATATCGACGATAGCACTCGCGATATCGGGCGCATAGGTCGGACATCCGATCTGAATCGTCGACCACGCGGGACCGATCGCGTTCACCTGCTAAGCGACATGGTACGCACGAAGTTGCTGCCAAAAGGACAGCCTAGCCGCTTCACGCAGAGACCTTGCCACCTGGCCCTGGGCCCCAATTACGTACACCCGCATTATTGCCTTACGCCTTTACGAGACCAAGACCAAGACGCTCACCGCTATAAACCTTGTCACGCAAGGGCTTCCACCAGTCGGCGTTATCGAGATACCAACGGACGGTTTTTTCAATACCGGTCTCAAAGGTCTCCCGTGCGCGCCATCCCAATTCGCTTTCCAGTTTGCTTGCATCGATCGCGTAACGCCGATCGTGGCCCGGTCGATCAGTGACAAAGGATACGAGGTCGTGGTGCGAATGATTGATCGGCCGGAAATTATCCATCCAAGAACAAATCTGACGAACCACATCGATGTTCTTCCGCTCGTTGCGGCCGCCGATATTGTAGGTTTCGCCAGGACGGCCCTTGACGAGGATTAGCCCGAGCGCGCGCGCATGGTCTTCCACGTGAAGCCAATCGCGCACGTTGGAGCCATCACCGTAGACTGGTAAGGGCATGCGATCGAGGGCGTTGAGAATGATGAGAGGAATCAGCTTCTCCGGGAAGTGATACGGGCCGTAGTTGTTCGAGCAATTCGATACGATAACTGGCAAGCCATAGGTCCGCTGCCACGCCTTTGCGAGATGATCGGAGGCGGCCTTCGTGGCTGAATAGGGAGAACTCGGATCGTACGGTGTTGTTTCGGTAAACAATCCGTCGTCGCCAAGAGAGCCATAGACCTCATCAGTCGAGACATGGATAAAACGGAAATCAGCTGCCTTGCGCGACGATGCGAGATAGCGGCGCGCGGCCTCGAGAAGCGTAAATGTGCCCATGACATTTGTTGTCACAAACACGTCCGATCCGGAAATCGAACGATCAACGTGGCTCTCGGCAGCCAGATGAACCACGGCATCGGGTTGATATTTGGCAAAGATCGCATCGATCGCGGCGACGTCGCAAATGTCGTGCCTTTCAAAAACATACCCATCACGAGATGCAACCGGCGCGAGCGATGCAAGATTTCCAGCGTAGGTCAGTTTATCGACGATAACAACTTCATGTTCCAGATCTGCGATGAAATGACGGCTAACAGCCGATCCAATGAAGCCAGCCCCACCCGTCACGAGTACGCGCATTTATAGATTTCCTACTGACCAAAGTGAAAGGCTGGAGGCGCATCTTGCGAGGCCCGGATGCTTTCCATCCTTGTCTGACAGAGTGATGTCAGCGTGCGCGAGCCGCCAATCTATGCCCAGCGCCGGATCATCCCACGCAAGGCCACTGTCGCACTCCGGCGTGTAATAGTCCGTGACCTTATAGATAACTTCGCAATTTTCCTCGAGCGTGACGTAACCATGGGCAAAGCCCGGCGGGACCCATAATTGGCGCCAGTTTTCTGCAGATAGTTCAACCCCGACATGGCACCCATAGGTCAGCGAACCGACCCTGATATCAACGCCGACGTCGTAGATCGCCCCGCGCTCGCACCTTATAAGTTTACCCTGGGCATGTGGAGCCAACTGAAAATGTAACCCCCGCAGCACTCCTTTCTGCGCGGAGTAAACATGGTTATCCTGAACGAACGCTACTTCCAGCCCGTGAGCCGCAAAGCTATCCGCGCGAAAGGTTTCGGAGAAGAATCCACGCTGATCGCCATGTTTCTTCGGCGACACCAGCAACAACTCGGGGATCTTCAATCGCTCAAATTGCATAAGGCGTGCCGCCATTTTAGAATATGTAATCGGCCGCCTTTACAACCTTACTCAGGACCCGAGGTCAATCCGATATTTTATGCTCGTTACATCCAGGGACGTGTTCGATAGCAAGGGCGCCAGCCAGCTGTTGTCGACCTGACGGGCTTAAGATTTCTGCATCTCATTGATATCTAAGCTTTTATGCCTTTTGAGCTGAGCCCCGCCTTTCGTCCAGCTATGGCAAGAATCGTTGCTTCATTTTGAGCCCTGTTGGCTCGGTGGTGCAACGGGACGGGGGCCCCCGGTGTAGCGCAGCGTCCCGTCCGTCCCTTTGCATGGCGGGGTGCTGATCTTGGCGTGAGCCGCAGGTGCGAGATTGCCGAGGCCACTGTGTGGTCTGATCGTATTGTAGTCATCCTTCCAAAGCGAGAGGGCCTCGCGGGCATGACCAAGTGAGCTGAACAGCGTCTCGTTGAGCAACTCGTCGCAGCTGTCCATTGAAGCTCTCCACGAAAGCGTTCTGCTGCGGCTTGCCAGGCGCGATGTGGTGCCACTCGACGTGCCAGTCCTGTGATCAGCGCAGGATCACCATGCCGGTCAGCTCGCTGCCGTTGGCGGCGACAATCAGAGTGGGTCGGCCGCGAACTGTGATGACGGTATCGAGTTCGCGCACAACCCGCAGAGCAGGCAGCGAGGTATCGCCGACCAACGCCAGACACTCTCCCGCGAAGTCGTCGACGATTGCCAGGATGGGGAAGCGACGGCCGTCAGTTATCGCATAGGGTAGGAAGTCCAGGCTCCAACGTTGATTAGCAACCTGCAGGATCGCCACCGGGGACCGTGTTCCAGCGCCCGTTTGCACCTGCGGGGAAGCGGAAAGCTGTCGTCCATCGGCGGCTGCATGTTCTGCTCAAGCGGGAGGGCTATCTGATCAACCACAAGAAGCTCTTCCGGCTCTGTCGGGAAGAGAAGCTGTCGGTGCGCCGCCGTAGCGATCGCAAGCGAGCGATCGCGACCAGGGCGCCGATGCTGGTGCCGATGACGCCGAACGACCGCTGGTCGCTCGACTTTGCGTCGGATCAGCTTACCGACGGCCGCCGCTTCCGCATCCTGACCGTCGTCGATGATTGTACCCGCGAGTGCCTGGCGCTGGTGGCCGACACCTAGCTCTACGGCATCCGCGTGGCGCGGGAACTGGACCGACTGATGATCGAGCGCGGCAAGCCGAAGATGGTGGTCAGCGACGACGGCAGCGAACTCACCAGCAATGCCATCCTGACATGGGCCGATCACAGCCGCGTCGAATGGCATCGACATCACGCCGGGCAAAACCTATGCAGAGTGCCTTCATAGAGAGCTTCAATGGGCGCTTGAGGGACGAACTCCTGAACGAGACGTTGTTCACGTCACTGGCCCAGGTTCGCATTGCCGCCGGATTCTGGCGGGCCGATTACAACGACACACGACCACACTCGCAACTCGGATATCGAACCCGGTCCGAGTTCGCCTTGACCTGCCACTCGCGCCGGATCTGGCGCTGCGCTATGCTGAGGGCGCCACGCCAGCTCCCGTCGCTACCACCGCCCATCCGAGCAAACCCAACGCCCGGGACGAACTCAGGACTGAATAAACTTGGGGGCAAGGTCAAATCCATCACCTCGGAGAGGAGCTGGACGTGAACCTGAGGCTGCAATCAACTTCGACTCTGCTCTTCTCTGGATGCAAGAAGGAGCTCAGGTCAGGCTGGCAATAATGGTACTGGCTTCGCACACCGCCGACATTGCCGGCGGTGCTGCACCAAGACCATCTGGATAAACCGAGCGCACGTTACGAAGGCCCGCGAGATCGAAGTCGTTCTGCAAACCTACTCCGCGGCAACGCGGTCGCTTAGATAGACTATATCAACCCGAAGATGGCTCCGAGGAACACTCCAATGGTCTCCCGCGCGTTCTGGCGATAGATTCCGGATCGGTGCAGCAGGTAAATGCGGCGCGGCAGCGCGCTCCGCCGTGCGAGCGCGAAACGGTCCAGCGTGGTCAAAGCGGGCTGAGAAAGCTGGCTCCGCATCCTGTCCAGGGCTTCCAAGTTTACATCATTCCAGCTCTTCATCCGGCGATTTGCAAAAGCCATGGCCCTTACAAGACGCTGCCGTGGCCCCCTGTTTGACCCAATTAGATTGCGTTCATGCTGCCGGTACTTGAGGCTCGGAACGGGGTCATAGAAGGCTTTCCCGCCGGCCCCGGTCACGATCTGGTAGGTCCACCAATCGTGAGCAATCAAGTTCACATCGTGTGGAGTTTGAGCCAGCAGATGCATGGCCGCTCGGTTCATAACCATAGTATTGCCGCCCCCCATGTTCTGCACGAGCGCATTTTGGAAGCTCGGCGGGCGTCGAAATAGAGGCGATAGCCCCACCGGCGTTCCATCCTCTTCGATCAGGGCCGTCCGGCTAAAGTAAAGACGCGGCACTTCCGATGGCCCATTGACCGCCAACCATTTCGCGGCTCTCTCTAATTTTTCGGGCAACCAAATATCGTCCTGATCGCTAAAGGCAAAGAGATCGCCGTCCGATTGCTGCGCCCATCTCAGGAGAGACAGGAAGTTTTGCCAGAAACCCCGACGAGGCCCCTCGATAAGACTAACCTTCTGAGGTACGGCACATCCGAACCGCCGAACTACATCGATCGTCTCGTCGGTCGAACCATCATCCGAAACCACGAGCTCCCAGTTTCGGTGTGATTGCGCAACGAAGGATTCTAGCTGCTCAGTGATGTGCTCTGCTCCGTTGAATGCTGCGAGCAGGATGACAATTTTCTGGTCCCTAGCGAGCATGTTGCGTCCAACGCTTCCCATGGCCAACCGCACAACCCGACATGTGCTCGTCTCCAAGGTTCTTGAGGCAGGTTATTGCTGTTCTCGGCACACTCCCCATGCTCCTACAAGCAACTTCCGGGCTTGACGAGGAGAGTTTGAGGATCATTTTCGAATCGGCGACGTCGCTCGCGGTTTATTGCTTTTCATCCACATTGTTGGCCTGCTGCATATCGCTGGTCTTGCCCGCCTCGGCCACTAGCTTGAACACCGCCCCTCCAACCTTTCCCATTTTTTCAGGTCAAGCGACTTCCCATTGCGATCGCTATCATTCCGGCTTACGCGCTTGTCGGAATCAGCTTCACTTTCGCACCCTACGATCGGATATTTTGTAGGCTTCCACCTGAAGACAGCGGTATCGAGTATCTCTGGCTCAATTGCTTCACAGACCTGAACTACGACCCCTTCTGTCGGGAGAGTCGGCCTTCACATCTCACAGTTTGCGCCGTTGAGATTGCTCCTTTCCCTACTCAGATCACATGGCACAGACAATTTTGAAAGTTACCCCCTACAGGCGGGCGAGTTCGGAGACGATTGTATGCCTACTCACATGGTTTCTCCATCTGGAACGACGGCGATCGAGGTGGCCGTGCGCGTATACTCTAGAACCAAAGCTCCGCCTGATTGCACTGGTATTTGCTCCGACCTACCGGTACAGTTCTTCAGTATCCATCGGCTCACATCAGAATACTTGAGCACACCTAGAAGCTTACTCCGTCTTCTGCCATGTTAGCGAAGCTGATAGGATGCAAGAACGACACTAGTTCGACTGCTAGCCACTCGCAACCGATTGCTTTCAAGCCCATGCTCCATGGTCAGACCAGAATCAGCAAAGTTCATTTGGTGCTCACTCATAAGTGCGCTTTCTATGGTTTGTTTGTCCTATTGAGCGCTCAAATCGCAATTCAATGCTTGAATCTCGTTGCTATCGCAAAGGTCAAGTCGATTGTCCCGTTACTTGATCCGGCCAAGTTAGATCCCGCCGCCTTTCATATACGGTATGATGCGAACAACTTGCTGACCGCAATTCTTTGCGCAGGGATTGTGGCACCCTTCGCGATTCTTTTTTGCCTGGCGCGTATCAGCTTTGGCTACGTCATCGCATTCTACCTTTACATGATGGCGCTCGGGTACATGTGGCTGAATTCTTTTTCAGACCTAAACTATGACCACATACTGTACGGGGCCTCTGTTGCGGCCTCCACATTTGCGTTTGTTCTTCCTGCCTTATTCATTTCGTCGCCCATCAAACAGACGTTTGTGCTCTCAAAGCGGGGTAGCGACACGGCATTAACTTTCATACTCCTGGTCGCCGCAGTCACAGTGGCGGCTGGCGCCTACTACAACTTCAGGCTAGTGAGCGTTTTATCAATTTATGACTTCCGAAACGATCTCAATTTTCCGAGCCCACTAAGGTATCTACTTTCGATCAACTCGACCGTCCTTCTACCATTCGCGTTCGCGGCTTTTCTCGAGCGCAGGAACCGTTGGGGCGCGACAGCTGCTCTATTGCTCTTGCTTCTTCTTTATCCTATCACTCTGGCAAAGGTGGCCCTGTTCGCGCCATTTTGGCTTATCTTCATGGCGCTGTTGGCCTCGCTCCTCGAAGCCAGAACATCTATAGTCCTTTCGTTGCTTCTGCCGACGCTCTCCGGAATCCTCCTTGTGATGTTCGGAGCCACGTCCTACTTTCTGCTCGTGAACTTTCGAATGATTGCGATACCGTCCACGGCCTTGGACTTCTACAGCCACTATTTTTCAACCCACGGCTTTACCCACTTCTGCCAAATTTGGATCATCAAACCTTTTGTGTCATGCGCGTATCAAGAGCCGCTGTCCGTGCTGATGCAGCAAACCTACCACCTTGGTTTCTTCAATGCCTCGTTGTTTGCTACTGAAGGCATTGCGTCGGCGGGCCCCTATCTTGCTCCAGTTGCCATTTTCCTGTGCGGATTGATCATTGCTCTGGGGAGCCGGCTGTCTGCGGGATTCCCGCCGCGCTTTATTCTCACCTCAAGCGCGATCGTGGCTCAGGTCCTGCTCAACGTCCCGCTGTCGACTGTCTTGCTAACGCATGGTCTGGCGATCCTGTATCTGCTTTGGTACATTACGCCGCACAACCTTCATTCCGTCAGCGAATAGTGCTGAGGAGAAACTCGATTCCGCGCGACCGGCTCGACGCGTCGTGTCCCGCGCATCCAGCAAATCATGCGTATCCTGATACTCAATGCGGACTACCCGAGCTTCCTGGCCTGGCTCTATCGCCGCGAGGCTGGCCTTGCGAATGCGTCCTACGCCACGCAAATGGCCGCACGCAACAACAGCCTGTTCGGTGTCGCCGACTTCTACTCGAGGAATTTCGCCGCGCTGAGCCACTCCGCAGCGGAGATCCACGTCAATAACCCCTGGCTGCAGGCAGCCTGGGCGCGGGAGCATGGCATGGCCGTGGCAGTCTCCGAGCCGGCCATGGGCGCCAGCAACAGGCTTCCTGCTTGGCTGCTGCAGGCGGTCGCGCCGTTCAAGCCGATGTTGAGGCCGTTCGCTCGCAAGATTGGACTCAGCCCAAAGCTCGACGCACAGGCAGAAAAAATCCTGCTCGCCCAGATCGAGGATTTCAGGCCGGATCTGGTGCTGAACCAGGATACGTTTCACATCGATACCCCGCTGATGCGTCGCATCAAGGGAATTGGCAAGCCTAAACTGGTCGGCCAGATCGGGATTTCGCCGACCCGTGGCGAGGACTGGCGGGTTTATGACCTGTTGATCTCCCAACTGGTCGCCACGGTCGAGTTTTTCCGAGGCCAGGGCGTCCGCGCCGAGGTCAGCCATCTCGCCTTCGAGCCCGCCATCCTCGATGCGTTACCTCCGGCGCCGGCGCAGGATGTCGACATCTCCTTCGTCGGCACCGTCTCAGCCGATCATCAGCAACGGATCGCACTATTGGAGGCGGTTGCCGCGCGCTACGACCTCAAACTGTTCGGCAATATCGCGCCAGGCCTCCCCGCCTCCTCTCCCCTGCATCGCCGTTTTCAAGGCGAAGCCTGGGGCACTGAGATGTATCAGGCGCTACGGCGCTCGCGCATCACGCTGAACTCCCACATCGACATGGCCGGCCAGGAGGCCGGAAATGTGCGGCTGTTCGAAGCGACCGGCGTCGGCACGTTTCTGCTCACCGACCTCAAGGAGAATCTGCACACGCTGTTCGACCCGGGCCGCGAAGTCGTGGCGTGGCGCTCGATCGACGACTGCATTGAAAAGATCGAGCGATATCTCGCCGACGATGCGGCGCGAAAGGAGATCGCTGCTGCCGGTCAGCGCCGCACGCTGACGGCGCACAATTACCGCGAACGAACCCGCGGAATCCTGGCAGCCGTCGAAAATTCGTGAGCCCTCCGCCGCGACAGGATGGACGGAATATTTCCTTGACGCCGGGGGGCAAAGCAGCCACATTGCCCTCAAAATAGCCGCTTTGCGGTTGATTTTACTCACCTTTTTCGGCCGGCCGATGGATAGCGTCGAACACTGTCGCTTTAACGATCAGCTTTACGCGATCATTGTTCGCGCCTCCTTTCGGGAACCGGGGATCACATTTTTCTCCACGCCTGAATTGTCGCAGCAGCTTGCCTATATGAGCCACCCAAAGGGCAAGAGCATTGCTCCGCATCGGCACAACAAGGTGACGCGCGAGGTTCACTACACCCAGGAAGTGCTGGTGATCCAGAAAGGCAAGCTGCAGGTCGACTTCTACACCGAGAGCGAAGAATATCTGGAGAGCCGCGTGCTCTCGGCCGGAGACATCATTCTTCTTTGCAGCGGCGCCCATGGATTCGAGGTGCTGGAACCGCTTGAGATGATTGAAATCAAGCAGGGTCCCTATGCGGGCGAAGGCGACAAGACGCGCTTCCCCGAGGCGCCGGCTGTGGTGAAGCGGATCAAGGGTCCGATTGCGTGACGCAGGATTTCGTTCCAGTCAACACCCCACTCCTGAACGGAAACGAAGCTGAATATCTGGCCGAGTGCGTTCGCACCGGATGGATATCTTCCGAAGGTCCGTTCATTCCACGCTTTGAGTCGGCTATGGCGCAGATCGCGGGACGCCGTCACGGCGTCGCCGTCACCAACGGATCCGTTGCGCTCGATATTGCCGTTCACGCGCTCTCGCTCGAGCCGGGCAGCGAAGTCATCATTCCGACGTTTACGATCATCAGTTGCGCATCCGCGGTGGTCCGCGCCGGACTTGTTCCCGTCGTGGTCGACTGCGATCCGAACACCTGGAACATGACTGCGGACGCAGTGGAAGCGGCGATCACGCCAAGAACCCGCGCGATCATGGTGGTGCATATCTATGGCCTGCCGGTCGATCTCGACCCGATCCTTGAGCTTGCGCGCAAGCATGACCTTCGCGTGATCGAGGACGCCGCCGAGATGCACGGCCAGACTTATCGCGGCCAGCCCTGCGGCAGTTTTGGAGACGTGAGCACGTTCAGCTTCTATCCGAATAAGCACGTCACGACAGGCGAAGGGGGGATGATCCTGACCGATGACGCGCAACTCGCCGACCGGCTGCGCAGTCTCCGCAATCTCTGCTTCAAGCCCGAGCAGCGCTTTGTCCATGACGAGCTTGGATGGAACGCGCGCATGACCAACCTGCAGGCCGCTCTCGGCGTCGCCCAGACCGAGCGGCTAGGCGAGATGATCGACATCAAGCGCCGGACCGGCCGACGCTATGACGAGCTTCTGGAAGGGGTCGATCTGATCCGGCGCCCTATCCCCCGTACCAACTACGCTGACAACATCTATTGGGTGTATGGCGTCGTCCTGAAAGACGCGGTCGAGTTCGACGCCAAGGAAGCGATGCGCCGGCTCGCCGGCAAGGGCATCGGCACCCGTCCCTTCTTTTGGTGCATGCATGAACAGCCCGTCCTGCGCAGAGCCGGCCTGTTCGCGAGCGACTCGCATCCTCACGCGGAACGGATCGCGCGCCGCGGCTTCTATCTTCCGAGCGGCCTTGGATTGACGGACGACCAGATGGTGCGATCCGCACAGGCGCTGAAGGAGATCCTTGCTTGAGCGCCTTCGAACGCTACGCGCCGTGGTATGACCTGCTCTATCAGGACAAGGATTATGCCGCGGAAGCATCCTTTGTGGACGTGCAACTCCGTCGTCATGGCGCTACACCCGGTACGTTGCTCGATCTCGGTTGCGGCACCGGCGTGCACGCCCATGAGTTCGCGCGCATGGGATGGACAGTCACCGGTGTCGACATCAGCGCAGACATGATCCGCCGGGCCGAGGCGCGTACGGGAGGCGGTTCGGAACACGTTCGATTTCGGCAGGGGGACGTCTGCGAATCCGGCCCGGAGCGGGATTTCGACGCCGCGGTCGCCCTGTTCCATGTGGCGAGCTACCAGACCAGCCGGGGAAGACTTCAGAACATGCTGGCGAGTGCAGCCATCGCACTCAAGCCGGGCGGTATTCTCCTGTTCGACTATTGGTATGGCGGCGCCGTACTCGCGCAAAGCGTTGAAACCCGCGTCAAGGTCGTCGAACGCGCGCCGCTGCGCATCACCCGGATCGCCCAGTCCAACCATAATGAGGCCAGCGCGACCGTTCAGGTCAACTACACGCTGTTCTGCGAGGACATTGCGCAATCGACGATCCATCGGATCGACGAAGCACACTACCTCCGCTACTGGTTTCCGTTCGAGGTCGAGGCGCTTCTCGGCGCGACCGGTTTCGAGCCAATCGGTCACTATGCGTGGCTGTCGACGACCAGCCCGCCGAACTCGCGAGACTGGGCGGCTTATTCCATCGCCAGGAAAAAGACGGTTCAACTGTGAAGCAGTTTCACGTTGGCGTCGTGCTGGAGTTGCCACTCGAGGTCGGCGGCGGCTTCCAGCAAGGGCTTAGCGATATCGCATGGCTCCGCGGCTGGGCGAAGACAGTCGATATTGACGTGACCGTCTTCACCACCCAGCCCAACAACATCGCCATCCTGTCCGAACTCGGCATCGAGGCCACGCTGTTGCGGATTGGTTGGTTCGACCGGCTGTTCCTGTTCCTGAAATATTGCGGGTGGTTCGACCTCCTGCAGTACGCGTTGCACTTATGCCCGCCCTTGGAGAAGCGGCTGATCCGGGAGCATGTCGATATCGTCTATTTCCTGACGACATCGAACTGGCAACTCGTGCTCTACAAGCTGCCTTTCATCATCACGATATTCGACGGTTGCCATCGCGATTCGCCGGAATTCGACGAGGCGCGTGAATTCGCCGAGTTCGAACGTCGCGAAATCGTCTTTCGCAGCGCCAGCACCAAGGCGGCTTTGGTCGTCGCCAACGCCAAAGAGGTGATTGATGCGCTGTGCCGTCGCTACGCGATGGAACAGGATCGCGCGGTTTGTATCCCGTTTTCGCCATCACCCTATGTGGCACGCTCGATTTCGGCTGGCGAGCAAACGGACGCGGACGCCGCGATCCTGCGAAAGTACGGCCTAGAGCCCGGTTATCTCTTCTACCCCGCCCAGTTCTGGTCTCATAAGAATCACGCAACCATCCTGCTGGCGATGAGTTTGCTGCAGAAGCACGGGATACAGACAACGCTGGTGCTATGCGGATCGGATCGCGGTTCGCGTAACGCAATCGAAGCCTTGGCCGCGCAACTCGGCCTTGGCGACCGCGTGCGTATCCTCGGCTTTGTTCCCTCTATCGAACTCGCCCCGCTCTATCGCAACGCAGCAGCACTGGTGATGGCAAGCTACTTCGGTCCGACCAATCTGCCGCCGCTCGAAGCCTGGTCGGTTGGCACGCCCGTGATCTATCCCGAAGACTTCGAGGCGCAAGCCGGCGATGCCGCCATTCTGTTCGATTACGACAATCCCGCTTCGCTGGCAGAAGCCATCGTCAAGGCCAGCCTACCCGAGGAACGTGCCCGGCTCGCCACCGCGGGCAAAGAGAGGCTCGAATATTTTGCGCGCCAGATCCACGACGGACATCGCGAGTTCGCGCAACACCTTCTGAGACTTCGATACCGCCGCTACCCTCGGATCTATTGAGGACCGCACGCGTTCCTATCGGGGAATAATCGCGATTGTCTTTGCGCGGATATTTCCAATCAGCAGGGGGATCGCCGCCACTCCTGCAACCGCCAGCCAGATCGCACATTCCGCGACGAAGCGCTGCATGCCAGTCCAGGGTATCGTGGAACGGATCATAATTCCCAACCCCCATCCAGCCACTATCGTCGCACCCATGACCCCCGCCAGAAACATCAGGTGACGGAACGGGTGCTTGAGCGTTTGACGCATGATGACAAGCGTCAACAGGCCGAACTGAACCAGGAGATCGCTCGCTACGATCGCAGCCGCCGCGCCCAGCGGGCCCAGTTGCGGGATCAGCAGCAGCGATAAGACGAGAAAGACAATGAGCTGCAGCCCCTTGCTGCGTACAAGAAGATCGGCCCGGTTGCTGTAATTGGCATAGCTTAGCGCCAGGATCGCGGGCGCGGCCACGCTGGTGCCGATCAGCATCGTCTTTGCCAGCAACGGATCGTAGGGAATGGCGCCGCGGGTCCAGAGCACGAAGAAATCAGGCCAAAACGGCAACAGTCCCGACACGACCGCACTAGCGAGCACCGCCACAAATACCGAACCGCGGGCATAGAGCACGCGCAACCGTTCGGTCGCACCAACAGCATAGTCGTGGCCGAGTTCAGCAGCCAGCGGAAGAGTCACCTGCAGGCAGAGCGCCCGCAATAGCCCAGCCGCAACGCGGATCAACCCCCATTGTGCGACAGCGACGCGATCGGCCACCAGCGCGCTGACCAGGAGCACCGGGAGGTTCATCAGCGCCAGCTCGGTCGCGCCAGCGATTCCGAACGGCGCCGCCTTGCGTAGCTGACCGACCATCCAGCGTATCGGACGTCTGCCCCGCGCCTTGCGCAGGAATGGATGCAAGCGCGGCGCATCGATGGTGATCAGATAGACCGCAATCAATATCTGCATCGCGACATAGGCGAACGTGACGGCAAACAAGCTTGCTGTCGCAGCGATCGCAACCAACTGCGCGACCTGTCCGATCAGCGTTCCGAAGCTCTGCAACCAGACAGCGCGGCCGTACAGGCCCCGCGCCCGATAGAGTGCCGACACCAGACCCGCCGGAAGCGTGAGCAGCATACCCGCCGTCATCGCCACAAAGGCAGCATCGAAATTCTCGATCGCCTCGAACCGGAACACCGTGGACGGCGAAACAGCCAGCACCGCTGCCAGCACCAGACCGACGAGCACGACGCTAAGCCAAAGGTAGAGTCGCATTATCGCAGCATAGAATGTCGCGGTGCGGCCGTCGCAATCAACGCTGGACTTGAATGAGAAGAAGCGGTTGATGGCACGAAGCTGCAGGCCGCCATCTGCGACCAGCACAAGGTTGCCGATCGCATAGATGACGAACCAGGCGGCCAGCTCCTCGCCGCTCCAGAAATGCAGAAAGACAGGAACCAGCGCGACCTGCTGGATGATCCCGAGCACCATCTGGAAAATGCTGGCGGACCAACCCGCAAGCAGTCTTCGTGCCCGGGTCGGGGGCGAAATGCCCGCGGGGACATTCTCTCTGCCGCGCGCGTTTGGCTCTTCGATCAAGTCCGGGGACCTCTTTGGCGTACAGAGGGGCTAGCAGCAACCCGATGGGATGTCGATACTTGGCCCTCGTGCCGAAACATGCGGCAAGCTGGCTCTCACAGCCCACAACGGGCCACAGAGGCCAACTGGCGCGGAGTGGCCACCCGGATATGGAAAGTGCACCCAGCCTTGCGGGTGTCCCTAAAACGGATCCCGGCCGCTTTCCTGCACGATCCCCGCCAACCCACTCAAAACATCAAGTCCGCCATGCCGTTGCCGGCGGGAGGCGGACCTTGCCGGGAGGTTGTCCGGCGCTATTGTAGCGCCGCCGTTCGATCCGGAGCCCCCCGTAATGCCCGTCCCGCATGCATCGCAAGCCCTGTCCCGATTCACCGTTCTCGACCTCACCCGCGTCCGCTCCGGCCCCACCTGTGTGCGGCAGCTCGCGGACTGGGGCGCCAATGTCATCAAGATCGATGCCTTGACGGAGGACGCTGGCGGCGAGCAACCGGGCGGCCCACGGCATGGCTCGGACTTCCAGAACTTGCACCGCAACAAGCGCGCGATGACGCTCAATCTCAAGGATCCAAAAGGTCTCGAAGTATTCAAGCGGCTGGCCGAACAGGCTGACGTTGTGGTTGAGAATTTCCGGCCTGATGTCAAAGCCAAGCTCGGCATCGACTACGAGAGTCTCCGCCAAATCAATCCGCGCATTGTCTATGGTAGCATCTCCGGCTTCGGCCAGGACGGGCCCTACCACAAACGCCCGGGGTTCGATCAGATTGCGCAGGGCATGGGCGGACTGATGTCAGTGACCGGCGCGCCCGGCGGCGGCCCAATGCGGGTCGGTATTCCCGTTGCCGACCTTGCAGCCGGCCTGTTCTGCGCGATCGGCATCCTCACGGCGCTCCTGGAACGCGACGTATCGGGTGAGGGTCAATGGGTACAGACCTCGCTGTTGCAGGCGCAGATCTTCATGCTGGATTTCCAGGCCGCGCGCTGGCTGATGGAAAAGGAAGTGGCGCAGCAGGCAGGGAACAACCACCCGACGTCGATTCCCACGGGCGTGTTCAAGACGTCGGATGGTTACATCAACATCGCCACGACAGGCGGACGCATCTGGGAACGCTGCGCACAGGCGATCGGGGCTCCCGAACTCATCAGCGATCCCGACTATGCCACGGCGCCGGCGCGTTCCAAGAACCGCGACGCGCTCAATGCGAAGATCAACGAGCTGACACAGAAGAAATCCACCGAGACCTGGGTGAGCGAGCTGAACGCAGCCGGCGTGCCCTGTGGCCCGATCTATTCCATCGACCAGATGTTCGAGGATGCGCAAGTGAAACATCTCGGCATCGCCCGGGACGTGCCGAACACAGAGAACCGGCACATCCGACTGGTGAGCCAGCCGGTGACGCTCTCGCGGACGCCAAGCACCATGGCGGCGCGCCCGCCGGAATTTGGCGAGCAGACCGACGAAGTGCTGGCGGAGTTCGGCTTCAGCAAAGATGAGATCGCCGAGCTCAGACAGCGCAAGGTCGTATAAGGCTTTACGCCTTCGCCGGCCGCAGCCGTCGGGTGGCGCCGCTAAGCGCCTTGTCGATCAAGGGCCAGAACAACAGGACGATTGCGAGCGTCGTGATCGAACCGACGAGCCCGTTCGACCAGAACACCTTCATATCGCCGCCGGAACCGATCATCGATAGCCGGAACGCATCCTCGGCACGGTTGCCGAGCACTAACGCGAGCGTGAACGGCGCCAGAGGAATGCCAATCTTCTTGAAGACGTAACCCACCACGCCAAAGCCCAGCATCAGCCAGATGTCGAACATCGCGTTCTGGATCGCGTAGGCGCCGATCGCGCAGGACACCACGATCATCGGCGCAACCGCCGCAAACGGCACGCGCAGGATCGAGGCGAAGATCGGCACCGTCGTCAGCACCAGGACTAGTACCCACTTTTC
>NZ_PSRR01000069.1 GCF_004296405.1 Bradyrhizobium sp. Leo170
CTAGAGCGTGATGACTTTTCTTCGAATCGTCATCCCGCTCCAGCTCTTTGTTTGAGCATGATCTTTTTCGGAAAACCGGTCTCCACTTTTCCGGATCATGCTCTAAGCTACCGGACGCGCTCAAAAGTTATGCGGATCCGTGTTCCTTCCGGCCTCTGGAAGTTTTCTGTCATTCGATCGCCGTCCACGATGAGCGTAAGCTCGTTGCGAGTACGTTCACTTCCAATCCAATTTGGAAAGGTCGAAACCTCCACCTTGTTGCCACTGAATTCTCCGTTCTGATCGACCGTGTATGTACCTGCGAACCCGATAGCTCCGGCCATGGCTGCTCGATTTTCTTGATCCGTCCCGTTGCCGCGCGCACTCGACGCGAAGCGCGGAACCGTTGAGTCGTTCAGAACCTCGACGAAATGCATATCCTCGGTAAAGACGAGCATGCCGTTCGGTTTTGGCCCGTACGCCGGGAGGTTCCCTCCATCCGGATCGATCTGCGCGGCGACCATCCGCCATGTGCCCGCCACCTTGTTCAGTGGTCGCGCATTCGCCGACAACCCAGCTAGGGCGAAAAGCGCAGCGACGGATACAATCGCAATGGTAGATAGCTTCATGCTCATCTCAATTCTCCTGGCATCATGTTTACAAGCAATCGACCGTCAGCACGGAGCCATCGGTCCGGTTTCTCGAAGATAATCTGCTGTGCTCAGATACAAGCTGATGAGAAATCTTCCCCAATGTGCCCTCAACAGCAGTTGTCGATGCGCCGCACGTCCGCGGGATGTCGCCCGTTTCTCGATGAGCCTAATCAAGGTGTATGTCGCCCTCGCGGGCGACCCTGCTGAATAGCTCAATGTCGTCTTTCGTGCGCTGCGTGACCTCCTCTGGGCTGCGATATTGTGGAACAAGGCCGATCTCGCTCGTCTGACTGGCTATGCCGGCGTCACGTGAGATTTCCCTTACCGCTTCTTCGAGTCTTTGAACGATCGGTGCTGGCGTTCCGGACGGCGCATAAAGCGCGTGCCACCAAGTCGTCTCGGCGCCTGGCAATCCCGCCTGTGCCACGGTAGGAAGGTCCGGAAAGCGTGGATCACGATCCTTACCGGTGGTGACAAAAGCGCGGATTTGGCCAGCTTCCACGAAGGACTTCACTTCAGTCTGGGACGTGCAACTCACGAAATTCGCGACGACCGCCTGGATGCCGGGCGCATTACCTCGAAAGGGAATGTGCTGAACCTTGATGCCCGCCGCCTTGGCGAACAACTCGCTACTGAAGTGATTGCCGCCACCTATCCCTGAATTGGCGAATGAGAGCTTCTCGGGATTTCCTCTTGCGAACTCGATCAGTCCCTTTAGTTCGGTGAACGGCATTTGCGAATTGCAAACGATCATCGTGGCGAACCAGAAGATCTGCCCGAGAGGCACAAAATCCCTGAAAGGGTCGTATGGGAGCGATTTGATGAGTGCGGGATAGAGAGCATGAGTGATGGAAGTGCCATACAACAGCGTGTATCCGTCCGGAGCGGCTCGCGCTGCGTCTGCCGCTCCGATGCGCCCTCCAGCGCCCACTTTGTTCTCGATAACCAACGATTGACCGAGGATCGTGGAGAGCTTCTTGGCGAACACGCGCGCGCCCAAGTCTGCGCTGCTCCCGGCGGAGGCCGGTACCACAAGCCGGATTGGCCTCGAAGGATATTCCGCTGCCGCGAGTGAGCCGAGACCGCAAGCGAAAGTTAGGGCAATTACCCCAGCGAGGATTCTATAGCTCGACATTCTTGATCTCCAGTTGTTACGCACATGCTCACCGCCTGGCGGCAGTACGCGACGCTGAGCGCGAGTCGGCTTCGTGCTTCAGTCCGATACGGCGGAGATGACGAGGTCGGAAAGTCGCTGCGAACGCTTTCGTGATTTGTAGAGCTGCGGATACCCGACCACGAGATGGACGAATGTCAGTTGTCTTTCCGGGTCCACCCAAAACAGTTGCCCGCCAAAGCCGGATCCGCCGAAAGTGCTCGGTGAACTCAACGTACCCATGCTGGCAAGGAATACGCCTTCGCCTCGCACGTAAAACGACAGACCGATGTTCGCGGGAAATGGCTCGGTAAAATTGTTCTCGGCGGATGCCTTGTAGAGGCCACTCAGCTTTGTCCCTGTCTGGATCGTCGTCGCCGCCTTTATGATCGCCGGAGAAAGCACGCGCACGCCGTTCAGGGCTCCGCCCAGTCTGAACATCTCCGCGAAGCGATATTGATCGTAAGCCGTAGACACGGCGCCTCCAGCGGGAAATTCAACCGTGGCGCAGATTTCCGCGATGCGCTCGATATCTTGCTGAGGGATCGTCTCTTTGGAGTCGTCGCACATTGTGATAGGTGCGGATCGGTCGGCCAGATCATTCCGGCCGATCAATGTCAGCGCGGTGTCGGTCATGCCGGTCGGGACCAGGATTTCGTCGGCCATGATCTGCGTCAATGATCGATTCCGATCATCGAGCCGTCGCACGACTTCCCCCAGGATCGCATGGGCCGCACCGGCATGATAGTTTACGACACCGTCCGCTGCCAATTCGGGCGGCATCGCGCATATCTTGGCCACGTATGCTTCGTTCCCTTGGCTCCAATCCTCGACGGGATGTTGCATCGGGAGTCCAGCCTGATGGCTCAGGGTATCACGGATCGTCACTCGCTCTTTGCCGTTGCAGGCGAATTCCGGAATCACCTCGGCGATGCGTGTGGTGAGCGTCACCTGTCCGCGATCGATAAAGCGGAAGACGGTGGCGGCCGTGAGCTGTTTGGTTAGCGACATGACGGGGAGTACGTCGTCTGTCTTGATCTTCCGGCCGGCTTTTCGATCCGCAAAACCAATCGCTTCATGCATCACGATTTTTCCCCGGCGTGCGATGAGGATGACCGATCCATCGGACAGGCCGCTTTCGATGTCCGTCTCGATATCTTCCCGGAGGAGCGTCAGCTTTTCCTCGTCCATCCCGACATCCGCGGGCGATGTGTCGATTCTGATCATGGAAGTCCTCGAATTTCGATCTGTGGAGTAGGGCGCCTCAACGTCGATTGGGGAGGGCGGCTGCTCAGCAAGCGAAGGCCCTTGCGGCCGAAAAAAAATAGATTTAGATTCTAATTCTAGATTGGTCAAGGCCGAACTGCCTGCGGTATATTGCTTCATCAAACTGGATCGAACCGGACGGGACGCTGAGTGGCCAAACCAAGAAACGCATCACCAATCGGAGCTGAACAGCCTCAGGGTCTGGCGGCAATTTCGAAGCTCGCGCGCGTCAACGCCCCAAAGCAGGCGCGCAGCGAACAGAGATTGGCCGACATCGTACAGGCGCTGAACGTCCTCTTGGACGGCCGATCGTTCGACGACATTACCATCCCGGAAATCGCAGCGCGGGCCGGGTGCGTGCCAGCCTCGATCTATGCGAGATTCAAGGACAAGCGCAGTATCCTCGTGGCTCTGCACGAATCTTTTCGGAACCAGCAAGTTACGCAAATCGAAGAGAGCTTGAGTACAGATGCTCACAAGGATTTGTCGCTCGACGACTCGATACGGCTGATCCTGCGAAACCTCACCAGGCACTATTCTCGCAGGCAGCACATGTTGCGATCAACGCTCCTTCTCGACGATCAAGAAATCTACGAAGGGGCTGGAGCACTGATTGCGTTGGTTTCGACCCGCGTATCAGCCATCCTGCGTCAGAAACTGCCGAAACGTCGGATAATGTCCGAAGAGCGGGTCGACTTGGCTGTCCGCTCGGTCGTCGCACTCTTGCAGCAGCGGCTGATCTTTCGTCCGGCCTCGGTTGGCAGGTTCGCTCCATCCGACGATTCTCAAATCGCTTCAGAAATTACCATCGTCTTTCGCAGCATCCTGCAGATCGGCGATTGATCGGACTGGCTATCCTCGCGTGGTCGCTGGACGGCGCAACTCGAGACCGAGGTGCAAGGCTGCGGTCCCTACTCAAACGTGATCGACACTTCGCCCCGTTGGCGGTTCTTCGCAAAGCGCGCCTTAGACGAACTGATCCCAAATCAAAGGTATGGAAACGTGGACAGACAAGTGACGCTCATCACCGGTGCATCTCGGGGGATTGGCAGGCAGGTTGCCGTTGATTGCGCTCGAGAGGGCCACCCTGTGGTAATTAACTTCGCCAGGTCTCATGACGCCGCGGAGGAGGTCGTCGCGTCGATCGTCAACGCAGGGGGGCAGGCTATAGCAGTGCAAGGTGATGTAAGCGTTGAGGCGGATGCTCGCGGACTTATATCAGCGGCCGTCGATCAATATGGAAGGCTCGACTGTGTCATCAACAACGCCGGGGTTGGCGAGAAGATTCCCCTTGAAAGCCTGACGTCCGATGCATTCGACCAAGTGTTGAAGCTCAATCTACTCTCTGCATTTATGGTCTCGCAGGCGGCCATACCTCGCATGATGAAAAATGGTGGCCGGCTGATTTTCATGTCTTCAGGGGCCGCGAGGACGGGGGGAATCATCTCGGCAGCCTACGCAGCATCCAAGGCCGGAATGGAGGGGTTGATGCACTACTACGCGACGTATCTTCGCGAACATAGAATTACGGCAAATGCCATCGCTCCGTCGCTCATTGCCACCGACATGATCAATCGTGCTGCGCATCAGTCGGACAAGAGCCTCCCGCTCGGCCGTTTTGGACGTCCCGACGAAATCTGGCCTGCGGTTAGAATGATCATGGAAACCGAGTATCTTACCGGGCAGACGATCCATATTGACGCCGGGCGATATATGACGTGAGGTAGATAAAATGTCGCATTCGTAGGCAAAGTTGTTCAGATGCAGGTCGTTATCGCAAATCTAAGCGGAGCTGAGGGCTGCTATTGTGAAGGGTTTCGGCCGCCGAACGCGCGGCGCCGTCTTCAAGCGGCCAGCATCCGAAACCCTTCACAAAAGCGGCGTCGAGGCAAGCGCACAGCATCGGCCGCCTGAGACGATCGCGCGCGCCGGAGAAGGCGACGAGACGGCGATGCGGGTCTGGGTGCGCGAGGGCGCGAAGATCGGCCTGTCCTGCGCCGCCAATGCCGTGCTAACCGACCTCGTCAAACGCGTGGAGCGGAACGAGCTGAGCCCGGATCCACGGCACATCACGGAGCTGCGGTTGAACTGAGGTGCGCTCGCAAGAGCGGAGCAGGCCGGCACTGGCGTTGACATTCCCGCCGGTCGCATCCGAATTCGAGGACTTATCTAGCTGAAAAATAGGGTGAATTAGACGGCGGCAGCAAATTAGTCCGGAGGGGCTTGCGATAAGAGCATATACCTCTATTTTTACGAGCATATGCTCTCAACGGAAGGATGCTTGTCATGAGTGAGGCTGAGGTTCTTGTGAGCGGTGCTACCGGACGCACCGGCGGTGCTGCCATCGACGAACTGCTCAAGATGGGCAGGCGCGTGCGGGCCTATGTGCGCTCGAACGGTGAACGCGCCGCTGCTCTGCGGGCTCGCGGTGTCGATATCGCGGTCGGTGATTTCACCGACATCGACCGCATCCGTGCGGCCATGGAAGGCGTCCGATCGGCCTATTTCCTTCATCCGATAGCGCCGGGAATCGTCGGCGCTTCAGCCTATTTCGCGCAGGCCGCGAAGGAGGCGGGCGTTACTGCAATCGTCAACATGTCGCAGATCTCGCGCGCCGAGAGGCGAGAAGCCATGCTGCGCAGGACCACTGGGTGGCCGAGCGGATCTTCGATTGGTCAGGTGTCGCGACGACCCATCTCCGTCCCACCTTCTTCGCCGACTGGCTTGTCTACCCGCATCTCGGCAAGGATATCTGGGCCAGGAAGAAGATCGAATTCCCATTCGGGAACGGCCGTCACGCGCCCATCGCCAGCGACGACCAGGGGCGAGTCATCGCCCACATCCTGGCCAATCCAAAAGGCCACGAGGGCAAGACCTACACACTTCATGGCCCGGTCGAGATGAACCATGCTGAGATCGCCGCCGCCATGAGCAAGGTCCTTGGCGCCAACATCGAGTATGCGCCGACATCGATCGAGGAGTTCAAGCAGAACATGGAGCAAGTGCTCAAGTTTCCCCCGTTCCTGGTGCAGCACCTCGTCGAAGTCGCGCAGAACTATCGGGATGGCATCTTCGCGGGCACGAACGACAACGTCGAAAAGATCACCGGGACGCCCGCGCTTTCGGTGCCGGCTTTCATCGAAAAATACCGCCATGTCTTCGTTTGACAAGGCGCTGAAGATTCGGACCATCAACGGAGATCGCGAGGGGGAAAGATGCTGCTGGCCAACCAACCGCTCAGGGTCGACGAGTGCAACTGCAACGCCATGAGGAAGGCGAGCCGGCAGATCACCCGCTTTTACGATGCTCATCTTGAGCCGACTGGCCTGCGCATCACGCAATTTCTAACCCTGGCGGTCCTCAGTCAGGTGGGGAGTGCAGCGATCAATGCCCTTGCCGAACGCCTCGACATCGAACGGACGGCGATGGGGAAAATGGCCGGCTTTTTGGAGCGCGATGGCCTGATCAAAATCCGGCCGTCACCCACCGACGGTCGAAGCCGACTCATCGAACTCACCGAAAAAGGACGTCGTCTTCACGCTGAAGCGTCCCCTCTCTGGCGCGAAGCCCAGCGGCAATTCGAGCAAGTGAACGGTGCGAAAAATGTAACAGAGCTGCGCCGCGGATTGAGAAAGATGGTCGTCGGCAGCCTGGCGACAAGTTCATCCGAAGACTGAATTTCCCACCGCTTCAGACATGCCGGCGTCGCCGGCTGGGGCAAGACGCTCGCTCCAAGGTTCGCCTTCACGCCCTCGCAATAGCAGAACAAATTGATGTTACCGGGGGCGGAGCGGACAAACTTCGTCCCCGTGAATCGGGCTGGCTGCAAAAAGGCAGCACGTGCTCGAATCAAAGGCAGCAAGAAGCCCATCCGGCCGGAACGCACGCTCAACAGCGCAATTTCTTACGCACTTATGCCGTCGAGTTTGGCACGGTGGTTGCTTGAAGTGCATGGTGGACAGGAGACACCATGTCATCGCCCAAAGTGCAACTTCGTTTGAACGGCATCCGTAAGAGCTTTCCCGGAAAGGAAGCTGCGACGCAGGTTCTCGACGGCTTAACCTTCGATATCCATGAGCGTGATTTCGTCAGCATCATTGGCCCGAGTGGCTGTGGCAAGACGACGGTGTTCAATATTATCGCCGGCCTTGTGGATCCCGATGATGGCGTCATGCTCTATCGCGGCCAGGAAGTGGAAAGCTTACGCGGTCGCGTGGGCTATATGATGCAAAAGGATCTGCTTTTCCCTTGGCGCACGGTGCTGGACAACGTTCTGCTCGGCCTTGAGACCAAGGGCATCGATCCAAAACGGGCTCTGGATACCGCGAGGGAATATCTCAGCACGTTCGGTCTTTCCGGCTTTGAGAACTCATATCCCAAGATGCTGTCCGGCGGTATGCGTCAGCGCGTGGCCTTGATCCGCACTCTCGTGCTCGATCCCGACATCCTGCTCCTCGATGAGCCGTTCTCGGCGCTCGATTATCAGACGCGGCTGTATCTCGAGGGCATCCTGATGGAGGCGGTGGAAACCTTTCACAAGACCGTGATCCTCGTGACCCACGACATCGATGAGGCAGTGGCGCTTTCCAAACGTGTGGTCGTGCTCAGTCAACGTCCGGCGCGAGTCAAGGCCGTTCACGACATCGCGCTGAACGAACATTCTCCGATCGCAGCGCGAAGCGATCCACGCTTCTCCGGTTATTTCCACACGCTCTGTGCGGAGCTCGATATCCAGACCAGGAAGAGTGCATGACGGAAACGGCTCAAGTTGTAAAAACCGCGGCGCCCGCTCGCCCACGCGAGAAAAAGCGCCGCAATGTGTTCGATTCCCTTATCGGGCGAAGCGCTCTTCAGATACTCGCTGTTGTCGGTTTCTTCCTGCTTTGGGAAGCGGCGGTGCGATGCGGATGGTTGTCGGGCTTCCTTGTTGGTCAGCCGAGCGGTGTTCTGCGCAACCTCATCGGTTCCATCGCGAACGGCTCCCTTTTTGCTGATACCGGCTACACAATATTCGAGGCGATCCTGGGATTTACCTTCGGTACCGTGATCGGTTCGGTCATCGGCCTTGCGCTGTGGTATTCGGTGTTCGTGGCGCGGCTGGTGGAACCGTTCATCGCGGCCATCAATTCGGTGCCGAAAATCGCGCTGGCGCCAATCATCATCCTGTGGTTCGGCACCGGCTTGCTATCGAAGGTCGCGCTCGCGATCTCGCTCACCTCCATCGTCGCTCTCATCACCGCCTACCAGGCGGCAAAGGACGCGGACAAAGATCTCCAGGCGCTGCTTTTCTCCATGGGCGCATCCAAGCAGCAGATCTTCAAGCGGGTGATCGCGCCCTCGACCTTGCCCGCGATCATCGCCACCTTCCGCATCAATATCGGATTCGCCCTGGTGGGCGCGGTCGTGGGGGAATTCATCTCCTCCCAGCATGGTCTAGGCCACGTCATCTACGTGGCCTCGAGTCTTTACGATCTCAATACGGTGTGGGCCGGCCTGTTCACGCTGATGCTCGTTGGCTTTCTTTTCTACCACTTGGTCGAGGTCATCGAGAACTGGCTGCTTCCGTGGAAGCAACAGCAGGGCGGCACGCAGATCAACGTTTGATCCTCTTTCAGGAGACTTCCAAAAATGAGACGGCGACTTCCGAAACTGAGCACTCTTTCCGTTGCCCTCGCTCTTGCTCTCGGCATAACCGCAGCAGGGCCGGCTTCCGCCGAGATGAAGAAGGCGACCATCTCTCAGGCGTTTCAATCCCTGCTATACTTGCCACTCTATGTCGGCATGAACGAGGGCTTTTTCGAAAAGCAGGGGCTTGATCTCAACAAGGAAAGCGCCGGCTCCGGAAGCGTTGCTCTCTCGGCCGTGATCTCCAAGAGCGCGCAATTCTCGCTTCATGGACCCGAATGGACGGCCATCGCTGCGTCCAAGGGCGCACCGGTGAACACGATCGCCAACGTCGTGAATGGCGCCGCCGTATGGATCGCCGCCACGCCCGACTTCAAGTTCGACAGTGTGAAAGATCTCAAAGGCCAGAAGATCGTAACTGGGCTGATGCCGACCACCAGCACCTCACTGTTCATCAAGCTGTTGAAGGAAAACGGCATGGATGCCAGCAAGGACGTCGAGATGATTCAGGTTCCGCTCGGCACCGAGCCCGGTCCCTTCGTCGCCGGCCGGGCCAAGGTGGCGGTCATGTACGAGCCTGGCCTCGACCAGGTGGTGGCCAAGGGCATGAAGGTGGTGGTCGGCTTCCCGAAACTGTACGGCGCCTATGCCTTCTCTACCATCACCGCGCGCAACGATGTCGATCCGGACCTTGCCCAGCGGCTGACCAATGGCCTCGAAATGGCGGTGCGTTTCATGCACAAGAACGAGGCGCGCACGGTGGCAATCGCGCAGAAGGAATTCCCGAATCTTGAGCCTGCCGTGGTGGAAGCGGCGGTAAAGCGCATGCTTGCCGACAACGTTTACCCCACCAGTGTCGATATCACGCCCGACGCGCTGAAGCTTGCGCTCGAGACGCAGATCGCGCTCGGCAATCTCGCCGCCCAGCCTGACTACAAGACCTTCGTTCCGAGAACCTATATCGAAAAGGCGATATCCACGAACTGACCTTCGCCGATCTTCGTCGCAACGGCTTCGGGCTGACCCCGGAGCCGTTTGCCTTTTGACCTTCCTCACCTTGGTTATGGGCCCTTCCGAACATGAACTTCGCGCAAGACCATTCTGGCCTCCTCGAAATCATCAGCATGATCGCTGGGGGCTCGGCACAAGCGCAGAACCTGATTGCGGCCAGTCACGCGCGCGCCGCGGCTGTCGAACCTGATCTTCGCGCCTTCGCTTATTTGCCGTCCGAACCGCCCATCGCTTCAGCGGGAAATGGGCCACTCGCAGGTGTCGCGGTCGGTGTGAAAGATCTCATAGACACGGCTGATATGCCGACCACCTACGGTTCGCCGGTGTATGCAGATCACCAGCCGAATGAGGATGCCTGGGTCGTCAGCCGCCTGAAAGATCTCTCGGCGACGGTTCTCGGCAAGACGGTCACCACCGAATTCGCATGGCGCGAACCCGGCCCGACCCGCAACCCTTGGAATCCAAGGCACACGCCCGGCGGTTCTTCCTCCGGCTCTGCAGCGGCCGTTGCAAGCGGATCGGTGCAAGCGGCGCTGGGCACGCAGACTCTGGGTTCGATCCTGCGACCTGCCGCCTATTGTGGTGTGGTGGGATTAAAACCCAGCTTCGGCACCATCAGTCTGAAGGGCGTCCATCCGCTCTCGCAATCCCTGGACCATCTCGGCCTGTTCGCCCGCAGCGTGGATGACGCCGCGTATCTGCTGGCGCTGCTGGCGGGTGGCCCCGGTGCTTCTCGGCAGGCGCCGCTTCAGATTTATCCTGAAGGCATTGATCCTTTTCCCGCACCGCGGATCGCGTGGCTTCGTCCGGCGGCAACGCCGGCCTTGGACGAAAGCCAAAGCGCGCTGCTCGCGCAAGTCGCCGCTCTCTTCAGAGATGCCGGAGCGATCGTCGAGCCGTTTACGTTGCCTGCGGAGTTCGAGCAACTGCCAGCCCTCTCGGCTACGCTCTGCGGCGCGGAAGGGGCGGCGAATTTCGGTGCTCTCGTCACACGTTTCCCGGACAAGACCAGCGCCCGACTTAAGGCCCTCGTCGAACGCGGCGCGTCGATTTCCGCGACCGAGTATATTTCCGCCCGCGCGAGGCAGCTTGCGCTCCGCGCCGATTTCACCCGCGCGCTCGCAGGCTTCGACGGTGTTCTTACGACCGCAGCAACGGGTGAAGCGCCGGAAGGATTGTCCGATACCGGCGACCCTGGCCTGTGCGTGCCTTGGACAACTCTCGGGGTACCGGCGATCGCATTGCCTGCCGGCATCGGGCCGAGCGGCCTGCCCATGGGAATCCAGCTTGTCGCGCCATTCGGCGAAGACCTGAAGCTGCTGCGGATCGCCAAATGGTGCGAAACCTCGCTCGCTATCAAGACCGGGCGCCAGCAGAGCGAATAGATGCCGTGGGGGAAAGCGCGATATCTTCCCGCCTGCGCTGATCGCGACCGATTATGTCGCGCCTTGGTTCTGATGGTCACGGATAGAAGCATCACTGAACAGGCTCCAGCCATTGCAGACTATCAGTGGCATCGCCCGAGACGATCGCGCATGCCGGGGAGGGCGACTCGACGGCGCTGCGCGTGTGCGGCGAGCAGCGCTTCAAGGACGGCAAGCGCACCTCTTCAGAGCCGCATCCCTCGATGGGCCAAGACGTACAGAAGGGCCGGCGCACCGAGATCGAATTCCTCAATGGTTTCGTGGTGCGCGAGGGCGAAAAGATCGGTCTGCCGTGCACGGCCAATGCTGTGGTGACGGATCTCGTCAAGCGCGTGGAGCGTAATGAGCTTGAGCCCGGATCCGCCGCACATCACGGAACTGCGGTTGAACTGAGTCGGTTTGTCCGCCTTTGATGCGCTCGCAATAGCAGAGCCGGTTGACGTCTGAACGACCGGGCGGAGCAGACAAACTCCGTCCGCTTAAATCGGACAGCTACGGGCCTTGGGGCCCGACGGGCGATTCGAGACGGTCGCGAGATGGCACCTGCAACGAAAAATGCCACGTCGATCCGTCCAATTGCCGAAAATGCATAGTCCGCCGCTGGGGAGCAGCGCTAACGTTTAGGTTCACTCAGGTTGTTGGCGCAGCATCGCTCGGGCCAGGTCGGTGCCATAAATTTCCAGACACTTATTCGTCCGAGGCCCGAGGCAAATCAAAGGAGGACGTAATGAGTAAGCTCTTTTCGGCAGCACTGATCGCTGTGGCCATGTTCGCTAGTCCGGCCATGGCGGCGTGGTACGACAAAAACGGCGCAGTCATCCATCCCTCCCGCGTCGTTCACTGCATCCGGGCTCCAGACACTGGCCAGTTTGCCGGAGGTCCGTGGAATAATCCTCCTTGCGAACCGGCAACCCGGGGCTCAGGCACCAGGGCGGCGTGGCGCAACAGAAACGGCGCTGTCATCCCTGCCTCCCGCGTCGTTCACTGCATCCGGGCTCCAGACGTTGGCCAGTTTGCCGGAGGTGCGTGGAGTAATCCTCCCTGCGAACCGGCAACCTGGCGCTGAGGCGTCAGGTAGCACTACGGTACGGCCAGTTACACTCCTGCCACTGCACGCGGCAGGAGTTCATTGGTACGCGGCGATGACCCAGGTGTTCGCAAGCCCGAGCCGTAAAACCATTGTGCAGGGAAAGCCGGAGTGAATCCGGTAGAACCTGTGGTCCTACCCCGTGCTTTCTTTGCACGGGACCCATGGGTGCAATCGGCACCCGGCTTTCCCTGCGCCCTCTGCTCAATGAGAGGGTGAAACGTACGCAAACCTCGGGCACCACATGCCGCGAGAATGCGGACTCGTATCCATCCCTCACTCCACCGTCATGCCCCGCGCAGGCGGGGCATCCAGTACCCGGCGGCCTAGCGGTTCAAGCACCGCCGCCTCTGGAACACTGGATCGTCCGCCGGAGCCTGTCATCGGGCGGCGCTTTGCGCCGAGCCGGTGGCGGACGATGACAGCGGAAGGCTGTTTGACATTTGAATCAGGGACTCTCCGTCGTCATTGCTGCGAGTGAAACGATCTGTCCGCGGGCGGCTGTCGCATGCTTTCATTCTGACGGCGATCCAATCGTTTGATCTAGTGCGGTTTTTCGCCGTTCATTCCGTTTCGTGGGAAACAAAATCAGGGTCGTTGAGATCGTCGGTCGCTCCCGTGATCATCAGGCCGATGCAACATCAGCGAGGCGCGACATGGCGAAGATGCGGGCGGTCGATGCGGCGGTGCGTATTCTGGAGAAAGAAGGGGTAGCTTGCGCGTTCGGTGTTCCCGGCGCGGCGATCAATCCGCTCTATTCGGCGCTGAAGAAGCGTGGCTCGATCCGGCATATCCTCGCGCGTCATGTCGAGGGCGCATCCCACATGGCGGAGGGGTACACCCGCGCCAAGTGCGGCAACATCGGTGTCTGCATCGGCACGTCGGGTCCGGCGGGTACCGATATGATCACCGGGCTCTATTCGGCGATCGCCGATTCCATTCCGATCCTCTGCATCACCGGGCAGGCGCCGCGGGCGCGGCTCTACAAGGAGGATTTCCAGGCCATCGATATCGAGTCGATCGCAAAGCCGGTGACGAAATGGGCGGTCACGGTGCGCGAGCCTGGCCTCGTGCCGCGCGTGTTCAGCCAGGCGTTCCACCTGATGCGCTCGGGGCGTCCGGGTCCCGTGCTGATCGACCTGCCGCTCGACGTGCAACTCGCCGAGATCGAATTTGACGACGAGACCTATGCGCCGCTGCCGGTCTACAAACCAACCGCGACGCGCGCGCAGATCGAGCGGGCGCTCGAAATGCTGAATATGGCCGAGCGGCCGCTGATCGTGGCCGGCGGCGGCGTCATCAACGCCGATGCATCCGAACTGCTGGTGAATTTCGCCGAAACCGTCAACGTGCCGGTGGTGCCGACTCTGATGGGCTGGGGCGCGATCCCCGACGACCACGTGCTGATGGCCGGGATGGTCGGGCTGCAGACCAGCCATCGCTACGGCAATGCCACCATGCTGCAATCCGATTTCGTGCTCGGCATCGGCAACCGCTGGGCCAACCGGCACACCGGCTCGATCGAGACCTACACCAAGGGCCGCACTTTCGTGCATGTCGACATCGAGCCGACGCAGATCGGCCGCGTGTTCAATCCGGACCTCGGCATCGTGTCCGACGCCAAGGCGGCGCTTGAACTGTTCGTCAGTGTTGCGAAGGAATGGCGGAAAGCCGGAAAGCTCCGCGAGCGGCAGGCGTGGCCGGCCTCATGCCAGGATCGCAAGCGCACGATGCTGCGCAGGAGCCATTTCGACGATATGCCGATCAAGCCGCAGCGGGTCTATCAGGAGATGAACCGCGCTTTCGGCCGCGACACCTGCTACGTCACCGTGATCGGACTGTCGCAGATCGCCGGCGCGCAATTCCTGCGCGTCTATCATCCGCGCAACTGGATCAACGCCGGGCAGGCGGGACCCCTGGGCTGGACGCTGCCTGCGGCGCTCGGCGTGCGCGCCGCCGATCCGGACCGCGAAATCGTCGCGCTCTCGGGCGACTATGATTTCCAGTTCCTGATTGAGGAGCTCGCAGTCGGGGCGCAGTTCAAATTGCCGTACATCCATATCGTCGTGAACAATTCCTATCTCGGCCTGATCCGCCAGGCGCAGCGCGGTTTCGACATGGACTACCAGGTGCAATTGTCGTTCGAGAACATCAACGCGCCCGAGATCGGCTCTTACGGCGTCGACCACGTCGCGGTCGCCGAAGGCCTCGGCTGCAAGGCGATCCGCGTCACCGACCCGAACGATGCGCAGGCGGCATTCGCGACCGCGCGCGAATGGATGGCGAAGTATCGGGTACCGGTCGTGGTCGAGTTCATCCTCGAGCGCGTGACCAATATCGCGATGGGTACCGAGATCGACAACGTCGTGGAGTTCGAGGAACTGCTCGACTTGCCGCTGGACGAGGTGCCGCCGCGCGTTGATGCGCGCCAGCCCGGCAAATTGCTGCCCGCCGAGTAAGGAGTTGGATTGTGCCGAAATTTGCTGCCAATCTCACGATGCTGTTCGGGGAACTGCCGTTCCTGGAGCGCTTCGCCGCCGCCAAGGCCGCCGGTTTCAATGGCGTCGAATATCTGTTCCCCTATGACTTCGATAGAGCCGAGCTGCGCGAGCAGCTTGATAAGTACGGCTTGATCCAGGTCCTGCACAATCTCCCCGCCGGCGATTGGGCGGGAGGCGAGCGCGGCATTGCGATCTTTTCCGATCGGGTCGATGAATTCCGGGACGGTGTCTTTCGCGCCATTGATTACGCCAAGGCGCTCGACTGTCGGCAGTTGAATTGCCTGGTCGGTATCGCACCGCGCGACGCCGATCCGCTCGAATTGAACGAGGTGCTGGTCAACAATCTGCGCTTTGCCGCCAACGCGCTCGCCAAGGAGCAAATCAAGCTCCTGGTCGAGCCGATCAACACGCTCGATATCCCCGGCTTCTTCCTGAACCGTACCGAGCAGGCGGCGCAGCTCATCGCCGACGTGGGCTCGAGCAATCTCTTCATCCAATATGACATCTACCACATGCAGGTGATGGAGGGTGACATCGCCCGCACCGTGCAAAAATACCTGGCGCGCATCGAGCATATTCAGCTCGCCGACAATCCCGGCCGCAACGAGCCGGGCACCGGTGAGATCAACTACCCCTTCCTGTTCCGTCATCTCGACGCGATTGGTTATCGCGGCTGGGTCGGATGCGAATACAAGCCGCGGACGACGACCGTTGACGGTCTCGGTTGGCACGCGGCGCTCACGCTCGTCACTTGATTTGCAGGGGAATATCGCAATGGCAAAGATTGGATTCATCGGCCTCGGCACCATGGGACGCCCGATGGCGGGTCACCTTCAAGCGGCTGGTCATCGCCTGTTTCTGCATGACGTCGGGCCGATCCCGCCGGAGCTGGTCTCGGGCGGCGGTGTCGTCTGCAAATCGGGCGGGGAGGTCGCGCAGGAAGCGGAAGCCGTCATTATCATGGTGCCTGATACGCCGCATGTGGAGGCGGTGTTGTTCGGCCCCGGCGGCGTCGCCGAAGGACTGTCGAAAGGCAAAATCGTCGTCGACATGAGCTCGATCTCGCCGCTTGCGACGAAGGAATTCGCGAAGAAGATCGAGGCGCTTGGCGCAGACTATCTCGATGCGCCGGTGTCCGGTGGCGAGGTCGGCGCCAAGGCGGCGAGCCTGACCATCATGGTGGGCGGGCCAGAGCGTGCGTTCAACACGATGAAGCCGGTGTTCGAGAAGATGGGCAAGAACATCACGCGTGTCGGCGGCAACGGTGACGGACAGACCACCAAGGTCGCCAACCAGATCATCGTTGCGCTGACGATCGAGGCGGTCGGTGAAGCCTTGCTATTTGCTTCGAAAGCCGGTGCAGACCCCGCGCTGGTGCGGCAGGCGCTGATGGGCGGCTTCGCGTCGTCGCGGATTCTGGAAGTGCATGGCGAACGCATGGTGAAGCGCAATTTCGATCCGGGCTTCCGTATCGAATTGCATCAGAAGGATCTCAACCTCGCGCTCGAAGGCGCCCGCGCGCTCGGACTTTCACTGCCGAGCACCGCGATTGCGCAGCAATTGTTCAATTCCTGCACGGCTCACGGCGGCAAGGCGTGGGACCATTCGGCGATGGTGCGCGCGCTCGAGATGATGGGAAATCACGAGATCGGCGCGGCTTGATACGCAGCGCGGGAACCGCCGAAATCCATATCGATTCTCCGCGTTCACCATCATGGAACCGGAACAACTGTCGAGGAGGATGGTTGAAGGCGCATCGTCAATTTCAATTGGAGAGAATGATGACCAAGCGTCTTGCCATCTCTGTCATTGCCGCGTCGCTGCTCGCGTCGAGCGCAGCCTTCGCGCAGTCCACCACGGTGGAGGGCGCAGAGAATGGGGCCCGCGCGGGCGGACAGGTCCTGGGCCCCGTGGGCGAGATCGTCGGCGGCACCGTCGGTGCGGCGGTCGGCGCTGGGTTGGAAATCCCGAACGCCGTGATCGGCTCGATCCCGCGCGACGAGCCGTCGGTCGTGGTACACGAGCGTGTCGTGGTCGGCGAACCACTGCCGTCCACAGTCGAATTGCGCACCGTGCCGAGCCACACGGAATATCGCTATGCCATCGTCAATGAGCGCCGGGTGATCGTCGAGCCGCGCACCCGCAGGGTGATCAAGATCATCGACTAACGAAGACCTGCGTACGCGTCGATCCTCGCGGGCACGTCGCCTGCGGGGATCGTTCTGTGCGTTACAACGGCTGCCGCACGCCGAGGCCAAGCATGAAGCGTTCCCTGATCTGCACGGGATCGCGACGGGTCGCGCCGGTGCCGGGCTTGTCGTCGATGCGCACGCCGATCAACGTCGGGCCTTCCGAGGCGAGCGACTGATCGATCAGGCGCTCGAAATCATCCTCGTCGGCGGCCCAGGCGCTGTTGGGAAGACCGCTCGCCACGGCGATGGCAACGAGATCGGAGGCCGCCGCTGCCGGAGTCGGCTGCGCGCCGGTGATCTGATAGATGCCGTTGTCCATCACGACCATGGTGAGGTTCTTCGGCGCCAGCGTCGCGATCGTCGAGAGCGAGCCGAGCTGCATCAGGAGCGAGCCGTCGCCCTCCAGCGCGAACACGCGCCGCTTGGGCTGCGCCAGCGCCACGCCGAGCGCGATCGGAAACGCGAGCCCCATGCTTCCCAGCATGTAGAAGTTCTGCGGCCGATGGCCGGCGGCCCAGAGGTCGAAATTGGTGTTGCCAATGCCGCCGACCACGGCCTCTTCGTTCTTCAGCCTTGCGACGAGACGCGAGGTGAGATCGAACCGGTTCATCACCTTGGTGTTGCGGGCTGGGGTTTTGCTTGCCGTGTTCATGGGACCGCTCACTTGTCAAAGACCTTGCCGCCGGTGAGCAGCGGCGAGAGGATCAGCGCCACCGGCGCCTGCGTGGCGACGGCCTGCTTGATCGAGCGGTCGACGATGAACTCGAACTCGTCGAGCCGGGTCGCCGTGTGATGCTCCATCGCCAGCGAGTCGAGCACCGGCCGCATGGTGCGGCAGACCAGCGCCTGACCGTAATTGAATTCGCCGAGCGTGCCGCGCTCGGAGACGAACATGATCACCGGGATCTGGTAGGGGATCGCGAGCGAGGCCAGGACATTCGCGAGCGTCGCGAAGCCGGAGGTCTGCATCAGCGCCGCGCCGCGCACCCCGCCCATCCAGGCGCCGGAGACGATGCCGACCGCTTCCTCCTCGCGCGCGGCGGGAAAGGTCGTGAAGAAGGGATCGGCGTGCAGGTTCTTGATCAGCGGCGTCAGCACACGGTCCGGCACATAGGGCACGAGGCTGACCTCGTTGCGCTTGAGCGTCTGCAGCACGATGCCGTGCCAGCTCTTCTCCGCTGCGGTCTTGAGCGAGCTTTCATCCTCCGCGAGCGCCATGTCTGCTCTCCCTAACATCCCGCGACGCTGCGGCCGCTTTCTCGCGGCAAAACTTCACCCGACCGGCGCGATTGTCAACATGTCGCAGTCGCAACGCGACCTGCGGTTTCCGCTGGTGCGGATCGCGGTCCGCCATGCGATACAGGCGGAAACGACAATAGGACGACAGCAATGGGAGGAAAGTCATGGCCAATCGGTTCAGGCGAGCCGCCATTGCGGCAGTCATGTCCTCCACGGCCGTTTCCGGCCAAGCCCGTTGATATTCCAGGACCTGAGCTGAAAGTTGCAGAAGGACATGACCGTCAACAACAAGCGCGTCTTCTACGTCAAATATCTCGCCCACAACATCTACGCGGACATCCTCAAGAGCCGCCCCGACGTGCGGCTGGACCGGCTGGAGAATGAGAGCCCCGATGAGGTCGCGGCACCCGTCCTCGAAGCGGCCCATGCCTACCAGATTGGCGCGGCGCGCGACGAACTGGCGCGGCACTTCCATGTCGACCAGGATCTGCTCCGCCGCACGCCGAACCTCCTGATCGTCTCCTCCAACGGCGCAGGCTTCGATCCTGTCGACGTCGACGCCTGCACCGCGGCCGGCGTGCTCGTGGTCAACCAGTCCGGCGGCAACGCCAATTCCGTGGCCGAACACGCGCTGGGGATGTTGTTGACCCTGTCGAAGCGGATCATCGAATCCGATCGTGTGCTGCGGCGCCAGCGGGACGTCAACCGCAATGCGCTGATCGGCAACGAAGCGCAGGGCAAGACCATCGGCATCATCGGTCTCGGCAATGTCGGCCGCCGGATTGCCGAGCTCTGCAGGGGGCTCCTGCACATGAAGGTGATCGCCTACGATCCCTATTTGAGCGCCGAGGAGATGGGCAAGCGGGGAGGCGAGAAGGTCGAGCTCGACGAGCTGCTGCGCCTTGCCGACTATGTCTCGATCAGTTGCCCGCTGACGAAGGAAAGCCGCGGCATGATCGGCGGGCGCGAATTCGCGCTGATGCAGCAGCATGCGTTCTTCATCACAACGGCGCGCGGCTTCATCCATGACGAGGAGGCGCTGGAGGATGCGCTGCGCAACAAGCGCATCGCCGGCGCCGGCCTGGACGTCTGGGCCAAGGAGCCGCCGCCGCCGGAGCATCCGCTGCTGCAGTTCGACAATGTGCTCGCCAGTCCCCATACGGCCGGCGTCACCCGGGAAGCGCGCGAGAACATGGGCCGGATCGCCGCCGAGCAGGTCCTGGACGCGCTCGACGGCAAGCGGCCGCCGCGGATCATCAATCCCGAGGTCTGGCCGGCCTACGCCAGGCGGTTTGAGCGGGCGTTCGGGTTTGCGCCGAAGTAGGGCCATGCTGATTTTGGTCAAATCTACTGCCGAATGCACAGGCAGCGGAAGACGTGGAACCGCGCCGGATCGGGGTTGCCGGCGTGGCGTTCGCCGGCGCGCGGGATCGCGGCACGATTGGCGGTCATCGGCCCTTGATTTCCCTCAACTCTTTTTCCCAGAATGCTAGTATCCAAATTCCGACGCTACCCTGTAGCAGGAGGCTCCCATGTCACGATTTGTCGTTAGCTTCATGAAAGACGTACTCGGTGACAATGGTCGCGAACGGGAGGTTTGCCAGAGTTCGCTGGAAATCAATGCCTCGAACGAAGGTCAAGCCGCGGAAATGGCCAAGCAGAAATTCTGCGAGACGCAGGCGCTGTGTGACTGGTCGCTGCACGCTGACCGCATCCGGATCGACTCGGCAGATTTTCCCTCATAGTCATTCGCTCGCTTGAAATCAGCTCAGGCGCCGCAACGTCGCCGAGGGGCTCTCGCCGAACTTCGCGCGATAAGCACTTGCCATCCGGCTCAGATGGGTGAAGCCGAGATCGAAGGCGATGTCGACGACGCGTTCGTCCGGCCGCGCCGCTTTCAGCCGGGCATTGAGCCGGGCGAGCCGTATGTCCTGCAGCATCGCCGAAATGGTCGTCCCGAAATGGCGGCGGAAGCCGAGCTGTAATGCGCGAATACCGACGCCGGCTTCGTCGGCGAGTTGCACGAGATCGAGCGGCTCATCGACCTGGGCCTCGAGCCAGGCGCGCGCTCGCTTTAGCGCTATCGGCTGCGTCTCGACGCGGCCTTCGAAGATGGCGATCGCCCGGCTCAAACCATGATGCTGTCCGTTGAGTAGCGCGCTCAGCAATCGTTCCCGCCAATCGGCTGCCGCCAGGGGTGACAGGCGCTTCGCCGGACCAAGACTCTCGGCTCTCTCCACGAGATCGCAGATACCTGCCTGAAGAGCATGTCCAAACGGTGTGGTGAGGTCGACCGATGGATCGAACTCGACCGCTCTCGCCGACGTCCCAGCGAGCGCTGCCGCGCGATGTTCCACGAGCTTGCGATCGAGCAGCAGGATGAGCTGGGCGCAATCCTGTCGCCACGTCATCTGCGTCGGCACGGTCGGCGACAGCAGCGATGCCGCGGCGCCACGCGCAGTCGTCACCTCGCGCGCCGCCGTCCGTATCTCCGCGCAACCATGTAGCGGGATCTGCAGCAGGAAAAACCGGTCGAGGCAGCCGGGATCGATCGAGACCGATCCGCCATAGGCGACATAGTTCACCGAAAACCCGTCGAAGGCTGCGCAATTGTGCTGGGCGCTGAAGTCGTTCTCGGAATGGCCGATCGGCTTCAGTTCATGCGGGCAGAAAATCCGTCCGATCGCCTCGGCGGCGTCATCGACACTGGCGGTCGAGACGCGGGCGAAATCCGCAAGCCGGGTGTTGGTCAAGGCACCTGCGTTCATCGCAACCGCCGCGGAGTTGCTTGAGGTTTAAAATATCGGGAGCCTAATGCATCTTTCGGCATGGGAAAACGCAGTTTCGGCGCGCAGCCTGCCCGATCGCTATGCGGGCGTTTGCCGCGCGCTTGGGCAGCGACATCTCCTCCTGCAGCGCAACATATGCTTCGCGGTCGCGGGATTCGTTTATCGGCTAGACAAGCCGTCGCTCCGACGACAGCTTCACAGGCGCGGTGCAGTCCAGACATGGAGGTGGCGGAATGGGTGCGCTCGAGAAAGGCATTACGCGGAGCGGCACGGGTTACGGCGGCAAGACCTGGAATATTCTGGGCCAGGTCTATTTTCCCAAGGCGGTCACCGACTCGACCTTCGCATTCGAAACCAACAGCGATCCCGGCCAGTTCGTGCCGGTGCACATCCATCCAACCCAGGACGAATTCATCCTGGTGCAGGAAGGCACGCTCGACCTCAAGCTCGACGGCGTCTGGGTGAAGGCCGAGGCCGGCGATCTCGTGCGCATGCCGCGCGGTATTCCCCACGGCTATTTCAACAAATCGGACAAGCCGGCGCGCGCGCTGTTCTGGGTCTCGCCGATGCAGAAGCTGGAGGAGTTGTTCGACAAACTGCACAATCTGCAGGATCCGGCAGAGGTGGTGCGCATTTCCGCCGAGCACGAGGTGAATTTCCTGCCGCCGGAAGCCAACGACTGACCTCGCCCTGGTAGCGGGCCCAACGTCGGAAGCAGCGGATTGCCGGGAGCGTATCCGGCGATGACGGCGGCGTGTGCGTACAATCCAACGGGTTGTTGATTTTCCGGAGCATCCACATGGTCAAGCAGAAGCATGTTTGCATCGTCGGCGCCGGCATTTCCGGGCTTGCCGCGGCCAAGGCGTTTTCCGAACGGGGACACAGGGTGACCATCGTCGAGCGCAGCGGCGATCTCGGCGGCGTGTGGGAGCCGGCGCGGTCCTATCCCGAGGTCCAGACCCAGAGCCCGAAAGATCTCTATCGCTACACCGACAAGGCGATGCCGGGCTCCTATCCGGAATGGCCGAAGGGGCCGCAGGTCTACGCTTACTTGCGCGACTACGCGCGCGAGCATGGGCTCGACGATGCCATACGGTTCAATACCACTGTCGTGGCGATGGATCGCTGCGCCGACGGCAAGCCGGGCTGGACGCTCACGCTTCGCACCGACGATAGCGTGGGCCACGAGGAGTTTGATTTCGTCGCAGTCTGCACCGGCCAGTTCAACGAGCCGCAAACCCTCAACCTGCGCGGCGAGAACGTGTTCAAGTCGCAAGGCAGCAAGATCCTGCATTCGTCGCAATACAACGATGCGACGATCGCCAGGGGGCGCAGAGTGGTGGTGCTCGGCGGCTCGAAATCGGCGACCGACATTGCAGTGAACGCCGTCAACTCGGGCGCTGCAGAAGTTACCATCGTCTATCGCGAGCCGGTGTGGCGCATTCCGTATTTCGTCGGCGGCTTGGTCAACTTCAAGCGCATCCTCTACATCCGCGCCCAGGAAGAGATGTTTCCGGGTTGGGGCATCGGCCCGCTGTCGCGGCTCGCGCATGTGCTGGCCAAGCCGCTGGTGTGGGCGAACTGGCGTGGGTTGGAGAGCCTTCTGAAGGTCCAGCTCAAGCTGAAGCAATGCGATATGGTGCCGAAGCGGCCGATCGAGGACGGCGTCAATTGTTCGGTGCCGATTGCAACGCCCGGCTTCTATCCGATGGTGGCCGATGGCCGCATCAAGGCGATCCGCGGCACCTTCGATCATTATGATGGCGACAGCATCGTGATGAGCGGGGGCGAGCGCGTGCCGGCGGATGTGGTGGTGCTTGCGATCGGCTACAAGCTTGGCGTTCCGTTCCTGCCCGAAAGCTACCGCAGCAAGCTGGTCGAGCCCGACGGGCAGTATCGGCTCTATCGCCTGATCGCCAACCCGGATCTGCCGGATATGGGGTTCGTCGGATTCAATTCCAGCTTCTGCACGGTGCTTTGCGCCGAGCTGGCCGCCAACTGGCTGGTGCGTTACGCCGATGGCAAGCTTGCGCGGCAGCCGACTGCCGCCGAGATGAAGGAGAACATCGCGATGATGCTTCGCTTCAAACGTGTCGAACGGCCGGCGGCGGGCGTCTATGGTGGGCTTTGCGTTGCGCCGTATCATTACCGCCACTTCGACGAGCTGCTGGCGGATATCGGTACGACCATCCGCCGACGCAATCCGCTCGCCGAAAAATTCACGCCGCCCGATGCCGATGCCTATGCGCGCTTCCTTGCTTCAGCGCCGGACTATCACGCGGTGGCATAAGGACGGGCAGACTCCTCGCTCGGCGATGTCCGGCCGGGCACGGCGGCAAGCAGCTCGCGCGTGTAGGGATGTTCGGGCGCGGCGAACAGCGCGGCTGCAGGCCTGAGCTCCACGATCTCGCCGCGCTGCATCACCGCGATGCGGTCGCAGATCTGTGCGGCGACGCGCAGATCATGGGTGATGAACAGCATCGACAGCCCGAGCCGCGCCTTGAGGTCTTCGAGCAGATTGAGAACCTGCGCCTGCACGGAGACGTCGAGCGCGGAGACCGCTTCGTCCGCGACCAGGATTTCGGGCTCGAGCGCCAGCGCGCGGGCGATCCCGATGCGCTGGCGCTGGCCGCCGGAGAATTCGTGCGGAAAACGGTCCATCGCATTGGCGTTGAGGCCGACCATGCCGAGCAAGTCGCGGGCACGCTGCCGCGCCACATCAGGGGCGGTACCATGCGCGATCGGCCCGTCCGCGATGATGTTGCCGACCTTGCGGCGCGGATTGAGCGAGGCAAAGGGATCCTGGAAGATCATCTGGATGCGGCTGCGCTCCTTGCGCAGTTCCTTGCCGCCGATCGCGGTGAAGTCGGTATCGCCGAGGCGGACCGTGCCCTGGTCTGGTTCGATCAGGCGCATGACAAGGCGCGCGACCGAGGACTTGCCCGAACCGGATTCGCCGACGAGGCCGAGCGTCTCGCCCTGCAGGATGTTGAAGTTGACCGCCTTGGCTGCCTGCACGCGCCGCTCCGGCTGGAACCAGCCGCCGCCGGAAACATACGTCTTGTCGAGGCCGATCACCTCGACCGCCTTGGGACGGTCGACGAGGGGAGCACGCTGCGGCGGCTCCATCGAGGGTACCGCGGCGAGCAGGGCGCGTGTATAGGCGTGTTGCGGACGCTGCAGCACATTATCGGCCGAGCCCTGTTCAACCACCTTGCCGTGCTGGAGCACGACCACGCGGTCGGCGATATCGGCGACGACGCCGAAATCATGGGTGATGAACATCACCGCCATGTTGCGGCGACGCTGCAGGTCGCGGATCAGTTTCAGAATCTGCGCCTGCGTGGTGACGTCGAGCGCGGTGGTCGGCTCGTCCGCGACCAGCACCGCCGGTTCGAGCGCGAGCGCCATCGCGATCATCGCGCGCTGGCGTTGTCCGCCGGACAGTTGGTGTGGATAGGCGCGCACGGTGCGTTCGGGGTCGGGCAGGCCGACCTCGCGCAAGAGATTGAGCGCCTTCTGCCGGCGCTCCTTCGGCGTCAGCAGATTGTGCGCCTCAAACATCTCGGCGATCTGGTCGCCGATCTGCATCAACGGATTGAGCGCCGTCATCGGCTCCTGGAACACCATGGCAATGTGGCGGCCGCGCAGGCCGAGCCATTGGTCATCATCCAGTCGCAGCAGATTTTGTCGCTCGAAGAGAATTTCACCGGCCTCGCGGCCGATGGTGTCGGGAAGGAGGCCCATCAACGCGTGGGCGCACATCGACTTGCCGGAACCGGACTCGCCGACCACGCAGAGGATCTTGCCGGGGATGAGATCGAACGACACGCCGTCGACGGCGTAGTCGCGGTCGGCGCCGGGCGGCAGCGCCAGCTTGAGGTCCTTGATGACGACGACGGCTTTGCTCTCGGACATGCTCAGCGCCCATCCTTATTGAGGCGCGGATTGAGCGCGTCGTTGAGGCCTTCGCCGATCAGGTTCAGCGCCAGCACCGAAACCAGGATGGCGATGCCGGGAAACACCGTGATCCACCAGGCCTGCCGGATCACGGTGCGGCCGGCGCCGACCATGTAGCCCCATGACATCAGGTTCGGATCGCCGAGGCCGAGGAAGGAGAGCGAGGACTCCAGCAGGATCGCAGTCGCCACCATCAGCGAGGCCAGCACGATGACGGGCGAGAGCGCATTGGGCAGGATCTCGCGCCAGATGATCCAGCTATGGGTCTGTCCGGTGACGATCGCCGCCTGGACATATTCGCGGGTGCGCAGCGACAGCACTTCACCGCGCACCAATCGCGCCACCGGCGGCCAGCTCACGATCGCGATCGCCAGCACGATCGAAACGATCGAGGGCTGCATGATCGCCACCAGCACGATCGCGAGCGCAAAGCTCGGCACGGTCTGGAAGAACTCGGTGAAGCGCATCAGGGCATCGCCGATCCGACCGCCGAAATAGCCGGCGAGCGCGCCAACGGGAATGCCGACGGCAAGCGCAGCGAGCGTCGAGACCAGCCCGACCAACAGCGAGACGCGCGCGCCATAGATGATGCCGGCGAACACGTCGCGGCCGAGCGCGTCGGTGCCGAGCGGCAGGCCTGATATCGTGAACGGCGGCAGGAACGGCCGCTGCACCATGCGCCAGGGCGAATTCGGGAAGATCATCGGCCCGAACAACGCGACCGCGATCGCGATGATAAGAATGATCGAGCCGATCAATCCGCCGGGATTGCGCAGCAATAGCTTCCAGAACCGCTTCATGCCGCAACCTCGATGCGCGGATCGACCGAGCGGTAGATCAGGTCGGTGATGAGGTTGAACGCCAGCACCATCGCCGAGCAGACGACGAAGACGCCGAGCAAGAGGTTATAGTCGCGCTGCAGCAGCGCCTCATACATCAGCCGGCCAATGCCGGGCCACGCAAACACGGTCTCGGTCAACACAGCGCCGCCGACCAGCGTGCCGGCCTGCAGGCCGGCGAGCGTCACCACCGGCAGCAGCGCGTTGCGCAGGATGTGGCGGCGCTGGATCACCGCGTCGCGGAGGCCCTTGGCGCGCGCGGTCTTGACGAAATCGAGACGCTTCACTTCCAGCATCGAGGCGCGCGTCATGCGGGTGTAGGTCGCCATGAAGAACAGGCCGATCGTGGTGGCCGGCAGGATCAGGTGCGCGCCGACGTCGAGCACGTGAGCGAAGCCGGTGTAGTTGGCGCCGACCGTCTCGTAGCCGAAGCTCGGCAACCAATCCATCGCCACCGAGAACAACAGGATCGCCATCAGTGCGACCCAGAACAAAGGCGTGGCGTAGAAGATCAGCGCCAGCACCGTGATCGCGGTATCGGCCCAACTACCCGCGCGGCGCGCCGCCAATGTTCCGAACAGCACGCCTGATAGCAGCGAGATCGCAAACGCGGTTCCGGTGAGCAGCAGCGTTGCCGGCAATCGCTCGAGGATCAATTGCGATACCGGTGCCTGCTGGCGGAAGGAGAAACCGAGGTCGAAGGTGGCGATGCCCTTCACATACCGATAGAGCTGCACGGGCAATGGCTGATCGAGCCCGAATTTCTCGCGGAGCTGGGCGACGAAGAGCTGATCGCTGGCGCCGGCTTCTCCGGCCATCACCACCGCGGGATCGCCGGGCGCCAGCCGGATCAGGAAGAAGTTCAAGACGACGATCGCGAGCAGCACGACGATCGCCTTCATAATTCGTTGCGTGATGAATCCGAGCATCGGAACCTTTCAGCTCGTTCGGGAGACGACACAGCCGCGGATCAAGGAGGCGGTCATCGCTGTCGATTCAACGGGTCTGGCCTGGAGGGGCAAGGTCAAACTCTCGGCAATCGGCGCTTAAGGAATGAACAGCAGCATGGACATCCCTTTCGCAACCGGGCCGCTTTGCGATTCCGGCGGTTCTATGCAAGGGATGTTCCTGTTGCCAATGATGGGAGCCTCCTCGTGAAGGCCGTCTATACCGAACTGCATCGCAGCCATGATCCGCAATTCTTCCTGGTCCGCGGCGTCGTCAAGCGCACCACCGAACAGCCCGAGCGCGCCGACCGTCTGCTGGCAGGGCTGAAGGCGGGCAAGCATCAACTGGTCGAGCCGACCGTGTTCGGGCAGGGGCCGCGGGCGCGGGTGCACAGCGCCGAATATCTGAGCTTCCTCGCGGAAGCCTGGGACGCCTGGTCGGCGCTCGGCGATTCCGGTTCCGAGATGATTGCCAACATCCATCCGGTGCGCAACGCCGCCACCTATCCGACCCATATCGTCGGCCGGCTCGGCTGGCACACGGCTGATACCGCCGCGCCGATCGGGCCGGGCACCTGGGCGGCCGCTTGTGCTGCGACCGACGTCGCAGCGACCGCGGCGCAGATGGTGATGGAGGGCGAGGACGCCGTCTACGCGCTGTGCCGTCCGCCCGGTCATCACGCCTATCGCGATATCGCCGGCGGTTTCTGCTTCCTCAACAACAGCGCGGTTGCGGCCGCGCATCTGCGGCTGAAACATGAGCGCGTCGCGATCCTCGATGTCGATGTCCATCACGGCAATGGCACGCAGGGCATCTTCTACGAGCGGCCTGACGTGCTGACGGTGTCGATCCATGCGGATCCGGCCTCGTTCTATCCGTTCGTCTGGGGCTATGCGCATGAGCGCGGCACGGGTCCCGGGCTCGGCGCCAATCTCAACATCCCGCTGCCGATCGGCACCGGCGACGACGGTTACCTCACGGCGCTTGCGACGGTGGAGAAGACGATCGAAGCCTTTGCGCCCGGCGCGCTCGTCGTAGCCCTCGGTCTCGATGCCTCCGAGCACGATCCGCTGGCGGGCCTTGCCGTCACAACGGAAGGATTCCGCCGCGTCGGCGCCGCCATCGCGCGGATCGGCCTGCCGACGGTGTTCGTGCAGGAGGGCGGCTATCTCTCCGACATCCTCGGTGCCAATCTGACCGCGGTGCTCGGCGGGTTTGAAGCAGCAAGGTGAGGGACTTCGTAGGATGGGTAGAGCGAACCGAAACCCATCGCGACGGAGCAAGCGGCGCGAATGATGGGTTTCGCTGCGCTCTACCCATCCTACGACGTCGTGCCCGCGAAGCCGGCGGGCGTCTCGCGAAAAGCGCCGTAGGGTGGGCAAAGCGAAGCGTGCCCACCATGAAGCATTCCGCTCGTGATGGTGGGCACGCTTCCGCTGGAGTCCGTTTAAGCGACGGCGCGTGCGCACCGGCGTGCTTGGCACGTCATTGCGAGCGGAGCGAAGCAATCCATAGCGCCGCAAGCGGAGGCGTGGATTGCTTCGCTGCGCTCGCAATGACGGAGGCTGTCATTCCGGGGCGATGCGTTAGCATCGAGCCCGGAATCCATCTAACCGCAGAGTATGCGGCCCAATGGATTCCGGGTTCGCGATTCGCGCGCCCCGGAATGACGAGGGGAGAGATCAGCGCTCTTGCTCCGCCGCCTTGATGGCGAGTGACAGGCTCAGCTTGATCTGCGCGACCATGTCGTCGAGCAGTTCTTCGCGCGTGGTTTCGGCGAGCTGGCCGGTGAGCAGGCCTTGCTCGGCGAGCATGACGACGCCGTGCAGCGCGGCCCAGATCTGCAGCGCGTGGCGCTCGCGCAGGAGGGCGACCGCCGGCGACTCCAGCGCTTCCAGCAGCAGACCGAACGTCTCCATCGCGGCGCTGTGCAGCTCGCTCTCCTTTGGCGAGCAGGCCATCACGCGCGAGGCGAACATCAGGCGGTAGATGCCGTGGCGGCGCAGGCCGAAGGCGAGGGCGGCTTGCGCGAAGCGTGAGATTTTTGTCCGCTTCGACGGTTCGTCGATCGCATCGCGCAGCGTCGTGTTGAACTGGCGAAAGGCTTCCGCTGTGACGGCCGACAACAGCGCCTCGCGGTCTGCGAAATGCCGGTAGGGTGCGGGCTGCGAGACGCGGAGCTTCTTGGCGAGTGCGCTGATGCTGATGGCCTCGGGGCCGCCGAGTTCCGCTTCCTGCAATGCCGCATGCACCAGGGCGTCGCGGAGGTCGCCATGGTGATAGGCATTTTGCGGCTTGCGGGCGAGGCGTGTTCCCATCTTAATGTGATAGGCTATAACTTTTTGCTTGACAGCACAACCGGACCGCGAATGTAATAGCTCCAAATTGAGACGTGGCCGAAGCAAGCCGCGTCCGCCGAGAAGCAGAGGAAACGCCAGTCCGCGCATCGAGCCACGGGCATCGATGCTGCGCGCGGCAGAGGGAAGCGCCCGCATGTCCGCAAAGCTGAAGATCCACGTCGACCAGGACAGGTGCCAGGGACACGCGCGCTGCAAGGCGCTCGCGCCCGAACTATTCGACCTCGACGAATACGGCAATGCCCATGAGCACGGCGAAGGCCGTGTGCCTGAAGGCCTCGAGGACAAGGCCTATCTCGCCCAGACCAACTGCCCGGAATTCGCGATCGAAGTCATCGAGGAGTGAGGCGCGCGGTCGGACCGCCGCCTTCATCCACACTTGATCTGAACGAACACAGCGGAAGGAAACTGCCGATGTCCGATTCCGTCAGCATGATGCCCGAACACCCGCCGGTGACCGACTGGATCCGTGATTTCGACCACACCGATCCGGCCTGGACCGAGAATCCGTTTCCGATCTGGGAGCAGTTGCGCGCAGCCTCGCCGGTGGTTCACACCGACCGCTTCCTCGGCTGCTACATGCCCACCACCTATGAGGCGGTAAAGCAGGTCGCCTACGACACCGAGCATTTTTCCTCCCGCCGCATCATCGTGCGCGACGTGCGGCCGGAGGTCACGCAGCCGGCGCCGCCCATCACCTCCGATCCACCCGAACATAAGCCGGCCAAGCAGTTGCTGCTGCCGCCGTTCACGCCCGACGCGATGAAGAAGCTCGAGCCACGGGTCCGTGCGATCTGCAACGAGCTGATCGACGAGTTCATCGACGATGGAAAATGCGACGCCGCCGAGCGCTACACGAAGCACATTCCGGTGCGCGCCATCGCCCATATGTTGGGTATACCCGAGAAGGATGGCGACCTCTTCATCAAGTGGATCCACGAAATCCTCGAGCTCGGCATCAAGGATCAGGACATCTTGATGCGCGCGCTCCACGAGATGAGTGCGTATTTCGCGGGCCATATCGCCGAACGCAAGGGCAAGCCGACCGACGACCTGATCACGACGCTGATGAACGCGCGCGACAAGGACGGCAAGCCGTTGTCGGACGCCCATGTGCTCGGCTCGCTGCGACTGCTCCTGGTCGCCGGCATCGACACCACCTGGAGCGCGATCGGCTCCTCGCTCTGGCACCTTGCGAAGACGCCCGCGGACCGTGAACGGCTGGTTGCTCAGCCGGAATTGTTGCCGATCGCGATCGAGGAGTTCCTGCGCGCCTATTCCCCGGTGACGATGGCGCGCGAAGTGGTGAAGGAGACCACGGTCAGCGGCTGCCCGGTCAAGCCCGGCAACATGGTGCTGTTGTCCTTCCCCGCTGCCAATCGCGACCCTGCGATGTTCGCGGACGCCGACAAGGTGGTGATCGACCGCAAGGAGAATCGTCACGCCGCCTTCGGCCTCGGCATCCATCGCTGCGTCGGCTCGAACCTCGCGCGCATGGAGATGATGGTCGCGATCGAGGAATGGCTGAAGCGGATTCCCGACTTCCGGCTCGATCCGGCCGGCAAGGTGGCGTGGTCGGAAGGCACCGTCCGCGGCCCGCGCGCACTGCCGTTCCTGTTCGGGGCGGGCTAGTTACAGTGCGTAGCCCGGGTGGAGCGACAGCGTAACCCGGGGACGCTGGTAGTGG
>NZ_PSRR01000070.1 GCF_004296405.1 Bradyrhizobium sp. Leo170
GCTGGATGTCGCGGCGGACGCCGTCCCGGTCGATGACCTCGCCGAGCAGGATGGCGCGGCCGTCGCCGAGTTGCGGAACGAACTGGCCGAACTGGTGGCCGGCATAGGCCATCGCGATCGGGTCAGCGCCCTCGGGCAGGCGCTTGCCGGCAAGGATTTCCGCTCCCTCCGGGGTTTCCAGCAGGTCCGGATCAAGCCCGAGTTGAACCGCGAGCGGCCGGTTGAGCTTGATCAGGCGCGGGGCGGCAACCGGGGTGGGCGCAACGCGGGCGAAAAAGTTCGCCGGCAGCGCCGCATAGGTGTTCTGGAAGGGGAAATGCACCGTCATGGCCTAAAGATAGGCGCAGGCCTCGAATAGGCAAACACTTCGCGCCGTCGGGGCCGAAAATGTCCGGTTCGGGCGCAAATCAGGGCGTTCCCTTGGTTGCCGCCCCTCGCGGCCTCGGGTAAACCCACCCGCAATCGGGCAGGCCGTTGGCCGCCCGATTCGAACCCTCCGACATCTGTTTGGGAAGTCCATGCATCGCTACCGGTCACATACATGCGGCGCGCTCCGCGAGAGCCATATCGGCGAGACGGTCCGCCTTTCCGGCTGGGTCCATCGCGTTCGCGACCATGGCGGCGTGCTGTTCATCGACCTGCGCGACCATTACGGCATCACCCAATGCGTGGCGGACCCGGATTCGGCGGCGTTCCACGATGCCGAAAAGCTGCGCTCGGAGTGGGTGGTGCGGATGGACGGCAAGGTCCGCCGCCGCCCCGAGGGTACCGACAATCCGGAACTTCCGACCGGACAGGTCGAGATCTATGTCAGCGAGATCGAGGTGCTCGGCCCCGCCGCCGAGCTGCCATTGCCGGTGTTCGGCGAGCAGGAATATCCTGAAGACATAAGGCTTAAGTACCGTTTCCTCGACCTGCGTCGCGAGAAGCTGCACCAGAACATCATGACCCGCGGCGCGGTCGTCGATTCCATGCGCAAGCGGATGAAGGAGCAGGGCTTCTTCGAATTCCAGACGCCGATCCTGACGGCATCCTCGCCGGAGGGCGCGCGCGACTTCCTGGTGCCCTCGCGCATTCATCCTGGGAAATTCTACGCGCTGCCGCAGGCGCCGCAGCAGTACAAGCAATTGATCATGATGTCGGGCTTCGATCGCTATTTCCAGATCGCGCCCTGCTTCCGCGACGAGGACCCGCGCGCCGACCGCCTGCCGGGCGAATTCTACCAGCTCGACGTCGAGATGAGTTTTGTCACGCAGGAAGACGTGTTCGCGGCGATGGAGCCGGTCATCACAGGCGTGTTCGAGGATTTTGCCAAGGGCAAGCCGGTGACGAAGAACTGGCCTCGGATTCCGTTTGCGGAGGCGATCCGCAATTACGGCACCGACAAGCCCGACCTGCGCAACCCGATCGTGATGCAGGAGGTCTCCGAGCATTTCCGCGGCTCCGGCTTCAAGGTGTTCGCGCGAATGCTCGAGGACCCGAAGAACCAGGTGTGGGCGATCCCGGCCAAGGGCGGCGGCAGCCGCGCGTTCGCCGACCGCATGAATTCCTGGGCGCAGGGCGAGGGGCAGCCCGGCCTCGGCTACATCTTCTGGCGCGAAGGCGGCGAGGGCGCGGGTCCGCTTGCGAACAACATCGGCCCCGAACGCACTGCGGCGATCCGCGAACAACTCGGGCTGCAGGAAGGCGATGCGGCGTTCTTCGTTGCCGGCGAGCCCGACAAGTTCTGGAAGTTCGCCGGCCTTGCGCGCACCAAGCTCGGTGAGGAATTGAACCTGATCGATAAGGACCGGTTCGAACTCGCCTGGATCGTCGACTTCCCGATGTATGAGTACAACGAGGAAGACAAGAAGGTCGATTTCTCGCACAACCCGTTCTCGATGCCGCAGGGCGGATTGGAAGCGCTGCAGACGCAGGATCCGCTGACCATCAAGGCGTTCCAGTACGACATCGCCTGCAACGGCTACGAGATCGCCTCTGGCGGCATCCGTAACCACAAGCCGGAAGCGATGGTGAAGGCATTCCAGATCGCGGGCTATGGCGAAGAGGACGTGGTCGAGCGTTTCGGCGGCATGTACCGGGCCTTCCAGTACGGCGCGCCGCCGCATGGCGGCATGGCGGCGGGGCTCGATCGTATCGTGATGCTGTTGTGCGGCACCACGAACCTGCGTGAGATCTCGCTGTTCCCGATGAACCAGCAGGCCGTCGATCTCCTGATGGGCGCGCCGTCGGAAGCCACGACGAAGCAGCTCCGCGAGCTTCACGTCAGGGTCAACCTGCCGAACAAGTGATGCGCGTAGCCCGGGTGGAGCGCCAGCGTAACCCGGGGGCATCTGCGTCGGAGTTTACGAGCGGTCCCGGGTTACGCTGGCGCTTCACCCGGGCTACGGCAGCATCTAGAGTCCCGTCAGGCCTCGACGTGGAATTGCGCGAGCGCGATCAGCGGGTCGGTCTTGAGGAGCTGAACGAGCTGGAGTCCCGGCACCTTGCCGCGGGGCGTCAGCTTGATGATCAGCGTTTGTCCGGGGCTCTCGACAAAGCGGATCACGGCGTCCACTGCTGCAGTCGCATCTGGATTGGCGGCGATGGTTTGGCCAAACGCCTTGATCTGGTCGATGATGGCGCCTCTTGCCGCCTCGCGACTGACGTTCTGGGCGCGGGCATATTGCGCAACCGCAAGATCGACGCAGCCGCTGTCGCGCAAGCTGAGCTCGATGGCTCCGGCCTCAATCTGGCCGGCGAGGCTCGCTGCTTGCACCGGATCGGTGGAGAACACGGCTCGGGGCACATTGGCGAGCGCAATGCGGGCCGATGCCTTCAGCAGGTTGCCGATTTCGAGGCTTGCGGGCGCGAGCACGAAGGCGCCGGACTGTTCGGTCCAGCCGGCGCCGAGATCGATGTCGATGGCCGCCCGGTCGATGCCGGCCGCGACAAACGGCTGCATCGCCGGATCGGTGGCATCAATCGGGACGTTCAGCTTCGCCAGAAGATGCGCTTTGCTTGGGACGGGGCCGACGAACTGGCCCCAGCCCAGGCTGATGGTGTCGATATTGATGAGCTTGTTGGTGTCGCGGAAGGGCGTGGCGGCGCCCTTGACCTCGACGCCTTCGAACACTCTGAACAGACCGAAAATTTCATCCGGCGTGGGCCTTGGCTCGGCGTTGGCACGCGCCGCGAAGCGCATCAATTGCGGGATGTCGAAGGAATTCAGCGCAAGACGGTCGAACCTGAACGGCCCCTTTGGCGTCTCGACGTCCAGGCCTTCAAGCGCCAATTGGCCGCGGCCGTTTTCCAGATTGGCGCGGATCGCCGCCAGCTTGAAAGGTCCCTGCGGCGTCCGCATCGTGTGTCCGCGCAATTCCGCATTGCCGATGCGAATGCCCTCATAGACGCCAGCCATCTTCTCCATGATCTCGCGCGCCTGGGCCTGGGTCGGAGGGCCGGCTCCGGGCTGCGGCATCAGCGCGAGGATCGCCGCCAGTTGCAGCTTTGACGGCCGCACCGCGATATCGTCGACCGTGATGCTGTCGATCTGCGCCCGCATGCCCTGGTCGGTGGCGAGTACATAGGGGCCGGCCGAGACTTGCCGGTAGATGCGATGATAGCTGTCGTCGTTCGACCTTTCGGGATCGAGCACGGTGCCGGCCGCTGCAGCGTCGAAATCATGGGCGACGAGATTGGAGAGGTTGCCGGTAAGCTTCTCGCGCTTGCCCGCCTGCGGCGTGTTCACCGTGAAAGTGAACCCGTCCGCCTTGGTGCTGGCGACCTTGCCATCCCTGATATCCTGCAGCCTAATGCCCGAATAGGCGAACTCGCCACCATCAGGCGTCGCCGCGCCGCCATTGATCGTGCCGGTCACCGAGGGGATTGTGACCGACGAGGCCGCGATGCCGGTGAACTGCTGAAGCGCAAAGCGATAGATGTCGAGCAGGGATTCCGAGGCCGGCAGTTGCGCCGGGTTGGAGGGGCCGGAATAATCCTTCACCGTGAAGCGCGGCACCTTGTAGGTGACCTTGGCCGGGACCTTGTCGGTCACCTCGGTTGCCAGCTCGATGTCGGTCAGTTCGATGCTGTCGGCCGAGATGCGGGCACGGTCGGGCTGGCGGACGCCGGTGGCGGTCAGGCTCGCGATCCGCAGCCGCGCCGGTGGCTGCGCCGCCGATTCGCCCACGATGTCCACGACCGTGACGGTGCGCGCCAGCATATCCACCGTCACCTTGCCATGGCTCGCCTTGCCGCCGGCGGCGCGGACTTGCGCGAAGGCCGCCCCGATGCCGCTGGTCATGCGATGCTGCACGTAGAGATTGAAGCCGAGCAGGCCGGCGGCGGCGACCACGACCGCGGCGATCAGGCCGATCAATATCCGTATCATCCGGTCAGCTCCGAATTACCGATCATCCTGGGGACAAATTGCCATGTTCTCAAGGGGATGACCGGAGAAGGAAAGGGCGGTATGGCTTCAAATATTGCGCAGCCGGGCGGCTGTTGACGGGAGTGCGATCCGATGTTGCATCGAGGGGGCCCGGCGTGCTTCACATCCGGCTCCATCTGCCGGACAACTGGCCTTGTTAGACCCGCACAGAATAAGAGCTTGAGGCCGGAAACGCGAGAGTACGATGTCATCCTCTTCTGAAGATCTCCATTCGGCGGCGCTGGCCTATCACCGGTTGCCGCGCCCGGGCAAACTTGAGATACAGGCGATCAAGCCGCTCGCCAACCAGCGCGACCTCGCGCTCGCCTATTCGCCCGGCGTCGCCGCCGCCTGCACCGAGATCGCGAAGAACCCCGCCGAGGCCGCCTCGCTGACGGCGCGCGCGAATCTGGTCGCGGTGGTCAGTAACGGTACCGCAGTGCTTGGGCTTGGCAATATCGGCCCGCTGGCCTCGAAGCCGGTGATGGAAGGCAAGGCGGTGCTGTTCAAGAAATTCGCCGGCATCGACGTGTTCGACATCGAGATCAAGGCCGACACGATCGAGCGCGTGGTCGAGACGGTGGCGGCGCTGGAGCCGACCTTCGGCGGCATCAATCTGGAGGACATCCGCGGGCCCGAGTGTTTCGAGATCGAGGCGCAGCTCAAGGAGCGGATGAAGATCCCGGTCTTCCACGACGACCAGCATGGCACCGCGATCATCGTCGGGGCTGCGATCGTCAATGCGCTGCTGTTGAACGGCAAGAAGTTGTCCGAGGTGAAGATCGTCTGCTCCGGCGCGGGCGCGGCCGCGATCGCCTGCCTCAATCTCTTGGTGTCGATGGGGGCGCAGCGCAAGAACATCTGGGTCTGCGACATCGACGGTGTCGTGCATGAGGGCCGCAACACCTTGATGGACCGCTGGAAGGCGGTCTATGCGCAGAAGACAGACGCACGGGTTTTGGCCGACGTGATCGGCGGCGCCGACATCTTCCTAGGACTCTCGGCGCCGAATGTGCTGAAGCCGGAAATGGCAAAGCAGATGGCGGAGGATCCGCTGATCATGGCGCTCGCCAACCCGGTGCCGGAGATCATGCCGGACGAGGCGCGGAAAGCGCGCCCTGACGCCATGATCTGCACCGGACGTTCGGACTTCCCGAATCAGGTCAACAATGTCCTGTGCTTTCCCTTCATCTTCCGCGGCGCGCTCGACGTCGGCGCGACCGCGATCAACGAGGCGATGAAGCATGCGGCGGTGGACGCGATCGCGCAGCTCGCGCGCGATCCGCCCTCGGACGCGGTCGCGTCGCGCTACGACACCGGTGAGACGCAGGGTTTCGGGCCCGGCTCGCTGATCCCAAGCCCGTTCGACCCGCGCCTGATCCTGCGCATCGCGCCGGCGGTGGCGAGGGCGGCGATGGAATCGGGCGTTGCGACGCGGCCAATCAAGAATTTCGACGAATATACCGCCCTGCTCGAGCGCTTCGCGTTCCGCTCCGGTCTCGTCATGAAGCCGATGTTCGCGAAGGCCAAGACGCAGCCGGTGCGCGTGATCTATGCCGAAGGCGAGGACGAGCGCGTGCTGCGCGCCACGCAAGTGGTGCTGGAAGAGAAGCTGGCGCGGCCGATCCTGGTCGGGCGGCCCTCGGTGGTCGAAGCCCGCATCAAGCGCTTCGGCCTCGCGATCAAGGCCGGCAAGGATTTCGACCTCATCAATCCCGAGGACGATCCGCGCTACCGTTCCTATGTGCAGTCCTATATCGACGTCGCGGGCCGGCGCGGCGTGACGCCCGATGCGGCGCGCACGGTGGTGCGCACCAACAACACGGTCATCGCGGCGCTCGCCGTGGTACGCGGCGAGGCGGATGCCATGCTGTGCGGCGTCGAGGGCCGCTACATGAGCCATCTGCGCCACGTGCGCGAGATCATCGGCTTCCTGCCTGGCGTCAGCGACTACGCGGCGCTGGCGCTGATGATCTCGACCAAGGGCGCCTATTTCATTGCGGATACGCAGGTACGGCCGAATCCCAGCCCGGAAGAGCTGTCGGAGATGGCATCGCTCGCGGCGATCCACGTCCAACGCTTCAACTTCAAGCCCAGGGTCGCGTTCGTGTCGCATTCGGATTTCGGCAGCTATGACACCGAATCCTCGCGCAAGATGCGGCGCGCCACGCAGCTTCTTAAAGAAAAGCATCCGGAGATCGAAGCCGACGGCGAGATGCAGGGCGACACCGCGCTGTCCAAGGCCGTGCGCGACCTGGTGCTCCCGGGATCGAAGCTGGAAGGCGAGGCCAACATCCTGATCATGCCGAATCTCGATGCGGCCAATATTGCCTACCAGATGATCAAGTTGCTGGGTGATGCGCTTCCCGTCGGCCCGATCCTGATCGGCCCGGCACGGACGGCGCATATCCTGACGCCATCGGTGACGGCGCGCGGTGTCCTCAACATGACGGCGGTCGCAGCGGTCGAGGCCCAGGAGCGTGCGGGCCGCGCGCAGCCGACCTTGTTCGGCTAGGCGGAGACGAATTCGAATTGCTCGCGGCAGGCGGAACGACCATAATCGTTCCGCGCTCGGTTCACGACTGTGATCAATGGGGACGACCATGCCGGGGTTCATTGCTTTCGGACGGGTTTTGTTCGCCGTCCTGTTCATCTATTCGGGAGCAACCAAGCTGTTGGCGATCCAGGCGACCGCGGATTCCTTCGCAGCCAAGATCACCATTCCCGAGATTGCAGCGCCCTATGCGCACCAGCTTGAAACCTTGGCGGCAATGCCGATCATGCAATTGATCGCAATTTCGGTCGGCGTGTTCGAAGTCATCGCCGGCCTGATGATCGCATTGAACTGGCTGGTGCGATTCTTCTCGATCCTGCTCATCATCCTCGTGGTCGGCGCGACCTTCTACTTCCACGATTTCTGGAATCAGCCGGCGCCTGAAAACGCCCACACGCTGATGGAGGCGCTGAAGAACCTGTCGATCATCGGCGCGCTGTTCATCCTCGCCGGCTACGGCCGCACGCCGCGGAGCGCTGAGGCCGCCTACGGCGATGCATGAGAGACTTGTAGCCCGGGTGGAGCGGAACGCGTAACCCGGGACGGCGGTATCCGTATTTGCGAGCGGCCCCGGGTTACGCTGGCGCTTCACCCGGGCTACGGCAGCCTCACGCTGTGTCGCGCCGCCACGGCGTGACGGTGACGCCTTGGTTCGCATCGAGGATTTGCGGCTCGCCTGGCTTCAATCTGTGCGATGCAAGGATTTGCTGCGGCGAGCGGGCAGGGACGCCGGGAAAGCAAGGCTCTCCGTCCGGCAGATTCACCCGCGATGCCTGCGACAGCCAGAACGTGTCGTAGCGGTCCATGAACATGTCGAACACCGAGGGGCCGCCGATGATCGCGACGGTGCCGGAGGTGACGCCCGCTTGCGCGCTCGCCGTCTCGAACGTGGCACCGGCGGGATTCCAGAGCGTGGCTTGCGGATTTGCGGGATCGGGCGCGGCGGCGCGCACTTTGCGCGTCACGATGATGCGTTTTCGCTGTGGCGAGTTCGGCTGGTCCTCGTAGGAATTGCGGCCATGCACGATCAAGTCGGCGCGGTCGAGGGCGGCGGAGAAGAATCTCTTGTCGCCCTCGAACTTCAATTGGTCCGGCATCACGTTATCGGCGCTGGCCAGCCGGCCATCGGCGGAGACGATCACATAGCCTTCGAAACGCAACGCCGGCACGATCGCTTCGCGCGCTATTCCGAAACCGTCGTCACGACGCTGTTGACCGGCCGCGCACTCACCGTCGGCAGCTTGGCGTCCTTGGCCAGCTCTTCCTCATATTGCGGCAGCACCTGCACCGGCGCTTTCGCGCGCATCGCCACGACCTTGTAGCCGCCGGCCTTCAGCCGGCTCAACAGTTCGGGCAGGGCTTCCGCGGTGTGCTTCTGGAAGTCGTGCATCAGGATGATGCCCTTGCCGAGCTTGTCGACCTTCTTCATCACGGTGTCGATCACCGTCTGCGGCTTGCTCGCCTTGAAGTCGAACGAGTCGAGGTCACAGGAGAAGATGGCGATGTTGCGGGTGCCGAGATAGGTCACCATTTCCGGCGGATGCTGCAGCGCCGGGAAGCGGAAGAACGGCGAAGGCGCCACGCCGAGCGCCCACTTGACCGCAGCGAAGCCCTTCTCGATCTCGTCCTTGCGCTGGTCTTCCGTCAGCTTCTTGTTGTTCAGGTTGGCATGCGACCAGGTGTGCGCGCCGACCGTGTGGCCGGCATTGTAAACCTGCTTGAGGATCTCGGGATGGTAGGTCGCGTGCTTGCCGATCGGGAAGAAGATGCCGGTGGTGCATTCGTCCGCCAGCGCCTTCAGCACGGCAGGCGTGTTGTTCGGCCATGGGCCGTCGTCGAAGGTGAGGACCACCTCGTGGTCGCGCAGGAAGTCGAGCTGCTTGAAATGCTCGAAACCGAAGCCGGGTCCGCCGGTGGTGTCGATCTCGACCGTGCGGCCGACGCCGAGCGCGTTCGGATTGTTGCAAGCGGCGCGCGCGGGCTGCGGTGGCTGCGCGGGGGCGGCCGCAGGAACCGGCGCTGGTGCCGCCTGCGGAGCGGCCGCCTGCTGTGCAGGCGCTGGAGCAGCGTTCGCACCCTTGGCGACGGGAGCACCTTTGACCGCGGGAGGAGTCTGCGACCAAACCGCGGTGGACGAGAGCAGCGAAACCACACCCGCAAAAATCAGACCTGCCGCAATGCGCATGGCTGTGTTCCCTAGAGCTATCGTGCGGATGAAGGTATCCAATACCCGCCCGAACTGCCTCCTACCCCAACTAATAGTAGCCTAGATGGTCACCCCCCGCCAATGCAACGGAGGCCGACTTCCTGCACAGGTAAATTGCAGGGATCAGGCCGCCGCCAGCGCCCGGGCATGGTGGTCTTGACCCTCGTATCCTCCGGCGCAACCGACTCAGGGAAGACGTCGGCGATGTAGCCGTCGCGGCCGATCAGATATTTGTGAAAGTTCCAGCGCGGGACATCCTTCGGGCGCGCCTCGGCAGCCCATCTGTAGAAGGGATGTGCATTGGGGCCTTTCACGACGGCCTTGGCCGCCATCGGGAAGGTGACGCCATATTGGTGATGCGCGGTCTCGGCGATCTCGCTTGCCCCGCCGGGTTCCTGGCTGCCGAAATCGTTCGAGGGGACGCCGATGATGACGAGGCCGCGGTCGCGGAACTCCGTCCACAGGGCCTGCAGCCCCGCATATTGTGGGGTGAAGCCACAGAGCGAGGCGGTGTTGACGATCAGGAGCGGCCGGCGGCATGCTCGGCAAGCCGGATGTCTCCGCCCTGCAGCGCCGGAAACGAGAAGGCATAGGCGGTAACGCGACTCATCGCCGGCTCCGCCCGCAAGGTCCGCGAGCATAAGGGGTCGGCCAATACCGCCACCGCACCCGCGACAAAGATCCTGCGGCTGATCATGGCCATTCCCCTTCGGCGTGAAGATTCGCGGAACAATAACCCGGCCGAGCGGCGCGTGGCTTTCAACATGCCGTTACGGAGATGCCTAGCGCAGCGGGATGATGAAGTCGGTGCCTTCGCCGGTTTCGCCCTGGTTGATGCCCTGGTCGGAGACGATGATCGAGCCGCCTGACGTCAGCGCCTCGTTGACGCGCGCCATTGCGTCCTGCGGGATGGTGATGCGGTCGAGCGCCTCCGCCGGGCTGTTGGCGAGCGGCTGCGGCTTGACCTCGGCGGCGGCGGTTGCGGCGCGGCGGCGCCGTCCCGGATACGCATCTTCCTCGAGACGCACGGCTGTGCGTGCAGTCGGCAGCGAGACCACCGACCAGTGCAGGAGATTGGGATCGCTCTTGTCGACCTGGGCGGTGAACACATGCGTGCCCAGCGGCCGGTCGCCAGATGCGATCACCACGGGCACCTCGAACAGCGGCGCAAAATTCTGCCGAACGTAAAGCTTGGAATCCTTGCGGCTGATCAGAACGGCGATCTGGCCGGTCCGCTTCGGCTGATCGAGCTTTGCGGCGCCCGGCAAACGTGAAGCATCCTTCTTGACGTCGGCAGCAGGTGTTTCGCCCGACTTGGCGGGCTCGGCGGGTGTCTCGGCAGCCTTTATCTCGGGAGCTTCGGGCTCGGTCGATTTTGCGACGTCGACCTTGGGCGCATCCTGCTTGACCGCTTCGGCCGTTGTTTCGGCCTTCACGCGTTGACCAGCAGTGGCTTCGGTTTTCGAAGCTTCGGTGCTGGCGGTGATCTCGATCGGATGCTCGCCGGCTGATTTCGCTTCGCCGATCGTGCTGTCGTCCAGCCCGGCGTCGGAAGCGCTTACGGCGGCGGTCTTGGTGAGTGCGGCTTCGGTTTCCGCCTTCGCCTCATCGGGCGCAGCACCTGTGACTTCGCTCTTCAAGGACTCGTCAGCCTTCGCGATGGTCGCGCCAGCTAACGTGAGAGAGGGACGGTCGGCCGGCATCGCACCGCTGGCGTCCGCGGTATGGGTCTGCTCGCGCAGCGATGTTTGCAGCTCGGCATGACCCACGGTCGCGCGCAGCTCGAGACCGTTTTCGTTGGCCGGCTTGAGCTCCGCGCCCTTGTCGCCCTTGTCGCCTTTGACGCCGAGCGGAGCATCCACCTTCGGTTCTTCGGCAACAGGTTGCGGCCCCACCTTTTGCGTGGCGAGCAGCGGATGCGAGAAAGCAGCGGGCGTGATCTCACCGGGCGTGATGATGACGCGTGCGCCCATCTTGGTCCAATTCCACATCTTGATCGCGAATGCCATCGACATCCGGATGCAGCCGTGCGAGGCCGGATAGCCGGGCAGCACGCCGGCATGCATCGCGACACCCGACCAGGTGATCCGCTGCATATAGGGCATCGGCGCGTTGCTATAGATGTTGGAGTGATGGAATTTGTGTTTCTGGATGACGCTGAAGACACCCATCGGGGTGGAGTGGCCCTTCATGCCGGTCGAGACCGGGCTCTCGGCAAAGAGACCGTTGGCGTCAAAGACCCGCATCTTCTGGTCATGGATCGAGACCGTGATGATCAGCGGCGTCTGCGGCTTGATGCCGGTGTCTTTCTCAGGGGCTGCGGCCTTTGCAGCGGGCTTGCGGGGCTTCTGCCGCCGCGGCTGAATCTGCGGCTCGGGCTGGTAGTAGCTGGGATCATAGTTATTCCAGTAGTAGAGCGCGGCATCGGCCTGCGAGGCGGCGCCGAGCGTGCCTACCGTCGCCAGAAGCGCGATCTTCCAAGCCCGTTTACTTGCAGTATGCAATGTCGAAATCCGACGTCCGCTCACGCGCATAGTCCTTAAGATTCCCAGTCCCGATATTGGTTGGTTGTCGCAGAGGCGAAATACGTTCACCAGCGCAGGCACTTTAACCCTTCTGTGATCGCGGTGCTTTTCATAGAAAGCGTAGCAAAAAAGCCTCACATTAGGTTAAACCGGCCACCGCGCCTCTCAATGCGCGCAGCCTTCCCCTGCAGCCTTTTCGCCATACATAGGCCGCGCCAACAACGTAGCGGAGCGATCATGCACGCCAAAGCCATCACTTCTCCGCAACTGCCTTGGAAGAGGCTGGCTTTGGCCACAGTTGTCCTGGCGCTGGGACTGGTGCAGGCGGCGGTCGCTGCCGACGAGCCCGACCTGATCTTCCGCCGCTCCACCGTGTTCAAATGGATTTCGCCCAACGACAAGCTCGCGACCTATGGCGTCGACGATCCCGAGGTCGAGGGCGTGGCCTGTCATTTCACGGTGCCGGAGAAGGGCGGCTTCAAGGGCTGGCTGGGGGTGGCGGAGGAAGTCTCCGACATTTCGCTGGCCTGCCCGCAGATCGGCCCGATCCGCTTCAAGGACAAGATGAGCCAGGGCGACGACATGTTCCGCCAGCGCCGGTCGCTCTTCTTCAAGAAGATGCAAATCGTCCGCGGCTGCGATGCCAAGCGCAACGTGCTCGTCTACATGGTCTATTCGGACAAGCTGATCGAAGGTTCGCCGAAGAACTCGACCTCGTCAGTGCCGATCATGCCCTGGGGGGCGGCCGACACCGTCGTCCAGAAATGCGGCGACTTCATCCAGTAGTGGAAGAGGTGGCTAGAACTGCCGTTTCTTCAATTCAGATCCTCGCATGCCGGCCTGCAGGCGGGCTTGGGGATCGCGGCAGCCCACGAGGCGCACAAGCTTCTGCTGCGCGCATTCATTGTCACCCATGACGTGGATGTCCTGCTGCGACATCGCACCCACCATCTGCTGCTGGCCGGGTTTGCGGGGCGCGGTTTCCTTGCCAACATCGATGTTGCCATTGCCCACGACTGCGATCCTTCGTTGGATTGGGAGAAGTAACTAACGCGCGACCATCAACAAAGGTTGCGAGCTGTGCGACTGAGTCGGCAGAGTAAGTTGTTGGGTTCAGTTCGCTGCAGCGCTCCTAGCGGCCAAAGATTAAGAACTCGCGACGTTGTTGATCGGCACATTGATAATCTAGCGCCAAACCGTGGTTGCCGACGTTGATTTATGTCATTCGCGAGGTGAATCATTTCTTCGCCGGTGGCGAGATACGGCACGAGGGCGCTGGTGTACCAGAAATGCGGGTACTGAAATCATTGCGTTTTTCACACCAATGTTTCGTCGCGCCGAGCCGACGAAACAATTCGGCAGTGGAATGAAACCATTTTGAGGTTTTGGCGCAGATGTCCGGAAACAGGGCGTGGCTATCAAATCGCCAACAAGACGGCGGGAACGCTGGAAGACCGGAGACAGTCAAATGCGGACGATCAGCTTCATCCTTGCCTTCGCCTTCGTTCTGGCTGGACCCTCAATGGCGGGGTCCTCCGACAGCGGCCTTCTGGGCATCGGCGCCTTCTCGTACACGGGTTCGCCGATTGTGAGCGCCACGACTCAAGCTATCGTCGTTGCCGCCAACTGAGCTCCTTTTTGAGCATGATCTTTTCGGAAAACCGGTTTCCACTTTTCCGGATCATGCTCTGAGAAGTCTGCAAGAAAGCCGACGGTAAATGAACTGCATGCTCTTGCGCACCTGTCTCGCCGTCATCGCAGCATTGATCGTTTCTGCCAGTTCCGCGCAGGCGCAGGCGCCGACAACGCATCAGACCCAGCCGGTGCAATTCCGCACCCTGTTCAAGGTGCTGCCCGACCCGCGCGGTGAATTCGTGCGCCAGTGCGCGCCCCACATGCTCGGCCGCTGGGCGCATCCGGAAGCCGTATGCGGCTGCCTGCACGATTACGCTGCCGCCACCGTCGAGGATCCCGATCTGCGCGAAGCCTTGCTGCGCGGGATCAGCGAGACCGGCGTGCCGACGATCGAGACCGACTGGGTGCCGCCGTCAAAGCAGTCTGAGATCGGCCCGACCTTCACCAAGATCGCCAAGCCGACGCTGCAGTGCATGTTCGATCCGGCGACGGAGTAAGCAGCGTTTCTCGATCATCCCACGAGGTCATCGCCCGGCTTGACCGGGCGATCCAGTATTCCGCGGCGCGTTCTGTGCGCACGACTGGCGATGTCGATTACTGGATGCCCGGCCGGAGCCTGTCATCGGGCTCGCCGGAGGCGAGACCCGGTGGCGGGGCGTGACGGAGGGGGGTGTTCTAGCGCTTCTTGGTGCCGAGACGTGGGATGCATTTGCGCACGCGCGTCACGCCCTGGCTCGTCATCTGCGAGCCCGAGACTTCCTTGATCTGGCCCGCGGGGCATGATCCGTCGTCGACCATCACGCGCTGGCCCAGTCGCAAATCAATGATGTCCTGCTCGCGTCCCAGCACCTGCGCCGACGCTGACGATGCGAGCCAGCCAAGCAGCGCGATGCAGCCGACGCGCAGAACTCTTTCCGAAATCATCAGCGTCACTTGAGCGTCACTTCCCTTGGATCTTCAGCCCGTCGGGGCCGACATTGATCTGGAAACCTTCGGGCTGCTTCTTGGCCTGGTAGAGCTGGTAGCCGAGCACGCCGATGACGGCGAGCAGCACACCGATGATCAGATACAGGACGTTGCGATTGCCGGGCATCCGGTATCTCCGCCGTACAGCTTTTCATTTTCAGCTTAATGAGGCGCCGGCGATTCTCATAGAGCTGCGCGGGACGTTGGCGTTTTGGCAACGCGGGCTCTCGGCTTGCGGCGCTCGCGCAGCGCGGCGAGTGACGCCTTCGCCAGTCGTTCGGCCGATGCTTTCAGTTGCGGAAGGTCGTGGCCGGCAAACCCCAGCACGAAGCCGGGCAGGGGACGCGCGCGATGATAGGTCTCCGCAAGCAGCCAGCCGTCGACGCCGGCCGCGCGTCTGGCCTCTGACGCCACGACCGGGTCGGTCGACGGATCGAACCGCGCCACCAGATGCAGGCCCTGCGAGGGCACCGGCACCGACAGCTCACCGTCTGATGCCGCCGCCAGCGTCGAGGCCAGTACGTCACGCGCTTCGCGGTAGAGCCTGCGCACCTTCTTCAGGTTGGCGGCGAAGGCGCCGGAGTTGAGCATGTCAGCGACAGCGCCTTCCATCAGCGTGCCCGGAAAGCGGTCGAGCGCGGCGCGGGCCGCCGTCACCGGGCCGATCAATTTTTCAGGCAGCGCGCAGTAGCCGATGCGCAATCCCGGAAACAGCGTCTTGGCAAACGTGCCCATGTAGATGACGCGCCGGAGATGGTCGATGCCGGCCAGCGACAGCAGGGGAGCGCCGTCATATCTGAACTCGCTGTCGTAATCATCCTCGAACACAAAGGCATCGGCGGCCTTGGCCCAGTCGAGCAGTTCCAGCCGGCGCGGCATCGTCATCTGCACGCCGAGCGGAAACTGATGCGACGGCGTCACATAGGCCGCACGCGCCGCCGGCGCGCGGGCCCGGCCGTTCGCAACCATCATGCCCGATGCGTCGACCGGAACGGAAACCGCGCGATAGCCGCAATGCTCGATGGTTCGGCGCGCGATTGGGTACCCCGGATCCTCGCACCAGATCTGATCGCCGGGCTTGAGGATCGCGCTCAACACGATGCGCAACCCGTGCAGCGTGCCCGACGTCAGCATGATCTGCTCGGGGTCGCAGCGCAGGCCGCGCGCCGACAACAAATGATCGGCGATTGCGGCGCGGAGCTCGCGGCTGCCCCTGGGATCGCCGTAATGGAAATGCACGGTGCTGAAGGCGCGCATCCGTCGCCCGACGAAGGCGCGGAAGCGCTGCAGGGCGCGGCTATCGATATGCGTGCAGCCGAGCGCGAGCGCGCCTTGCTGGGGCGCATCGATGGTGATCTTTGGCTTCGGCGCTTCGCGGGCGCGGGCAGGGATGCGGGCCGCGACGAACGTCCCCGAGCCTGTGGTCGCCACCGCGAACCCGTCCGCGATCAACCGTTCATAGGCGGTGACGACCGCGTTACGGCGAAAGCCGGTCTGCCGTGCCAGCGTGCGGGAGGGCGGCAGCGGCTCGCCCGGTTTGACGATGCCGCCGAGGATGGCGTGGCAAAGCGCCTGGTAGAGGCGCTGCTGGGCGGAGGCGCCCGGTGTGATGTGCGGTCCGGAAAGGTCGAGCGGCAGTTCGGCCTTGCTCGGCGACGCGGAATTGGTCGAAATTTTTCGCATGGAATTGGCACTATCGCAGACCAAATCCGGCGCTACAACTGTTTCGAAACGTTCAAAATCCTAAACAGGAGTTACCGTGAGCGAAGGTGCTGCCGCCTCATATCCGCTGTCACCACGAAACCAAGTGAAGCGCCGCCATGATCGCGGCTTCTACGATCATGAAACCGTTCACCGCATCCTCGACTCCTCGATGCTGTGCCACGTCTCCTATGCGATCGACGGCCAGCCCTATTGCACGCCGACCTTCTTCTGGCGCGAGGGGACGAAGCTTTACTGGCACGGCAGCAGCGCCAGCCGCATGCTGAGGAACCAGTCCGCGGGCCAGAGGGTCTGTCTCACGGTCGCCCATCTCGACAGCCTGGTGCTGGCGCGCTGCGGCTTCAATCATTCGGCTGATTACCGCGCCGTGATGGCATTCGGCAGCGCCTATCTCGTCACCGATCCGGACGAGAAGCAGCGGGCGCTGGTCGCGATGGTCGACCGCTTCTTTCCCGATCGCACCGCGAGCCTGCGGCAGAGCAATGCGCAGGAGATCAAGGCGACATCCTTCATCGCGATGGAGATCGAGGAAGCCTCCGCCAAGATCCGCGCCAAGGGCGTCGCCGATGACGATGAGGATTACGAGCTGCCGATTTATGCCGAGCGCATTCCGGTGCGCACCGTGCTCGGCGCGCCGGAACCTTGCTCGCGGCTGCTCGACGGCGTGACGCGGCCGGCATCACTCGATGGCTATTCGGAAGGCCGTCTGCTCGAAGAAGCATTGCGAGATGCCTATTTTGCGCAGTACCCCGGTGGCTGAGATCACGCTATAGCGGTGTCGGGCAAGCGCCCGTGCGCTTGATGATCGAACCTGGAGTTGGAGCCGCCGCATGAATGCCGATACGCAACAAAGGATCCTGGACGCCGTTGATGCCGGCTTCGATGCGCAGCTTGCGACCACGAAGGAATTCGTCGCGATCCCCTCGACCCGTGGCGCGGAAGGTCCATGCCAGGACATGATCGGCGATCTCCTGCGCGCACGCGGCTACGAGGTCGACGACTGGCATATCAATGTCGACGATCTGAAGGATCTTCGCGGCTTCGGCCCGATCGAGCATGATTTCTCCCGGGCGCGCACGGTGGTCGGCACCTACCGGCCGCCTACCGATGGCGGCAAATCGCTGATCCTGCAGGGGCACTGCGACGTGGTGCCGACCGGTCCGCTCGACATGTGGGAGACGCCGCCATTCTCGCCCACGATCAAGGACGGGCGGATGTACGGCCGCGGCGCCTGCGACATGAAGTCGGGCACGATCGGCGCGCTCTATGCGCTTGATGCGATCAAGGCGGCAGGCTTTCGCCCGACCGGGCGGATCCACTTCCAGTCGGTGATCGAGGAGGAGAGCACCGGCGTCGGCGCGCTCTCGACGCTCCAACGCGGCTATCGTGCCGATGCCTGCTTCATCCCGGAGCCGACCGACGGCAAGATGATCCGCTCGCAGGTCGGCGTGATCTGGTTTCGGCTGAAGGTGCGCGGCTTCCCGGTGCACGTGTTCGAGGCGGGCGCCGGCTCGAACGCGATCATGGCGGCGTATCATCTGATCCACGCGCTGGAGAAGCTCGAAGCCGAGTGGAACGAGCGCGCCAAGGCCGACCGGCATTTCAAGGATGTCGCGCATCCCATCAACTTCAATCCCGGCATCATCAAGGGCGGCGACTGGGCCTCCAGCGTGCCGGCCTGGTGCGACGTCGATTGCCGCATCGCCGTGCTGCCGGGCTAGTCGATCGCGGAGTGCCAGAAGGAGATTTTGGCTTGCGTCTCGGCGGCCGCGCGCGACCATCGTTTCCTCTCCAACAATCCGCCTGAGGTGCAGTGGTCGGGCTTCCTGTCCGAGGGCTATGAGCTGACTGACGCGGCCGCGCCGGAAGCGGCGTTCGCGAAGGCGTTTGGCGCCGTCTATGGCGGCACGGTGGAAGACCGTGCCTTCACCGCGCTCACCGATACCCGCTTCTACGGATTGAACTACAACATCCCGAGCCTGTGCTTCGGCGCCAGCGGCGCGGCGATGCACGGCTTCAACGAATATGTCGATCTGGAGTCGCTGCGCAAATCCACCAAGGCCACCGCACTGTTTATCGCGGAATGGTGTGGGGTGGAGAAGGTGTAAGGCGCCGTAGGGTGGGCAAGGGTCGCGCGAACGCGCGCCCGATGACAGGCTCCGCGTGCTCACCATTCACGGCCGGTGCAAGAGAAGGTGGGCACGCTTCGCTTTGCCCACCTACGAATTCGACGGCCACAACGCCGCGACGATCGCATCCAGCCCATCGGTGAGCGCGGCGGGGCCCGGCTGCAAAATGATCGTCGACTTGATCTCGACGATGCGGTCGTTGCGCACGGCGGGGATGTCGCTCCAGCCGGGGCGGTTGCGGATGCGATTGGGTACCACCTTCTTGCCGCACCAGGAGGCGAGGATCACGTCGGGCGCGGCCTCACGCACGATCTCGGGCGCGATGATGCGATCTTTCGCGGACTTGTGTAACCGCAAGCCTGGCAGCGCGTCTTCGCCGCCGGCGATCTCGATCAGCTCGGAGACCCAGCCGATGCCGCTGATCAGGGGATCGTCCCATTCCTCGAAATAGACTTTTGGCCTCGGCTGCGAACGCGGTGTCGCAGCGATGACGGCGAGGCGCTGCTCGAAATCCGCGGCAAGCCGGTCGGCGCGTTCGGCGGTGCCGACGATGGCGCCGAGGGTGCGGATCATCGCCATGATGCCGGCAATGTCGCGCTGGTTGAAGACGTGGACGTCGACGCCGGCCCGCACGAGATCGGCGACGATGTCGGCCTGGATGTCGGAGAAGGCGAGCACGAGGTCCGGCTCGAGTGCCAGGATCTTCGGGATGTCGGCCGAGATGAACGCCGCGACGCGCGGCTTCTCGCGCCGGACCTGCGGCGGTCGCACCGCATAGCCGGAGACGCCGACGATGCGGTCCTGCTCGCCGAGCAGGTACAGCGTCTCCACGGTCTCCTCGGTGAGGCAGACGATCCGGCGGGGAGGGAAGTGGCGCATCGGAAATCTCTATCGTCGGCCGCATCGTCACGCCGGCCATTACCTCCGACGTCATTGCCTGATTTACCGGCTCCGTCCATTCTCTGCCGCTGCCGCGCGCACAACAAAACGGGAGGACGCATGACGCCGCTGGAAAAGATCCAATCGCTGAAGATGCCGTTTGCGGAACTGAAGGGCGTCATCTTCACGGAGGCCGACAAGGACCGCGTGGTGGCAAAGATGCTGGTGCGGCCGGACCTCTGCACGCTGTATCACACCATCCACGGCGGCGCGGTGATGGCGCTTGCGGACTCGGTCGGGGCGGCCGCGACTGTGATCAATCTGCCCGAGGATGCCGAGGGGACCACGACGATCGAGAGCAAGACCAACTTCATTGGCGGCGCCAAGGAGGGGACCACGGTCATCGCCGTTGCCACGCCCGTGCATCGCGGGCGGCGCACGCAGGTCTGGCAGACCCGATTGGAAACCGAGGACGGCAAGCTGATTGCCATCGTAACCCAGACCCAGATGGTACTTTAGTATGCGCGAAGTCCTGAATTCATCAATAAATTCAATCGGAAAGATCAAGTGAATCCAAATGCGAGATTCGGTGAATCTTCGTACTTGAATTTCATGCTGCGACGCACAATATTGGGCGTCTAGGGATTCGACGCCTCCTCGAGGGCTACCACGAGGAGTTATGGAATGAACTACGATTCTACCCGTTCGGCGCCAGCCAAAGGTACCGTTCGGACCCTCAGCCAGTCGGAATTGCCGCTTTTGCGGGATCATCTGCTGAGGCTGGACCGAACCAGCCGCTATGATCGCTTCCATGGCTTCATGGATGACGGCTTCATCAAGCGCTACGCCGAAAAATGCGCCAGCGACGGCACCGTCATCATCGCCTATTTCGAGAACGGCACGGTGCGCGGTGCGGCCGAATTGCATCCGCCGGAGCAATCGCCGGACGGCGAGCCCGAGATCGCCTTCAGCGTAGAGCGCGCGGCGCGCCGCAAGGGCGTCGGCAGCATCCTGTTCCGCAAGCTGATCGCAGAGGCGCAGGCGAGGGGCTATCGCTCGCTTCGGATCACCACCGGTGCGCAGAACGAGGCGATGCGGACGCTCGCCAGCAAGTTCGGCGCGAAGCTGACGTTCCGCCACGGTGAATCCACGGGCAGCATCGATCTCGCGCGGCATGGCCAGCCGGAACCGGTCCCCGCGGCGGTTGCGCCGCTGGAGGCGGCGCGCGCGATCGCCAATCTCAACCGCGCCTATTGGCAGATGGTGTTCAAGATGTACGGCTGGGGCCGCGCCGCCTGATGGGCGCGCCACTCCGCCCCGGCAATTCGTTCAGATGAACGAGTTGCCAATCGCAGTTCAGGTGCCGGTGCGCTTGTCGTTACCGAACCGCCGGACCACGCGCCGCTCGACCACGACCGCGCGCTGCGCGCCTTGCTCGCCCGTGATCACACGGGTCGCCGATCTTACGCTGGTTCGCGCCGTCTTCTTCACCTCAGCCAGCACGTCCTCGTAAGGAAGGCCCATCAAGGCGGACGCGATCTCGGCCTGCTGCTCGAGGTCGTCGGTGATGCCGACGGCGGCGAAGATCGCTTCCTCCAGCGTCGGCGGATCGCGCCTCACGCGTCGGGGACCATATTTCGTTTGCCAGTCTTCGCTCATCGGGGCCTCGCTGGGAGCGCGACGACGGTTCCATGAATCGTCATCCGCCCGCCTCTTCGTTTTGAGCATGATCTCCGCGCAAACCCTTCGTGTCTGTCGCGAGGAAAAACCGGTAGCTACTTTTTCCGGATCATGCCTGGGCCGGATCATGCCTGGGCCGGATACCTAGGCGCCATATTGTTGCATTGCAATATGAAACTGACATGGCAATCCAGCCATGCACGGTAGACTTTCTCAAGTTTACCCCGACTCATCGCGCGATCGTTACCGGTTATGCACCGCAATCGTGCGTCGCTCGGCCGTCGTCACTCACATCGAGGCCGCCGTTTCGATAGCTGCGGAATCAACGGGCGGCTGCGGCCAGCGTTGCAACGCGGCGCGGCCTGCGTCGGTCAGCACATAGATCCCGCGCTCGGCGCGGTCGAACCAGCCGTAAACATTATGCAGCAGGATCTTGCCGGCATCCGGAATATCGACCCGGAGCTCGCGCACGCGCCGTGGTCCATTGGCGAGGGCCGACGCGCAGGCAAGCGCCTGCTGGCGGTAGGCGGTCATGATCGGCGAGCGCGTGCTGCCGCCCATCACGGGATCGCCCTTGCGGCGATTGTGCTCGGCAACCAGGCGCGAGCGCTTCTTCGGATCGCGGCGCGGCGCCGTGGTCGGCGGCTTCACCAGCACCTCGACCTCGCCGGCGCCGGTCACTCCCAGCATGCCGAAGCCGAGGCGGCGGCAGAGATTGCGGTAGCGCGCGTCGCTTTCGCGGCCCTTGCCGCGCGTCGATAATTTGGCGGCGATCCAGATCTCGTCGCAGGCGCCGGCGCGACCGACCGCCTGCAGGATCAGTTCCAGGTTGAAGGTGAGCTTCAGCTCACCGACCACGACGACCGGCGGATCGTCGCCGCTCAGCGCCACCAGGTCGCAGCCGCCGATCTCGCCCTTCACCGTGAAGCCGAGCTGTTCGAGGAACCGTTTGACGGGCAGATAGAGCGAGGTTTCCACGCGCAAGACTCCAGCCGCGGAATGCCGCGACTCAATTTCGAGGAGTCTACCGCAAAGCGTTTGCCGGGACGGTGGCAAAACGGTTAGTCTTGGTGCGGGACGACTAGACCAAATGGCGATCGGTGAGCCTGCGCGAGCAAACGGTCCGCGCGGGAACTGGTTGCGTTTGTCGCGTGAGAAGCAGGCGCCAGGGTGCTGCAGGGACTGTACAAATTCTCGTTCAGGACAGCGCGGGGCACTGGCTGCGGCGTGATGTTCGCAACCGCCTCCGGCAAGTTCTATGGCGGCAATTCCGGTTCGTCCTTCATCGGCAGCTACACGGAGGAAGGCGGCATCATCTCGTCCGAGGTGAAGATGACGCGCCACAACCACGATCCGGACTATGTGCCGATGTTCCCGGTCGACAACATCGTCATGACCTTCAAGGGTACGCACAAGGGCGACGAGGTTCATTTCGAAGGCGGGACCTCCGCCTTGCCCGGCATCGTGTTCACGGCAATCCTGACCCCGATCAACGACAAGGATGCGCCTGCGCCTGGCAGGGTCGGACCCGACGGCATCGGCAACGGGCTCTATTCCATCCACATTCGCATGCTTGATGGACTCGACGGCGGCAACACCGGCGTGATGATGCTGCATGACGGCCGCATCTGGGGCGGCGATGCTTATTTCGACTATATCGGCGCCTACACCGCCGCGAATGGCCGGTGGAAGGGCGAGATCGTCAATCGCGAGCATACGCCGAGCCTGGGCGAGCGGCCGCTGTTCGGCCGCCACGAAGTCGGCATTGGCTTCTCCGGCACCTACGATTCCGAAGGCGCCGAGGCTGAAGCCACTGCGCTCGCCGGCAAACGCAGCGTCCGCTTCAAGGCGGTCCTGAAGAAGCTGGTGGAGGCGTGAGGGTCAAAGGTCTCGACATCTGCCCGCGCGATAGGCGCTGATTGCTTCAGTGGCTAACGGATCAAGCTTGCCCGCGCGGGCGTTGCGCTCGATTTCCATATCGAAGCTGCCGGCATCGAATGCTTCAAACCATGCTCGAAAGCGCGCCAGCTCTCCAAGAGGGAGTTGCTCAACGGCTTGTGCAATGTCTTTGGCGGTCTTCATCTCGAAAACCTTTGCTAAACGCGCCCATTCACCGGCAACAGCGCGCCGGTGACTGCGCTGGCTGCGTCGCTGGCGAGGAACAGGATGACGTCGGCGAGTTCCTTTGGCGCCACCCATTTTGAGAAATCCGCCTTCGGCATGCTGGCGCGGTTGGCGGCGGTGTCGATGATCGAAGGCAGCACGGCGTTGACCGTGATCCTGCCCTTGTGCTCGGCGGCGAGCGCTTCGGTCAGGCGGTGCACGCCGGATTTCGAAGCCGCATAGGCGCCCATGCCGGCACCGGCCTGCAGTGCACCGAGCGCGCCGATATTGATGATACGCGCGGCGCTGGACGCAAGAAGGTGCGGGATCGCCGCGCGCGAGGCGTTGAGCGCGGTCGTGACGTTGAGCGCATACATCCGCTGCCAGGTTGCGGGATCGCCGTCTGAGACCGTCTCGAAGGCAAAGCCGCCGGCGATGTTGATGAGCGCGTCGAGCCGGCCGAAATGTGTCGCCGCCGTGTCGATCGCCTTTTTCGCCTGGGCTGCATCGGTCAGATCAACGCCGCCGAGCTCAATCCGGCTCGACGTCGGCGAAAGCGATGACGGCGCGTGATCAATGCCGGCCACGCATGCGCCGCGCGCCAGGGCTTCCTCAACGACCACCTTGCCGAGCGCACCGGACGCGCCGGTGATGACAATAACTTTTCCGTTCATGAGACAGCTCCGCACTACCCGGGCAGACAGACTAAACTCAGCAGAAATTCATTTGCAATGCCGGCAAAACCGTCGCGAAATAGGCATTCAACGTTAAATAGCAATCAATTTGTGAGGCTCCAAAATGGTTGACAATTTTGCAGATGCCGAATTGCCCGATCAGTTGATCGCCTTCAGGTATCCGCTGCCACGCCCGGCCGAGGCGCTTCGGCACGGCGGGCCGCTCAAGATCATCGCGATGGGATCATCATCGACCGCTGGTAGGGAAGATGTCTTGCCTTATCCATATTGGCTGGAAATGTATCTGAGGCGCGCCAGCGATAATCCAAGGATCGATGTGCTCAACAGGGGGGTAGGCGGCCAAGAGGCGATCGAAGAACTAGATCGCTTCGATTCGGACATTTTCGCCGAAGCACCGGCACCGTCACTGGTGATCTGGCAGGTCGGCACCAACGCCGTCTTCCACAAGGAGAAGTACAACGTCGACGACGTCGCGGCGAAAATTGCCGTCGGTGTCGACCGGCTTCGTGCCCATGCAGGCCAGATGGACGTGCTGCTGATCGATCCGCAACATGTCCCGGCGATGTTGATCGACGACAAGGCGGAGCTTTCCGAGCGCATGGTCTCGCTGATCGCCGCAGTGGCAGAGCGGGCAGGAGTCAATGTGTTTCGCCGCTGGGCGCTGATGCAGCATTGGCATGCGCAGAACAATATCGGTTTCGATCGTATGCTCGACCCGACCGATCCCGATCGATTGCATCAGAGCGACGGCAGCACGCTCCGGATCTCTAGGGGTCTTACGGATGCTATTCGGAAAGCTGCCGCCGTAGCGTAGCCGTCTACGTAGGACTACGGTCTCGCCCTTGATCGGTAAAATTTGCCGGACTTCTGTAAGTCGATTGCAGAATCCGTTCGCTAGAAGCGAGGTCCCATCATGGCAGGGGATCAGACCATGGGAAACTTACCCGATCACGGTTTACCGCTCGTTCAGCTTAAGGAGCAGCGGCGGGACTTGGTCGTCGCGCTGCAGAATCGCGCCGGTCCGGTCAGCGGCTGGGAGTTGATGCAGATCGCGGCCGTACAGCAGGCGATCTCGGCCTTCGAGGAGGTCATCGCCGACCTCGACGCCGAGCTGGAAGCGGCTGCTTAGAGCTTGTCGAGATAGAGCGCGGAGAGTTGCGCGCGCTCAGCCTCGCCGATGCCAAGTCCGTCGCGGACATAATTGTCGAGGCCGCCGTAATCGGCGTTGATGGCCTCGAACGACGTGGCCAGGAAGGCCGCCCGCACCGTGCCGATCACCTGCAGGACACTGTCGGGCAGATCGCTGGTCACGATGGGATCGCGCCGATAGAAGCGGTTGGTCAGCAGATAGTCTTCGGAGATCACCTCATCGGGAACGCCGAGCGTGTGCAGGATCAGCGCGCAGGCGAAGCCGGTGCGGTCCTTGCCGGCGCTGCAATGGATGACGAGCGGCGCGCGGTCCTCCAACAGATGCGCAAACAGTGCGCGGAAGCGCGGCGTGTTCTCCTGCACATAGCTCCGGTAGGAATCGCGCATCACCTCGATGGCGTCATTCTCGGTCGGCGGACTGCCGCTGGCGGCGATGGCGCGCAGCGCGGCGATCACCGTTGGTTCGACAGGGAGCGAATGCACGGTGATCTCGGCGACCCCGCACAGCCCCTCGGCGCGCTCCTCGCGGCCACGGAAATCGAAGGCGCTGCGGACGCCGAGGCCGCGGACCACTGCGACATCGTCGTCGGTGAGGCGGCCGAGATGGTTGGAGCGAAAGATCTGGCGCCAACGGACGCTGCGGCCGTCGCGCGTGGTGTAGCCGCCGAGGTCGCGGAAATTGCTGGCGCCGGCGAGATTGAAATGTCGGGCAGGGGAATCTTGCATCGGGCTGACTTAAGCAATCTTCTACGGCAAGCAGATGACCGGATAAGAGATGGTGCGCATCCCGCGCTCGTCTATACTCAAGCTGGCTCCGGGGGCGAAGCATGAATCATCGGCAGGCAGCGATTTTTGCGGTGGTCTTGGTGGCGGGAACCCTCGCCGGCAGGTCGCAAGCCTCGGCCCAGAGCACGTTCCGGAACTATCGCTGTGCTGACGGCACGCAGTTCATCGTGGGATTTTTCCAGTACGATTCCCGCGCCCATCTGCAACTCGACGGCAAGGCGGTGACGCTGTTGAAGCGGCTGACCGTGTCAGGCTCGCGCTACTCCGGCGGCGGCGTTACGCTGAGGATCACCAAAGCCGGCCTCGCCACGCTCAAGCACGCCACGCGGCCGGCCACGGCCTGCGAGCTGGCATGAAAAAGGGCCGAAACGCGCTCGCTCCGACCCTTTTCTACGCTACCGATCCCCGACATTCCCGTCGGGACGTTATCCGACATCCACCCGGCATTAGTGGTCACGCGTTGGCTTGGATTCCTCGATAGCCGCTTGGTGGTACCAGCTACCGCTGCAATCGGCCTTGTTCACCTGTGAGGCGGCAATCTCGAGCGCCGACTTGGTCTCACCGTAGCGGTGTCCCGCGATGGAGGCCCGGCCGCCGACCGGAAATTGGTAGATCTTGGCAGATCCCTGATTCAAACCCGAATTCATGTGATTCTCTCCTCTCATCGGAGCTGCGATCCTCCATGGTGCGCCCGACTTGTTCTCGTGTGGTTACCCGGACCTGCGATATCAGCCGTGCCCCGCTCGGATGCAAGATGATCAAAAAAAGTCACTAGATGATCATTCTGTAGGCATTTTCGGTTTTGCTTCGCGTGAGGCACTAAGCAGATGGCTAACTCGTAAGCCGCGGCGAAGGTTGCGGGTGCGGGGCGGCGCATCCAAGGAAAGTTGCTTGGGCGTGCCAAGGCTTTAATCGGACCGCAGGCACCTAGCCAAAATTGCCGGAGAATCAGGCGCCGGTTACCGCCTCAAAGGGTCATTTGGCCGCCTGACGCGCATGCCAGCCGCGCTTCTATGTCGCAGCGAAAATGGCGTCTCGCCGTCTGGACTTTTCCCCAGAGGCTCGCTCCCGCACTGCAGCGATTGGCATTCAAATTGCTTGGTAGATTCTTGGCCGATGGTGGCCGGGTACGCGTGGGGCAAGACCGGCTGGCTTTTCGGCCCCTCGCGTTTTGCATCATCAACAGAGAGGCTCAATGACCAAGTACAAGCTCGAGTATATTTGGCTCGACGGGTATACGCCGACACCGAATTTGCGCGGCAAGACTCAGATCAAGGAATTTGCGTCGTTTCCGACGCTCGAGCAGCTTCCGCTCTGGGGCTTCGATGGCTCCTCCACCATGCAGGCTGAAGGCCACAGCTCCGATTGCGTGCTGAAGCCGGTCGCCGTCTATCCGGACGCTGCGCGCACCAACGGCGCGCTCGTGATGTGCGAAGTCATGATGCCCGATGGCGTCACCCCGCATCCGTCCAACAAGCGCGCCACCATTCTCGATGACGCCGGCGCCTGGTTCGGCTTTGAGCAGGAATATTTCTTCTACAAGGACGGCCGTCCGCTGGGCTTCCCCTCGAGCGGCTATCCCGCTCCGCAGGGCCCGTACTACACCGGCGTCGGCTACAAGAACGTCGGCGATGTCGCCCGCAAGATCGTGGAAGAGCATCTTGACCTCTGCCTCGCCGCCGGTATCAACCACGAAGGCATCAACGCCGAAGTGGCGAAGGGCCAGTGGGAATTCCAGATCTTCGGCAAGGGCTCCAAGACCGCTGCTGATCAGATGTGGATGGCGCGCTATCTGATGCTGCGCCTCACCGAGAGCTATGGCATCGACATCGAGTTCCACTGCAAGCCGCTCGGCGACACCGACTGGAACGGCTCCGGCATGCACGCCAACTTCTCGACCCAGTACATGCGCGAAGTCGGCGGCAAGGAGTACTTCGAGGCGCTGATGGAAGCCTTCAAGGCCAACCGCGCTGACCACATCGCGGTCTACGGTCCGGACAACCATATGCGCCTGACCGGCAAGCACGAGACGGCCTCGATCGATACCTTCTCTTACGGCGTCGCCGACCGCGGCGCTTCGATCCGCGTTCCGCACTCCTTCGTCAACAACAGCTACAAGGGCTATCTGGAAGATCGCCGTCCGAACTCCCAAGGCGACCCCTACCAGATCGCTTCGCAGATCCTGAAGACCGTCGCTCAGGTCCCGACCGGCAAGAAGGCCGCGGCCTAAGACGCTCCCGGCCCGGGCTGGGGGCGCCCGGGGCCGCAATCAAGTCCGCCAAAGCCGTCTGGCTTTGGCGGACTTTCGCATTTTAGTGGCATTGGACTGGTTGCACTTCCGAACCGTCCACACGCTTTGTTCAGCGCAAGCCGGTATCGACCTCACCGAAAGCGCGCTAGACTTGGTCTGGATGGCGCAGGCCGGGGACCGACGTGGGTTTCGGAGGCTTCTATAAGGTCAGATTTCAGCTCAACGATGCGGTCGGCCGCAGCGTGATGCATGCGCACGACGGCAAGATGCTCGGCGGCAATTCGGCCTTCGCCCATATCGGCACTTACGAGGAAAGCGGCGACGATGTCTCGGTTGTGGTCAGGACCGTGCGCCACAATCCGGATCCCAACTATCCCGCCATGGCCGGCACCGATGATGCGACGCTGGTGGCGCAGGGCCGGCCCAATGGTGACACCTATCGCTTCGAGGGAGGGTTGCGGGAGGTGCCAGGCGTCCCGTTTCAGGCAGTGCTGACGCCGATCGAGGAGCAGGAGATTCCGATCGCCGGCGGCGTCGGCGAGGGCGGGATCGCCAACGGCCTCTATTCCATCGATCTTCGTCTGCTGGATGGGGTCTCAGGCGGCCTGACCGGCGTGATGCTGCTCAAGGATGGCCGCATCGTCGGCGGTGACGCGTGCTTCTATTATCTTGGTACCTACTTCTCGGAGAATGGCCGCTGGAAAGGCCAGATCCTCAACCAGGAGCACACACCGGCGAGGGGCGAGAATCCGGTCTTCGGCGGCCACGAAGTCGGTATCGGCTTTTCCGGCACCTGTGATGACGAGGGAGCGGTGCTGGAAGCAACCGCGCTCGCCGGCAAGCGCAGCCTGCGATTGACGGCAGTGCTGAAGCTGATGCGCCGCCTGTAAGACGCGATGCCAGACACCATTCGCCTGCTCTCTACGCTGGCGCTGAAAGGCGCAGTTGCCAATCTTGCCGGACTGTATGAGGCGTCCAACGACGTACGGATCGACGCCGATTTCGCGCCGACATTGGCGCTGCTCGACCGGATCAGGCGCGGCGAGGGCGCCGACATCCTCATCCTGACGCAAGAGGGGCTCGCCGAGCTCGTGCGGGAAGGACGCGTGGCCGCGGAGAGCTGCGTCGATCTCGCGCGCTCCTATGTCGGCATCGCCGTGAAGGCCGGAGCCATTCATCCCGACATCACCAGCGAGGCGGCATTGCGCGCGACGCTGCTGGCTGCGCGCTCGGTGGCTTATTCGCGGATCGGCGCCAGCGGCATTTTCTTCGCGCAACTGATCGAGCGCTTAGGCATCGCGGCCGAGATCAACGCGCGTGCGACCATTATTCCGTCGGGATTCACCGCGGAGCGGCTCATCACTGATGAGGCCGATCTCGCCGTGCAGCAGATCAGCGAATTGAAGCAGGTTGCGGGCATCGAGGTCGTCGGCGCAATTCCGCGCGAGTTGCAGACGCCGGCGGTGTTCTCAGCGGGCCGCATGATTGGCTCGGAGAAGGCGGGGCAGGCCGACCGGCTGCGGCGCTATCTCGCTTCCGCCAAGGTCGCGCCGATGCTGCGCGAGTCGGGGCTTGAGCCTTGATGTATCACGGTGGACGCTGCGCTGACCCGCCATCGCGTTGCTGCGAACTTTAGGTTGTGCAATGCTCGTGGCATTCATTGGAGGGAATGCCATGGCCAAGAAGCGGAAATCAGCCGGCGGCAAAACGCCATTCCACGCCGTCGTCGAGAAAATCCAGAATCGCAGCATCAGCGATGCCGACATTTCGAATTTCTTTGTCGTCCAGCCCAATCCGCGGCGGCCATTCGATTTCACGGTCGGTTTGAACCGCTCCGCCGTTGATTTTCAGGGCATCGAGAAATCCGCCAAGCTGGCCGACGCCCTTGCGCATGATGCGTCGATTGGCCGAGATGAAAAGCTTGCTCCGACCACGCCACCGAAGGGTTTTGGTCGCAAGGTCCCGGTTGTCGCCGAGGGCGATTCATGGTTTCGGCTGCCGCCGCTGGTCATGCCGCCCACGCTGATTGACGTGCTCCAGCAAAGTTACGTCTATCCCATCAGCAATCTGGCGCATTGGGGAGATACGCTCACGGAAATGATCCAGGCCGGCCAGTTCTGGCCCGCGCTGATCTCCGGGGAGGCGGATACGTTTCTGTTTTCCGGCGGAGGAAACGACATGCTTGGCGGCGATGCCGGCATCGCGCGCTTCCTCAATCTGTTCGATCCCGATCACGCCAATCCGTCGGATGCCGCCTACTACGTCAAGCCGGAATTCTACGCAAACCTCAAGCTGGTCCTGCAGGACTACGAGTCCCTGATCCAGCGCGTCCATCTGCGCGCGCCTGATGTGATCATGGTCGGCCACGGCTACGACTACGCGATCCCGCGCAGCAGCGGCCCCTGGATCGGAAATGGCATGATGTTCGTGGGACTCGACCCGACCTTTCAGGCCGACCTCTGCCAGGCGATCATGCGCATCATGACCGATGCCTTCAACAAGGGGCTTGCGGGCTTCGCCGCGACCTATTCGAATTATCGTTTTGTCGACCTGCGCGGGGTGGTCGGCAAGAACGAGTGGCGCGACGAGTTGCATCCGACGGCCGCCGGCGCCGCAAAGACCGCCGCCCGATTTGATGCGATGCTGAAGAGCCTGCCCAAGTCCGGCACGTTCGAGACGCCGGCGATTGCGTCGCGCGCGCTGTTCGGGCGGGCCGCCTAGTGG
>NZ_PSRR01000071.1 GCF_004296405.1 Bradyrhizobium sp. Leo170
CACGCTCGTCAGTCGTGACACTCTCGTCCACCGCATCTCACCGCAACGTTCGTGACGATCGCGACCCGCCCCTCTCTTGGGTGAGACGCGCGGAGTTAAATCACTGATTTGCCCGACGGCGAAAGCGGAATGTTTTTTGCGCGAGGGCTGGACAGATTTTTGCTGATTTGCCCGTCGGGTTGTTATGTCGCACCCATTGCATCCACATCGTCATTGCGAGCCAACCGGGCGCGCGTTCGCGCGACCCGTTGGCTCGCAATGACGGGGCTGTCATTCCGGGGCGATGCGAAGCATCGAGCCCGGAATCCATCCAGCCGCAGAACACGTGGTGAAATGGATTCCGGGTTCGCGCTGCGCACGCCCCGGAATGACGGCGGAGTTTGAGGCTCGAGAAGTGGTGGGTTACGCTTCGCTAACCCACCCTACGGACTACGAACCACGGACTGCGAGGCTCTTCATCAATGCGGAGATACCAAACGTCCAGGGTTCGCATTCGTCGCTTGAGCGCATGCGGTTGACGAGCTTGCCGAGCTCGGGTGCTGCAATCGTGACGATGTCGTCGCGCTTGTGGGTAAAGCCCTGGCCCGGCGCATCGCGGTCTTTTACGGGCGCGAACATGGTGCCGAGGAAAAGCGCAAAGCCATCAGGATATTGATGGACCGGTCCGATGGTCTGCGCCACGAGGTCGGTCGGATCGCGGCTGATCTTGCTGATCGACGAGTGGCCTTCGAGGACGAAGCCGTCCAGTCCTTTCACGGTCAGGCCGACATCCATGTTGCGCACACGGTCGAGCGAGAAGCTGCGGTCGAACAGGCGGAGCAGCGGGCCGACGGCGCAGGAGGCGTTGTTGTCCTTGGCCTTGGAGAGCAGCAGCGCCGAGCGTCCCTCGAAATCGCGCAGGTTGACGTCGTTGCCAAGCGTGGCGCCGACGATGTTGCCGCGGCTCGAGATGACGAGCACGACCTCCGGCTCCGGATTGTTCCAGGTCGATTTCGGATGCAACCCGGCATCCATGCCGGTCCCGACCGAGGACAACACCGGTGCCTTGGTGAAGACCTCCGCGTCGGGGCCGATGCCGACCTCCAGGTACTGGCTCCAGGCCTGCTGCTCTATCAGCACCTGCTTCAGCCGCATCGCCTCCTCCGATCCGGGCTTGAGCTTGGAGAAATCGTCGCCGACCAGCCGCACCACCTCTTTGCGGATGGCCTCGGCGGAAGCGGGATTGCCGCGTGCCCGCTCCTCGATCACGCGCTCCAGCATCGAAATGGCGAAGGTGACGCCGGCGGCCTTCAACACCTGCAAATCGAGCGGCGCGAGCAGCCACGGCTTTTGCCGATCGCGGCGATCCGGCGGCGTGTTGGCCGCAATGCTGTCGAGCTCGCCGAGCGGCTCGCCCTTGATGGTGCGCAGCACGGCGGCCGGATCGCTCTCCTCGCACAATGCGCTGACGGTCGGAAAGCGCGCGGTCACATCGAACACACCGTCGCTGCGCACGGCGACCACGGCAGGTCCGTCACGCCGTGGCAACCAGACGCGCCCGACCAGCGTGCCGTTGGTGCCGTCCTCCGGCAGGATGTCTTTGGCAGTCAGCGTGATCATTAGGCTATCTCCCATCCTTTTCGTTTTTGGCCAGCAACAACGGCTGAGGCTCCCTCAGTCGCCGCTCCCACTCCGCCGTCATCGTCCGCGCAGGCGGACGATCCAGTAAACGCCAGCCTCTCGGCCAAGCCACAAGCGCCAGCGTTTACTGGATGCCCCGCCTTCGCGGGGCATGACGGGCAACAGCGGAGCTTCTTAGCACGCCTGCGACGCCAGTGTGAGACGCTCGTCATTCCGATGTCACACAAGCATCGTCAATTCCGGCACTCCACATCCCGACTGTGAGCAGCCGAGAGACAGCACTCCATGACCACATCCACTCCGATCGACGAAGCCGCCCTGCGCGAGCGCATCAACCAGGAAATCGCCGACAATCTCGACGAGGAACTCGAGCTCGAACTCGACGATATGCGGCTGGACGATCTCGACGACGCTGCACGGGCGGGCCTGCCTGTGCTCGATCGCAAACTCTATTTCCGGGAATTGCTACGGCTGCAGGGCGAGCTCGTGAAGCTGCAGGACTGGGTGCAGCACGAGAAGAAGAAGGTCGTGATCCTGTTCGAGGGCCGCGACTCCGCCGGCAAGGGCGGCGTGATCAAGCGCATCACCCAGCGCCTCAACCCGCGCATCTGCCGCGTCGCGGCGCTACCGGCACCAAGCGAGCGGGAGCGGACCCAATGGTACTTCCAGCGCTATGTCGCGCATCTGCCGGCCGGCGGCGAGATCGTGCTGTTCGACCGTAGCTGGTACAACCGCGCCGGCGTCGAGCGTGTGATGGGCTTCTGCACCGACGAGCAATACCAGGAATTCTTCAAGTCGGTGCCGGAGTTCGAGCGCATGCTGATCCGCTCCGGCACCATCCTGATCAAATACTGGTTCTCGATCACCGACGACGAGCAGCAATTCCGCTTCACGATGCGGATCCAGGATCCGCTGAAGCAGTGGAAGCTGAGCCCGATGGACGTCGAGGCGCGGTCGCGGTGGGAGCAGTACACCAAGGCCAAGGAGACGATGCTGGAGCACACCCACCTGCCCGACTCGCCGTGGTGGATCGTCGATGCCGTGGACAAGAAGCGCGCCCGGCTGAACTGCATCTCGCATCTGCTCAGCCAGATTCCGTATCAATCGGTGCAGCACATCGCGGTTGCGCTGCCGCCGCGCGTCCGCAATCCCGACTATCACCGCGGCCCGATCCCGCCGGAGATGTACGTTCCGGCAGCGTTCTGACGGAACGCGTTGTAGGGTGCGCAAAGCGCAGCGTGCCCACCTTTCTTGCACCGACCGTGGATGGTGGGCACGCTGCGCTTTGCCCACCCTACGCTTTCTGGCTACCAGGAAAAGCGCACCACGCCCTTGCCGGCGTAGGATTGGCTGATGCCGGAGAATTCGCCTTCGAAGGTTCCGGCCGCGGACCAGCCGTTCAGCCACTTCATCTCCAGCGATGCCGTGGTGAGCGCGGAATCATGCGCCTGCGCCGCGCCGTTGACGACGAAGGCTGCGCCCGGCAGCGTCTGGAACACGGCGCTCGCGGCACGGTCCGGGTTGAAGTCATGCGCCCAGGCGGCGCGGCCGCGCAGCGTCACTATTCCGTCCTCCACGGCGAAGGATTTGTCCGCGCGCAGGCCGAGCTCGGTGCGCGTGTCGGTGACGCTCTTGGCGGTGTAGTTCAGCGCAAAGGTGCTGGCTCCGGAGACCACGGCCTCGGCATAGTTCGGCAGGTCGAAGGTCGTCACCTGCGCCGCCGCATAGGGCGTGAGGCCCAGCCACGGCGTGGCGTAGCGATAACCGCCTTCGAGCCGGCCAGAATAGGTGTTGGCGTTGAACTCGGCGCGGAGGTGATCGACACCTGCGACGGTGACGAAGCGGTCCGTGGTGACGTCCTGCCAGCCATAGGCGAATGCGGCGGAGAGATAGGCCGGGCCCGTGGTGGTGCGCGCGAATGCGCCGGCCTGGAACAGGTCGGAGCGGCCCCAGCCCAGGCCGTTGACGCTGAAATTGGTGCCGCCGCCGGCAAGCGCAAAGCCCGCGAGCAGCGACGGCGAGACGCGATAGTCGAAACCGACAGCGGTGCCATAGACGCTGCTGCTCGCGTTGTTCGAGCCGAGCACGGCGTTGCCGTCCGTGGTCTGCGAACCGCCAAAGCCTGCAGCCCACACCCTCCAGCGCGGGTCGAAGCCCGGCGGCGCGGCGGGTGCCTTGCGATAGACGGCGGCGTAGGCATCGCGTTCGCGCTTGCTGCGCGCCATGCGGGTTGAGGCGTAGGCGTTGGCGCCGTCCATATCGGCGAAGGGCATTGCGCCCGCGCCGTCACTGAGGCCGCCGTTGCGGCCGGCGATGAACGGATCGGTCAGCAATCCCAGGAACAGGTTCATCGCGTTGAAGGTCGCCTGCTGCGATCCCGTCGCCACCTCGCCCGAGGCTTGCGTCAAGCCGGCCGGCGTCAGCGATGCGAACGGCAAGGGAATGCTGCCATTGGCATTGAAGAAGTTGGTCAGCGCGCCAGCGACGTTGTGCTGATTGATGTTGAGATTGGACCCGGCGCCGAAGTCGAGACCGAACGTCAGATAGACATTGGTCGCGTCATAGCTCAGCGCCGCCGTCAGGCCGCCCGGCAGGCCGGCCACATTGAGGCCGCCGAATGTCGTCCCGCCAAGGCCGCCATCCGCGGTCAGGATCGTATAGGGCCGCTTCGAAACCGAGCTGCCGGGCGAAAGGCTGGCGCCGACCGAACCGGCGAGCGTAGCCGTGCCGGTCACATGGGCGAAGGAGGACGTGGTGGAGCTGAGCTGCACCAGATAGAGCGCGCCGGACTGCAGTGCGAGATTGCCGGCAACGGTGGTGGAAGCACCCGGCACCGCATTGCCCGGCATGAACGCGCCGCCGCTCGCGATCGCGGTGTTGCCGACCGTGCCGACGCCCGAGAGCACGCCGCCGGCGCTGACCGCCACGCTGCCGTTGATGACGCCATCGACTGCGAGCGTGCCGCCGAGCACATTCCAGTCCTGCGCGCCGGTGCCAGTCACGGTCCATTTCGAGCTGTCGACCTTGTTGAAGGTCGAGAAGCCATCATACTGATTTCCCGGTCCGATCAGGCTGAGGTCGAACGTGCCGGTACCGGTGCCGCCGAGCTGGAAGGTGTCGCCGCCGTTGCCGAACACCAGGCCGTGGATGACGCTGCCCGGGCCGAGCGTCAGCACATTGGGGGTGCCGAAACCGCAGCCGCAGAACTCGATCGCAGCGAAACCGGTGGCGGCGTTGATGGTGCCCGAATTGAAGACGGAGCCGCCACCGTTGACCACGATGCCGACGGCGTCGCTACCGACATTGATGGTCCCGGTGTTGACGACCTGATTGCTGCCGGCAGACCCGGCAGTCGAGACTTCGATGCCGGCGGCCGGCGCGTTGTTTCCGACGGTGATCGTGCCCGCGTTTGTGACGGTGAGGGAATCGCCGACCGCGAAGATGCCTGTGGTGCTGTCGCCGCCGACGATGCTGCCTGTGTTGGTGATGGTGCCGGACGCGCCGAGGGAGAGCGGGAACGAGATAATGCCATAGCCCAACATGCCGACGTTGATCGTGCCGCTGTTGGTGATCTTCGTGTTGTCGCCGGCTGCGATGATAGCCATGCCGAAATCGTCTGATGTGATCGAGCCGGCGTTGCTGATCACCGCGTTGTTGCCCTGCACAGCAATGCCCGCGGCGTCGTGGCCGACCGTAATGCTGGCGCCCGCAGTGTTGGTGATGGTGTTGTTGTCGTTGATCGCGAAGATGCCGGCCGTGGGCGAAGAGGTGAAGCCTGTCGTGATCGTGCCGGCGTTGGTCACCGTGCTGTTGCCTGCGACGAAGATACCGTTGCCGAAGTTGCCGACCGTGATGGAGCCGGTCGCGGCGTTGGTGATCGTGTTGTTCTGGCCCGCGAAGATGCCGGTGCTTCCTGGTGCAGCGGAAAGCGTACCGTTATTGATGACGGTATTGGAGTCGTTGAGGCCGATCGCCGCTATGCCGTTGTCGCCAACGGTCGCTCCCGACTGCACGTTGACCGTGAGACTGTTGACGCCGGCGCCGGCTTCAAAACCGCTGGGGACGAGGCCGCTGCAGGTGACAGTCGCCCCGCTCGTTGCCGGATCGGGCACGCATTGCGCATGCGCCGCTACGGTCGACAGACACAGGCTAGCCAGGATCGCCGCCACGGCGGCCGTGTGCGCGCCGAGACCAGCAGGCAACCGAAACCACACGCCAACGCCCCCTCATTCCCCCGCACCTCGCGGCGCGTCCCTGGAACTCAGGTAGCATGCGGTTTCCCGGCGGGTGGCAAAAATCCGGCGGAAGGCGGCTGATCGCTCAGCTTTCGCGGCGCCACTGTGGCGCTGTCGCAACGATTGCGCGGCGATACGTCTCACTCCGCGCACGGAATCAGGCGTTCGGCGAGGGCTCGCCGGGCACGGTCAGGAGCTGCGAGCGACGGATTCGCTCGCGGTGGGCGGTGTAAAGGCCGGACGCGACGATGAAGGCAGCGCCGGTGATAGTCCAGACACCAGGCACCTCGCCGAAGATGAAGTAGCCGAGCAGACTGACCCAGAGCAATTGCGTGTAGGAGAACGGCGCCAGCACCGAGGCATCGGCATAGCGGAAAGCCAGCACCACGATCCACTGGCCGGCGGTCGAGGCCACACCGACCAGGATGCCGAGAAGAATGTCGTGCCAAGTGGGCGTGACCCAGGCGAACGGCACCATGACGGTCATGATCGCGAAGCCCGTGATCGCGGAATAGGTCATGGTGGTGATGGCTGCATCGCGGCCGCTGATCATGCGCGTCATGATCAAGGTCGAGGCCCAGCAGAACGCCGACAGCAGCGGGAAGAAGGCGGCGGCGTGGAACGCGCTGGTGCCGGGACGCAGGATGATGAGGACGCCGATGAGGCCGAGCGCCGTCGCGATCCAGCGCCGCAGGCCGACCTTCTCGCCCAGGAAAACGATCGACAGCGCCGTGACGAACAGCGGCGACACGAAGCCGGTGGCGGAGGCTTCCGCGATCGGAAGGAAGCCTAAGCCGGAGATGAAGAACAGCGACGAGCCGAGCAGCGTCGCGCCGCGGAGGAACTGCAAGCCGACCCGGCCGGTTCGCAGCGCAAACAGCGGCGAGCCCGGCAGCATCGCCGGCGACATGATCAGCGCGAACACCAAGAAGCGGATCCACGTGATCTCGATCGAGGGCAGCGTCGCCGACAGATATTTCGAGGTGACGTCGGACGTGCCGAGGAAAATCGTCGACAGCAGGATCAGCGCGATGCCTTTGAACGGCCGGTCGGCGCGCGCGGGAGCTTTGCGGGAGACGGATTTCTTCGCAGGCGAAGATTTCTTTACAGGCAATGGCAATGGTGCGCTGTCCAGCCTGGCGGCTGCGGCGGGGGGCGGTGTCACGGCAATCTCGGAGGCACAAATAAGCGAATCTGCGAGCCTCTAAAAAACGCCAAATGGCGGCGCGCGACAAGGTCCGAAAACAGGACGCCGATATGCGCGAATGTGCGCGGCAGCACGCCACGCGGTTGCAACACTTTGTTAAGAATCGTGTTCGCTATGACTAAAGCATCGGCAGGCTTCGTGGCTTGGCGCCACGCGGAAAAGCCCTGTCCAAAGCTTCGATCTCGCTGGCACTGAGCACGGGGTCGCCGGCCGCCGCGTTCTCGGCGGCGTGCTCCGCGCTCGATGCTTTGGGGATCGCAAACACGGAAGCCGCGCGCGTGAGGAAAGCCAGCGCGACCTGTCGCGGCGTGGCGTTGTGCGCCTCGGCGATCTTCTGCAGCACGTCGCCGCCTTTGCTCCGCGGCGAGGGAAAATCATTGTGGCCGAACGGCGAGTAGGCGACGACGGCGACGCCATGCTTCTCGCACCAGGGGATCACCGCGTGCTCGATCGCGCGCTCCTGCAAGTGATAGAGCACCTGGTTGCAGGCGATCCTGCCCTTATCAGAAACTTCGAGGATCTCGCCCAGATCATCGGCGTCGAAATTGCTGACGCCCCAGGACCGTATTTTTCCGGAGGCGACCAGTTCCTCGAACGCGGCGACAGTGTCTTCCAGCGGATAGGATCCGCGCCAGTGCAGGAGATAGCAGTCGAGGTGGTCGGTCTTCAGCCGCTTCAGCGAGCGCTCGCAGGCGGTGATGGTGCCGCGGCGCGAGGCGTTGCTGGGCAGCACTTTTGAAACCAGGAACAGTTCGTCGCGCCGGCCTTCGATCGCATCCGCGATCACCAGTTCGGCATCGCCATACATTTCCGCGGTGTCGATGTGGGTCATGCCGAGCTCGATGCCACGGCGTAGCGCCGCGACCGCCGCCTTGCGATCGCCGCGGTCGAGATACCAGGTGCCCTGCCCGATCACGGAGACGTCGGGGCCATGGTGGCCAAATTTTTTCGTGCGCATGATCGCCTCGCTCGTCGGGGAAACCAACCCTAGACGATTGGTGAGGCGATGTCGCGGCAATACACCCTGTCGTCCCGGGCTTGACCCGGGACCCATAACCCCAAATGCCTGTTGTCGCAAACGATGCCGGCCCAGCGGAGCGTAACCACAACCGCCTGTGGTTATGGGTCCCGGGTCAAGCCCGGGACGACAGCGGAGTTTGTGGCACGCACATCATATCACGGCGGAATCGCGCACGCCTTCAGACGTTGAGGTTCATCCAGACCGCCTTGGGCTCGGTGAAATTGTCGATCGCGGCGGTGCCGTGCTCGCGGCCGAGGCCGGAATCGCGCTCGCCGCCCCAGGGCAGCCGCACATCCGTGTAGCCATAGGTGTTGATCCACACCGTGCCGGCCCGCGCGCGCTTGGCAAAGCGCTGCACGCGGCCCATGTCGCTGCTCCAGACGCCGGCGGCAAGGCTGTAGGCGGTGCCGTTGGCGATCCTCAGCGCATCCGCCTCGTCCTTGAACTTGATCACGCTGACGACGGGACCGAAAATCTCCTCCTGCGAGATCCGCATCTCGTGCTTCACATTGGCGAACACGGCCGGGCTGATGAAATAGCCGCGATCGCCGACATGCTCGCCACCGGTCACCAGCAGCGCGCCTTCCTGCTTGCCGATGTCGACGTAATCGAGAATGGTCTTCATCTGCTTCTCGGAAATCACCGGTCCGAGCGTCGTGGCGCGGTCCTGGGGATCGCCGATGCGCAATGCGCTTGCGCGTGCGGCCAAGCGCTCGACCACCTCGTCATAGACGCTCTCCTGCACCAGCACGCGCGAGCCGGCCGAGCAGACCTGTCCGGCGTTGAAGAAGATGCCGGCGGCCGCAGCCTTCGCGGCGGCATCGAGATTCGCGTCCTCGAAGATGACGTTGGCCGACTTGCCGCCGAGCTCCAGCGACACGCGTTTGAAATTGCCGGCGGCGCCGCGCATGATTCCGCGCCCCACACCGGGCGAGCCGGTGAACGTGACCTTGTCGACGTCAGGGTGATTGACCAGCGCCTCGCCGGCGATGCGGCCCGGCCCGGTGACGATGTTGAGCACGCCGCGCGGCAGGCCGGCTTCGAGCGCGAGCTCGCCGATCCGCAGCGCCGATAGCGAGGTCAGCTCGGCCGGCTTCATGACGATTGTGCAGCCGCACGCCAGCGCCGGCGCGAGCTTCCACATGCCGATCATCAGCGGAAAATTCCAGGGCACGATCGCCGCGACCACGCCAACCGGCTCGCGGACCGTGTAGGTCAGCGCATCGTCGCGGGTGCTCACCACGTCGCCGCCGATCTTGTCGGCCCATCCGGCGTAATAGGTCAGCGTATCGATCGCCGCCGGAAAATCCTGCCGCAGCACCGCCGCGATCGGCTTGCCGGCATCGAGGCTCTCGAGCTCGATGATCTCGTCGGCATGCTGCTTCAAGAGCTCGGCCCATTTCAAGAGGATGTGGCCGCGTTCGGCGGCGCGCATGGTCCGCCATGGTCCCTCAAAGGCACGGCGCGCGGCGGCAACAGCGCGGTCGACGTCGGCGGCACCGCCTTCCGCGATCGTCGCGATCACTTCCTCGGTCGCGGGATTGAGGGACTTGAATGTGCGTCCGGAGATGGCCGGGACGCGGGCGCCGTCGATCAGCAGCAGCTCGTCCCTGGCAGCGGAACGGCCGAAGGCCTCCCGCGCATCGTCATATGCAATTGACATCATATTTCCTCCTGTCTGGTATACCAAACCTAAGAGGAGATATCCCGCAGTAAATATGATATTTTCTGCCTATGGCTGACGATAATATGAATTTCACTTCATATTGAGAAGATAGGTCGATGCTGCACATCGAGATCGAAACCATCTGGCGATTTCACCGCGAAGGCAGCCCGCAGACGGCTGTGGTGATCCTCGGCATCCTCAACGAGATCCGCAAAACCGGGAAAATCTCGAGCGCAGCCATCGATGCGCATCTCTCCTATCGCCACGTCTGGAACCTGATCGACCAATGGTCGGAGTTCTTCGGCGTGCCGCTGGTGGAGACCCAGCGCGGCAAGGGCTCGCGGCTGACGCCGTTCGGCGAGAAGCTGGTCTGGGCCGGCGAGCGCATGCAGGCTCGCCTCGGCCCGCAGCTCGAAAACCTCGCGCAGGAACTGGTCACGGAGATCAAACCGTTCCTGCACCAGCGTCCATCGGTGATCCGCGTTCATGCCAGCCACGGCTTTGCCGTCTCCAAGCTGCGCGAATTCCTCGACCGCGAGCCCGGCATGGGCGTCGACCTCCGCTATGTCAGCAACCAGAACTCGCTAGTGTCGCTGGCGCAGGGCGCCTGCGACCTCTCCGGCGTGCATCTGCCGCGCGGCGAATTGCGCGCGCAAGGCATCCAGGCGTGCCGCGACTGGCTCGATCCGCGCGAGGACCGCGTGATCAGTTTCGTCACACGCGAAATGGGCCTCATGGTCAAGCGCGGCAATCCGCTGAAGATCAGCTCACTGAAGGATCTGGTCGATCGCAAGGCGCGCTTCGTCAACCGCGATCACGATTCAGGCACCCGGCAGCTTTTCGATCAGCTCTTGGCGCTGCACCGGATTCCCGAGAGCAAGATCAACGGCGCGCAGCAGATGGAATTCACCCATGCCGCCGTTGCTGCCTATGTCGCCAGCGGCATGGCGGATGCGAGCTTCGGCGTCGAAGCGGCCGCCCGCCAATTCGGGCTCGATTTCATCCGGCTGCTCACGGAAGATTATTTCTTCGTCTGCAAGAAGGCGTTCCTCGAGACCGAGCCGATGCGGCGCGTGCTCGAGATCATGAAGAGCGGCGACTTCCATAAAGCCATCGACGCCCTTCCCGGCTACGTCGCCTCCGAAACCGGCAAGGTCAGCGGCGTGAAGGATTTCCTGGAACGGATGCACTCCGATCGCTAAGCTGCCGCCGTCGCTAGACACCTTTGGCAGAGATACGTTATATTTGTTAAGATATAACGAATGCTCGGATTTCCGGATGTTTCGACAGCGCCGTTCAGCCATCGCCATACGCCATGTGGCTTTCGAGGATTTGGGGCTCCTTGCCCCGATCATGGAGCGCGAAGGCTGGAGCGTGTCGTTCTGCGACGCTGCGGTCGACGACCTCTCCGATCGATCGATCAGGAATGCCGAGCTTTTGATCGTGCTGGGCGGGCCGATCGGGGTTTACGAGGCCGACAACTACCCGTTCCTGAATGCCGAAATTGCGCTGCTTGAGCACCGGCTGCAACAGGACCTGCCGACGCTTGGGATCTGCCTCGGTGCCCAGCTCATGGCACGCGCGCTCGGCAGCCGCGTGTTCGCCGGCCCTGCCAAGGAGATCGGCTGGGGAACGATCGATCTCACGCCGGAAGGCGCCTCGTCCTGCCTGCGCCGCCTCGGGAAAGATCCGACCGTGCTGCACTGGCACGGCGACACTTTCGATCTTCCGCAGCAAGCCTTAAGGCTCGCTTCAAACGCCAATTACGAGAACCAGGCCTTCGCCTATCGGCAGAACGCGCTCGCGCTCCAGTTCCATCTCGAGGCCGATCCGCGCCAGTTGGAAGAGTGGTATGTCGGCCACGCGGCCGAATTGTCGGCGGCGAAGATATCGATCTCTGACCTCAGGGCAACAACGCTGAAGCTTTCGAAGACCGTCGCCGCGCAAGCCGAGCAGGTCTTTACCGAATGGCTTCACGGCATCCCGCTAGCCGGCACCGCGCTTCAATCCGGCGCGCACGCGTAAAGCGCGGCGCCCGCGCTCCTTGCCACCAAGAACAACAAAGGAATGACCATGGCAAATTATCCTGAAATCCAGCTCTATATCGACGGCCGCTGGAAGCACGCCAGCGGGCAGCCCATCATCAATCCCGCCGACGAAACCACGCTCGGCACGGTGCCCACGGCAACGCGAACCGACCTCGACGACGCGCTCGATGCCGCCGAAAGAGGATTTGCGATCTGGCGCAAGACGGCGCCGCTCAAGCGTGCGCAGATCATCCTGAAGGCGGCCGCACTCATTCGCGATCGTGTCGATGAGATGGCGGTTGCGATGACGCTCGAGCAGGGAAAGCCGATCGAGCAAGCCAGGCTGGAAATCCTGCGGGGTTGCGAGATCATCGAGTGGGATGCAACGGAAGGACAGCGGCTCTACGGCCGCGTGATCCCAAGCGAGCCCGGAATGCGGCACACGGTGCTGCGGCAGCCGATCGGTCCGGTGGCAGCGTTCTCGCCCTGGAATTTTCCGATGAGTTCGCCGGCGCGCAAAGTCGCCGGCGCACTGTCTTCGGGATGCTCGATCATCCTCAAGGCGTCCGAGGAGACGCCCGCCGGCGCCGTCCAGCTCGTGCGCGCCTTTCATGATGCGGGCCTGCCTGCCGGCGTGCTGAACCTCGTCTTCGGCAATCCGGCGGAGATATCAGAATATCTGATCCCGCAATCGCGCATCCGGCTGGTGACGTTCACAGGCTCGATCCCGGTCGGCAAATATCTGGCCGCGATGGCAGGCACTCACATGAAGCCGGCGATCATCGAGCTTGGCGGCCACGGCCCTGTGATCGTCTGCGACGACGTCGATCCGGTCGCAACGGCGGCCGCGTCGGTGGTCGGCAAGTCACGGAATGCGGGACAGGTCTGCGTCGCGCCGACGCGCTTCTTCGTCCAGGAATCGATCTACGATCGATTTGCCAATGTCTTTGCCGAGAAGGCGAGCGCGCTGAAGGTCGGCAATGGATTGGATCCGTCGAGCCAGATGGGCCCGCTGGCAAACTCGCGGCGGATCGATGCCATGGAAACGCTGGTTGCCGACGCCAAGGCCAGGGGCGCGCGCGTGCTTGCGGGCGGACATCGGCGCGGCGATCGCGGTTACTATTTCCCGCTCACGGTGCTCGCCGATGTGCCCGACGATGCCCGTGCCATGAACGAAGAGCCGTTCGGTCCGCTCGCGCTTGTCAACCCCGTCAAGACGCTCGACGAAGCCATCGAGAAAGCCAATTCCCTCCCCTTTGGTCTCGCGGCCTATGCGTTCACCCGTTCGGCTGAGAATGCCGATCGTCTCGCCGAGGGCGTCGAGGCCGGAAACCTCTCGATCAACCACTTCGTGGCCTCGGTCGCCGAAACGCCTTTCGGCGGCGTCAAGGAGAGCGGCTATGGGCGCGAGGGCGGCACCGAGGGCCTGCAGTGCTACACGGTGGTCAAGAACGTCTCGCACAAGACCGGCTGATCGATTGTTCCATTGGATGCGACGATCTCAGGTCCGGACGATGGGACCGGACCTACGGTCACCTTCGCTCCCAGCTATTCCTCGAAGGCGCGCTCAAGATGATCGTCGGATGGGGTTGAGAGCACAAAAACGACCACTTCAAACCAACCGACGGCCTCTGCCGCCGTTACACCGCGGCCCCGATACTCGCTGACTGCTTCCTGCCAATATGATACGCTGATGCTCCTAATCGAGGAGAATGGATGCCATGGTACGTGGCCCCAGTTGTGGGGGCGGGATGGAATAGGCGGCTAGGCCACACGATGGGAGGAAACTATGACCATCGAAAACATTCTGAGGCGGAAGGGCACCGATGTCACAACAATAGCTCCGGACGCCAGCATCAAGAGGGCGGCAGACTGGCTCCGCGCAAAGAATATTGGCGCTCTCGTGGTGACGAGTGAGAACTCGGTTCTCGGTCTGATTTCCGAACGTGAAATCGTTCATGCATTTTCTCGCTATGGCCAGACGGCCGGGTCGATGCTGGTGAAGGAAATCATGCAATGCGGTGTGGCCACCGTGTCTCCGGACGAGAGTGTCAATCGCGTGATGAAACTGATGACGCACCACCGCGTGCGCCACATGCCGGTACTACGCGGCGGCAAGCTAGCCGGCATCGTCAGCATCGGCGATGTCGTCAAGGATCGACTCGAGGATCTGGAGCTTGAGACGAAAATCCTGCGTGATGTCTACAACGCAGCGCGTTGACGGCTCGGGCGCCGGCTCATAGGCGCGCTGTCAATCGTCGTGCTCGCGTTCACATGGACGTTGTCGGGCCCGCTCCGGGTTAATGGAGCCGGGACGTGAACAATGTCGAGACGTCCGCATCGACAAAACTGCGGAAAGCGTCGCATCCAATAAAAACGTTGTGGCTGTGAACGAGCTCACAATGCAACCAGCACGATCATGTTTTGATCGTAGCGCATTAACCATTGGTAAAATGGGATGCGACGGTCGCCGGAGGGCTTCCCCAACAAAGGGGTAAAATATGAACAGCAAACCTCCCACTCCGAAGCGGGGTGCTTTCCCTGCGCCGAAAGAGGTGCGCGACAAAGCACCAAAGTACAACCCTGACGCACCCGACGCAGCCGACGATCAGAAAGGCGAGGAGACAGACTCTTCGCCGGATCAGCAGCAGCATGACGATGCTCAGCGTGGAACGAAGGACGAAGCAATGGAGCCTAAGCGGAAATAATCGAAGTTCATTTCAGCAAACGGAGACATACCATGGCAATTCAGCTTGGAGGAAGTGGACAAGGTAGATATCCCAAACGCGGAGCGACTCCCACGCCGAGGAGCGTCTTGGCGGCCGCCACCCCGCATAGTGTAGTCGGCCTTGCAGCGGCACCTCCCCATTTCATCACGATCCCTCACAGGCTGTCCTCTTGGGGCAATTTCGATCATGGTGATTGCGTCACTGCCGAAGAAGCGTTTGCGAAGGCGTGTCACAATCCGGAAATCTTCATTTCGGACAACGAAGTGATAAGATGGGCGACGAAACATGGGGTGCTGGAGGGAGCCTATCTGCATCAGGTGATGGTTTGGATGCAGGAAAACGGCTTCCATCAGAGCCGGCACATCTACGATGACGGCCAGATCTATTCGGTCGACTGGACGAATCCCTCCACGTTAAACAGCGCAATTGCGGAAGGTCCGGTCAAGATTGGCGTTGCCGCAACCCAACTCCAGACCGCATGGAACTCCACGAACGGGAAGACCGGATGGTTTGGCCTTGGATTCAACAAGGACACCAACGAGGACCACTGCGTCAGCCTTTGCGGATACGGCTCGCTCAACTGGCTCGCACAGCAGCTTCAGGTCACCGTGCCGGCCGGAGTCGACGGTACGAAGCTCGGCTATGCGATGTTCACGTGGGACTCGATCGGTATCATCGACCAGCCTTCCATGATCGCCGTTACCGAAGAGGCATGGCTCAGAACCCCGACGACGGTCGTCAAGCCCGCAAAGACGCCCGAGCAGGAAAGCGTCGCGGTATAGCAGGCTTCAATGGAACGACTGCACCGGCGCGGAGCCCGCTTGACCAGCAGAGCTTCGCGCCGGCTACCATCGCCCACGCATCTCGAGCGGCAGATCCAGCGGCGGCGCACCGCCGGACCTCAATTCGGCCGGTGCATCGCCGCTGGATCCGCCCCTACAAATCTGCGGGGCGCTTCTTGCAGGCGAAGAACGCGGTGACGGCGAGCGGGACTGCGAGCGCGATCCATGAGGTCGTGTCCCAGATGCCGTCGCCGAGCAAGGCAGACACCAAGCCGAAGGCGACGATCACCGCGATGATCGCGGGGAACAGAAAAATCTGCGTGAGTGAACGTCGGACATTGACCATCAGGGGCGCTCCGGAATTTGCGCGGCGGGATATCGGGATTCGGCTAGAGCGAGATGACTTTTCGAATCGTCATCCCGCTCTATTTCTTTGTTTGAGCATGATCTCCGCGCAAACGCTTCGCGTTTGTCGCGGGGAAAACCGGTCTCCACTTTTCCGGATCATGCTCTAGTTCACCCACCATTCTACTCCGCGGGCGGCGCGTGCGGTGTTTCGGCCGGTTTGCCGAAACGGCGTTTCGCCTCTTCGCGCCAGCGCTGGAAGGTGACGTAGAGCATCGGCACCAGGAAAATGCCGATCGAGCTTGCGGCGAGCATGCCGCCGAACACCGCTGTGCCGACCGCCCTGCGGCTGATCTCGGCGGCGCCGGTCGCGACCACCAGCGGCACAAGGCCGAGAATGAAGGCGATCGAGGTCATCATCACGGCGCGGAACCGCATCTGGGCACCGAGCTCCGCGGCTTGCGCAATCGGCAATCCGCCCTCGCGCTGCTCCTTGGCAAACTCGACGATCAAGATGCCGTTCTTGGCGGCGAGCGCGATCAGCACCACGAGGCCGATCTGGCCGTAGAGGTCGAGGTTCAAGCCCGCGACCTTGATCGCCGTGTACGAACCGAGCACGCCGACCGTGACCGACAACAGGACCGGGATCGGAATGGTCCAGCTCTCGTAGAGCGCAACCAGGAACAGATAGGCGAACAGCACCGCGAGCGCGAGGATGATGCCGGTCTGCCCCGAGGCCGCCTGCTCCTGATAGGCGGTGCCGGTCCATTCGTAGGAATAGCCGGCCGGCAGCGTCGCCCGCGAAATCTCCTCCATTGCGGCGATCGCGGTGCCCGACGAGACGCCCGGCGCCGGCTGCCGTTGATGGTGACCGAACGGTAGTTGTTGTAGCGGGTGATGACCTGCGGTCCGGTGACGATCCTCAAGCTCGCGATGGAGCGCATCGGCACCATCTCGCCGCCGCTGTTGCGGACATAGATCTGCCAGATGTCGGAGATGTCGCCGCGGTTGGCGGCCTCGCCCTCCACATTGACCTGCCAGGTGCGGCCGAACAGGTTGAAGTTGTTGACGTAGATGCCGCCCAGCGTCGCCTGCAGCGCGGTGAACACGTCGGCCATGTTCAGCCCGAGCGCCTGCGCCTTGGCCCGGTCGATGTCGAGATAGATCGATGGATTGGTCGCGGTGAAGGTCGAGAATACGCGCGCCAGCCGCGGATCGCGGTTGGCCGCATTGATCAGGCCGGTCATTGTGCTGCCGAGCGCGGCCGGATCCTGCCCCTCCAGCGCATCGAGCTGATATTCGAAGCCGCCGGAGGTCGAAAGCCCGATGATCGGCGGCAGGTTGAACGGCAGGATATTGGCCTGCCGTATCTGCGCGCCCTCGCCAAACATTCGCCGGATCGTCGCCTGCACCGAATCCGCGGCCGCCCGCCGATCGGCGAACGGCTTCATGCGCGCCACCATGAAGGCCGAGTTCGGCTCGCTCGCGCCGTCGAGCAGCGAGAAGCCGATGATCGAGAGCACGTGCTCGACCTGCGGCATGTTCTTCAAGAGCGCCTCGACCTGCTTGGTCACCTGGCTGGTGCGCGACACCGACGCACCGTCAGGCAATTGCACCGAGATGAAGAAGGCGCCCTGATCCTCCTCGGGCAGGAAGCCCGTCGGCGTTATTCGCGACACGCCGAGAACGCCGCCGGCAAACACCAGCACCGCGACCAGCGACAATATCGCCACCCGCAGCAGCCGGCGCACCATGCCGGCATAGCGGTCGCGGACCCAGTCGATGCCGCCGAGCACGCGCCCCATGATGCCGCGGCGCGGCCCGGTATGCCGCAGGAACACGGCACAGAGCGCCGGCGACAGCATCAGCGCGTTCAGCGCCGAGATCACCATCGCCGCGCTGATCGTCACCGCAAACTGGCGGAACAGGGTTCCGGAGATGCCGGGGATGAACGCAATCGGCACGAACACCGACAACAGCACCAGCGAAATCGCGATGATCGGCGCGGTGATCTGCGCCATCGCCTTTTTGGTGGCCTCCGCCGGCGACAGCTCGGGCTCGCTCTCCATCACGCGTTCGACATTCTCGACCACGACGATGGCGTCGTCGACCACGATGCCGATGGCAAGCACCATCGCAAGCAGCGACACGGTGTTGGCGGAATAGCCGAGGATCAGGAGAACCGCGAAGGTGCCGATCAGGCTGACCGGCACCGCGACCGCCGGGATCACCGTGGCGCGCAGGTTGCCGAGGAACAGGAACACGACGATCACGACCAGCACGAAGGCTTCGCCCAGCGTCTTCAGCACTTCCTTGATGGTATCGGAGACGAAGGTCGTGGAGTCGTACTGCACCAGATAGGTCAGGCCAGGAGGAAACCGTTCCGACAATCTGGTGAGCGTGGACTGCACCGCCGCGGCGGTGGTCACCGCATTGGCCCCCGGCGCAAGATAGATGCCGATCGGCACGCCGGGCTGGCCGTCGATCCGGGACTCGCTGTCCATGTTCTGGGCGCCGATCTCGACCCGGGCGACGTCGCTGATCCGGAGCACCGAGCCGTCCGGATTGGCGCGCAGCACGATATTGCCGAACTGGGCCGACGTCGTGAGCCGCCCTTGCGTCTGCACGTTGAACTGGAACTGCTGGTCCTCGGCGATCGGACGGGCGCCGATGCGGCCGACCGGCGCCTGCACGCTCTGCGCACGGATCGCCGCGATCACATCCGACGGCGCCAGATTGAGGCTGGTGAGCCGCTGCGTGTCGAACCAGATCCGCATCGAGTAGTTCAGCTTCGCGAACAGCGAGGCCTGGCCGACGCCCGGCGTGCGCGAGATCGCATCGAGCACGTTGATGATCGCGTAGTTGGTGATGAACAGCGGATCCTGCTGGCCGCTCTTGCTGTACAGCACGATGAACTGCAGCACCGCCGAGGATTTCTTCTGCACGACCAGGCCTTGCGCCTGCACCTCGGTCGGCAGTTGCGCGAGCGCGCTCTGGACGCGGTTGTTGACGTTGACGGTGTTGATGTCAGGATTGGTGCCGAGCGCGAACGAGACGGTCAGCGTGTAGCTGCCGTCATTGCCGCTGGTCGACTTCATGTAGAGCATCTTGTCGACGCCGACGACCTGGGCCTCGAGCGGCTGCGCAACGCTCGATTCCACCACCTCGGCGGAAGCGCCGGGGAAATTGGCGGTGACGGTGACCTGCGGCGGCACGATGTCCGGAAACTGCGCCACCGGGATTTGCAGCAGCGCCAGCGCGCCTGCGATGGTGATGACCAGCGCGATGACGATGGCAAGCCGTGGACGATCGACGAAGACGGCGGAAATCATGGGCTGGTGCCCGCAGGCTTCGGACCGATCGCACCGCTGCTTTGGCTCGATCCGGTGTTTTCCGCCGTTTCCTTCAGGCTCGACTGGATCAGCGCGCTCGCCGGTCCCGGCGCCACGGGCTGGCCGGGCCGCACCCGCTGCATTCCTTCAGCGATCACCTTCTCTCCGACCGAAAGCCCACTCGTCACCGCAGCGATGGTCGCGGTCGACTGTCCGAGGACGATCCGGCGCTGCTCCGCCTTGTTGTCGGCCCCGAGCACGAAGACATAGTCGCCCTGCTGATCCGACAGCACGGCCGAGCGCGGGATCGCCACCACATCGACCGGCTGCACGCCCTCGAGCAGGACGGTGACGAACTCATTGTCGGTGAGCTGGCGCACGGTGACGTCGTCTGCTGACGACAGATGGGGCAGCACAGGATTGGGGATAATGCCGCGCAGCGTGATCGTGTCGGTATTCTGCGCGATCGTGTTGTTGACGAAGTTGAGCTGGCCGACCTGGTCATAGAGCTTGCCGTCGGGCAGACGGACCCTGATCACGACCGCCCTGAACCCGCCCAGCGTCGCGTAGCGGTCGCGCAGCGTGAGGGCTTCGCGCACCGAGACCGGGAAGGTGACGTACATCGGGTCCTGGCTCACGATCGTGGTGAGCACCCCCGAGCTCGGGCTCACGACGTTGCCCTCGGTCACCGCCGTGCGGCCGATCTTGCCGTCGATCGGCGAGCGGATCTGGGTGTAGTCCAGATTGATCTTTGAGAGGTCGACTTGCGCCTGGGCGGCCTGCACCTGCGCTTCCAGACTCTGCTCGTTCGCGAGCGCGGCATCATAGGTGGACTGCTGGCCGGCCGGGCCGCCGAGCAAGGCCTTGGCGCGGCCGGTCGTCAGCTTGGCGTTGACGAGGGTCGCCTGCAATTGCGCGACCTGCGCCTTCTTGGACTCAAGGTCGGCCTCGAACGGGCCGCGCTCGAGCTCGTAGAGCATATCGCCGGTCTTGACCTCGGCGCCTTCGACGAAGTTCCGCTTTTCCAGGAAGGCGGTGACGCGGGCGACCACATTGACGCGATTGGTGGCCTCGATCCGTCCCAGGAACTCGTTGGATTGGGTGACGGGCCGCTTGACCGCCTCGATGATACCCACAGCCGGGGGTCCGGCGGCCTGCTGGGCCTCGGCGGCGGCCAGCGCGCCGAACATGGCGGTCCCCAATGCGACGGCACCGGCGAACCGGGCCATTGTTATCCCTGCAAGACTCACGTTTCGCGCCTTTGTCCCGTTTGATCCGGATCAATAGCATCCGGATCGGGAAAGCCAACGGTACGAACGTATAGCAACGGCAGATCGATGCTCTGTCGATGGCTGGATCGCCGCGTTGCACCAAAATGTGATGGCGGAGGATGGGATCCGGTCCACGGGGGCCTCCGCTGGTAGCGCTGTGTGGCCCGGCCGCTACTGGAACGAACTTTTTTGGCTGGGCGCTGCACAACCTGTTGAATGTTGCTTGCTGCACGATCGGCCGGCAAGCCAAGCTTGGCCAGGCGCCGTGGGGCCGGTCGCCGGGAGCTTTCTGATGGCAAAGCTCGGGATCTGTGCGGCATTCCTTCTTGCGGTTGTCGGCGCCTCGGGCGCATCGGAGGCATGGGCGGCCGACGTCACGCCGACCAAGGCGCCGGCGGCTTCGGCCATGACGCCGCGTCCGTGCACCGACCCATCGGACTTCGTCACGACCAATTGCCAGCTCACCTGGGAAGGCATCACGGTCTTCGGCATCATCGACACCGGCTTCGGCTGGCAAAGCCACGGTGCGTCGTTTGATCCGCGATCTGCAGTTGCAGCCTCCTACCTGATCCAGAAACAGAACCGGTTGGCGACATGGACCCTTGCGCCCAATGCGTTGAGCAATTCGACCATCGGCATCAAAGGAACCAGGCCGATCGGCGAGGACTTTTCTTTCGTCTTTGACCTCGATGCCGGCTTCGACCCCTACTCGCTGCGATTCTCGAATGGACCCGGATCGATTGCCGCGAACGCCGGCGTCCCGCAAAACCTGCAAACCGCCTACTCGGATTCAAGCCGCGCCGGCCAGTGGTACAACGGTCAGGGCTACGTCGGCGTCAGTTCTCCCACTTATGGCACGCTGACCCTCTTCCGGCAGAACTCGCTGACGCTGGATGCCGTGTTCGATTACGATCCGTTCGGCGCCTCCTACGGATTCTCGGCGATCGGCTTCCAGGGTATAACCTGCGGCGGCGGCAACACCGAAAACTGCAGACACTCGACGTCGGTGAAGTACCGGTACAACTTCAACCACTTCCGGGCAGCGGCGCTGTGGCAGTTCGGCGGTTATGACGAGAACAATGCCTCCACCGGCGCCTATCAATTCCAGCTCGGCGGCGACATTCCGATCCGCGGCAATGACGTGCTCTCGGTCGACGCCATTTACAGCCATGTCAAGAATTCCGTATCGCTCGCGCTGGCGTCGGGAGCAAACGCAAACAACGCGTTTGGAGCGCCGATCCCCCCGTTCCTGCCGCAGACCCTGACGGCGACGATCTCCGACAACACCGCCGCGATGTTGGTGGCGAGATACACGACCAAGTCGCTGAAGCTGTACGCCGGTTACGAATACATCCGATACGAGCCGCCGAGCAATCCGCAAGTCGCCTTCACCGACATCGCAGGAAACTTCCTTTGTCAGGGCTGCGATGCCCTCAACAACACGAACATCAACAATGCCGCGTTCGGCGTCGGCGGGCTCGGCAACAAGACCTTTCAGGTCATGTGGGCCGGCGCGAAATACTCCATAACCGACGATCTGGACGTGATCGGCGCCTATTATCACTACATCCAGGACTCCTTCTTCGGCACTGCCGCCAGAGGCCCCGCCTTCTGCTCCTCTAGCGAACACCCGCAATGCGCCGGGACGTTCGACGCAATTTCCACCGCGGTCGATTGGAGGTTTGCGCCTAAATGGGATACCTATGTCGGCGTGATGTTCACGCAGGTCAACGGCGGATTGGGGTTCGGCTTCTTCGAGCATAGCAACGTCGCCACTACGGCCGGGTTGCGCTTCCGCTTTTGAGATTGACGCGACCTACGCGGGTCGCTGCGACCAGCCTACCGGCGCGTCGATATCGAAATTGGCAAGCTCGTAGCCGCGGCGGAAATCGACGATGTGCTTGTCCATCCAGGACCGCGCCCCGGCGGGGTTGCGATCGCTGAGCGCCCGCAGGATCTTCTCATGGGCGAACACCAGGCGCTCGCCCGCGTTCAATCGGGAGAACACCCGCAGGAAAGCCGGATAGAATAGCTGGCTCATCGGCTCGCGGCTGAGCTGCAGGGCGCGGTTGCGCGAGGCACGCGCGATGATCTGGTGAAACTCGATATCGAGTTCGACGAGGCTCTGCTTGTCCTCGAGCGCCGTCTTGGTCTTGTCGACATTGGCCCGGAGCGCGGCCAGCATATCGTCGTCGATCCGCGTCGCGGCGCATTCGGCCAGCACCGGCTCGAAACAACGCATGCTTTCCCAGAGTTCGAAGAAGCTGATCTCCTGCAGCACGATCGCCGCCGTCACCTTCTCGGAAATGTCGGCCTCACGGGGCACGGAGACATAGAGCAGCTTGCCGCCGTCGTGACGGCGGACGAGGCCGTTCTGCTCCAGCACCCGGATCGCTTCGCGGACCGTCGAGCGGTGGACACCAAAGCCCGCGGCCAGCGCGGTCTCCGCTGGCACCCGGTCGCCGACGGCCCACTCGCCCGACATGATCTTGGCTTCGATGCTGCGCACCACGAACCGGTAGACCGGCTCGTTGCGCTCTTGGACGTTGTTGCTGAGATCCGCTACAGACATCAGACGACGCCTCGCGCGAACTCGCGGTCGCGCAATTCGCGGCGACGGATCTTGCCGGTGATCGTCATCGGAAGCTCCGCGATATACGCGATCGCGCGCGGATATTTGTAGGGCGCGGTGACCGACTTGACGTGATCCTGCAATTCGCGCGTCAGCTCCGGCGACGGGGCATGGCCTTGCCGCAGCACGACGAACGCCTTCACGATCTCGCCGCGCTCGATGTCGGGACTGCCGACCACCGCGCACATCTGCACCGCCGGATGCTCGGCCAGCGCGTTCTCGACCTCGATCGGGCCGATGCGATAGCCTGCTGAATTGATCACATCGTCCGAGCGCCCGCGATACCAGAGATAACCGTCGGCATCCTTCTCCGCGCGATCGCTGGTCAGAAACCAGCGCCCGTCGGGACCGTCGACAAAGCAGGCCGCGGTGCGCTCCGCATCCTTCCAGTAGCCGAGCATCAATTGCGGGTTGGGCATCTTCAGCGCGAGATCGCCCTCCTGCCCCGGCGGCAAGCGGTTGCCATCAGCGTCGATCACATCGAGATCAGAGCCCGGCGACGGACGCCCCATCGAACCGTAACGGACCGGCTCGGTTGGATAGTTCAGCGCGACCATCAAGGCTTCGGTCTGCCCATAGGCTTCATCGATGCGGATGCCGGTCGCCGCCTCCCAGCGCTCGGCGACGACGGGGTTCATGGCTTCGCCCGCGGTGACGACGCGGCGCAGCCGGCCGAGATCACCGCGTGCGCGGACTTCGCCAACGACCCGCGACAGCTCCGTGCCGGGCGCGCAGTAGACAGTGACCTGGTGCTTGCGCAGGAGTTCGAGCCGATCGTTCGGCACGAACGGGCCGTCGAAAAAGAAAGAACAGGCGCCGCAGCTCAGCGGTCCGAAGATGATGCTCGTGCCCGCCTTGCTCCAGCCGGTGTCTGCCGTGCACCAGATCACCTCGCCGGGACGCAGGTCGAGCCAGTAGATCGCCGACACCCGCCACGCATAGATCGCCCGCGCGGCATGGACGACGGCCTTCGGGTGGCCGGTCGAGCCTGACGTGTAGTACATGATCGCGGGATCTTCGGCCCTGACGATCGCCGGCTCGATCGTCTCGGAGGCGCGCGCCACTTCGCTGTTCCAATCGAGCCAGCCCGACGTCTGGCCGAGCGCGATCCTGACCGGGATCAGCGTCTCCACGGATGCGAACTTGGCGGTCTGCCCGGGACGGCAGATCGCCGCCTTGGCCTCGGCATTGGCGACGCGGTATTCGATATCGCGCGCCGTCAGCATCTCGATGCACGGGATCGGCACCGCGCCGATCTTCATCGCCGCAATTAGCGCGACGAACCATTCCGCCAGCCGCGGCAGCATGATGATGACGCGGTCGCCCTTCTCCACGCCGTTCGCCCGCAAAACATTCGCGAGCCGGTTCGTGAGCCGCGACAGATCGGAATAGCTGTAGCGCCGGGTCTCGCCGGCGGCGTTCTCCCAGATCAGCGCCGGACCATCCTGCTCGCGGGCGCGGCGGTCGATGATATCGGCACCGAAATTGAAGGTCTCCGGCACCTGCCAGCGGAAATTGGCGCACAAGCTTTCATAGCTTTCGACCGCAGGCTCCTTCGGCGGTGACCAGATATCGCGCATCATTTCCTCCGTGTTCGCGCGTTTTGCGCTTGTTGTTTTGTTTTGCTGCGGCTCTTACCGCCGCCTATCGGCCGCCATGGGTCACGATCCGCCGTCCGATCGCCCAGCGGTGCACTTCCGACGGGCCGTCATAGATGCGGAAGGCGCGGACGTCGCGATAGAACCGCTCGACCACGGTATCGCGCGTGGTGCCGAGCCCGCCGAGGATCTGCAGCGAACGGTCGGCGACGCGCGCGATCGCTTCCGAGCAGATCACCTTGGCCATCGAACTTTCGCTCGAGGCCCGCTCGCCTTTGTCGAGCATCCACGCCGTGTGCCAGATCGTCAGTTGCGCCTGATGGATATCCATCGCGTTGTCGGCCAGCATGAAGGAGACGCCCTCGTGCTCGCCGAGCGGCTTGCCAAACGCCGTGCGACGCCGCGCGTATTCGGTAGCGATCTCCTGGGCGCGGATCGCGGCGCCGAGCCAGCGCATGCAATGCGTCAGCCGCGCCGGCGCGAGGCGAACCTGGGCGTGGCGAAAACCCTGTCCGATCTCGCCGAGCACGGCATCGGCCGGCACGCGCAGCCCGTTGAAGCGGACCACCGCGTGACCGCCGACAAAGCTGGAATCGATGGTGTCGAGCGTGCGCTCGATCGTGATGGCGGGATCGGACATGTCGGCGAGGAACATGGTGGCTGCCCCTTCCATTCCGCCGCCGCTCGTCTTCGCCATGATGATCGCAAAGGCGGCGCCCTCGGCGCCGGTGATCAGCCATTTCTCGCCGTCGATGACCCAGTCATTGCCATCGCGCCGCGCCGTCGTCTGCAACTGGCCAGGATCGGAGCCTGCGCCGGGAGCAGGCTCCGTCATGCAGAAGCAGGAGCGGACTTCTCCGGTCGCGAGCGGCTTCAAATAGCGCTCGCGCTGATCGGGCCGCGTCACGACATCAAGGAGATGGATGTTGCCCTCGTCGGGCGCGGCGCAATGCAGCGCGACGGGACCGAGCATGGAATAGCCGGCGGCGGTGAACACGGCGGCGCGGCCGATATGCGACAGATGCTGGCCACCATATTCCGCCGGCGCATGCGGCGCGAATACGCCGGCCTTGCGCGCGAGCGCATTGAGCTCGCGCCGCAGCTCATCGGTCGGTCCATGGGACGTCCAGCGCTTGTCCTTTTCGAACGGGACCACCGTGTCCTTGACGAAGGCTTTCACGCGATCGGCCAGTTCGGACACGCGCGGCGGCAGCGAAAAGTTCATGTCGAGTTGATGCATCGTCAGTTTCCTCGCTCAGTTCCGGTCGTGGCATCGCGCGCGACCAGAAGAATATCTTCGCCAACGCGGGCGAAGTCGGCATAGCGATTGTCCCTCACCGCGCCGTTGACCCATTGGCGGTGCAATTGCAGGAACACGATCCCGAGCTTGAACAGCGCGAGCACGCGCATCGCCGGCAGGTCGTCGATATCCAGACCGGTCAGGTCGGCATAGCGCCGCGCGACCTCGGCACGCCGCCAGAATCCGGGCTGAGCCGTCGGCATCTGCTGCAGCCGCTGCAACGCCGGCGGATCATCCGGCTGCGCCCAGTAGCTCAAGAGCGTCGCCAGATCGAACAGCGGATCGCCCCGCGTTCCCATGTCCCAATCGACCAGCGCGACCGGCGAGAGCGTCTGCGGATTTAGGATCAAATTGTCGAGCTTGAAATCGCAGTGCAGCAGCGTCGGTGTCCGGTCGCGGAATGTCTGCCGGGACAGCCACTGCGAAATGTCCTGCAATAGACCTTGCAGCGCGCCATCCTCGGCAACCAGCGCCCCACGTTTCGACCAGCCGGCAATCGCGCGGGCGATGAAACCCTCGGGGCGACCGAGATCCTCAAGTCCGACCGCGCGCGCATCGACCCGGTGCAGCGCGGCCAATGTTGCAACCATCATCTCCGAGAGAATCCCGGGTGCATCGTCGCGCCCCTGCAGCGGCGACAGATCCGCGCCGCGGATGACGAGCCCTGCGCGATACTCGATCAGTTGGAAGGGAACGCCGATGACGCTGCGGTCGCCGCAATAGTGCAGCCCCCTTGCTATGAAGGGCAGCGCATCGGCAAGGCGCGACAGGATGCGATGCTCGCGCGCCATGTCATGGGCGCCCGGTGGCAGGTCGCCGTCGGGCGGACGGCGCAGGACAGTCGGGGCACCGTTGGCGATCAGGAGATAGTTGCGATTGGCGAGGCCACCGGCGAACTGCCGGATCGGCTGCGCCAGATCGACACTCATGCCGTGCGCTTCCAGATAGCGCGCAAGGCGATCCCAGTCGGCCGGCGCGGTTTCCGCGGCCGACAATAGTCCCGGATTTCCTGATAGCGACGGATCAGCAATCACGCGCGCCTCGGCCTCCCTATTCCAAATATCGAGGTTGGAGCCCTCGCCTACCGCCTCCGGCGGCGCGGGACCATTATTGTCGGACCAAAATTAGCGCCAAGACAGCCAAGCTTGCAACTGGCGACCAGCCAAACCGATGCCTCGCTCCTTCGGATTCCCAATAAACTATTGTAAATTATCAATATTTCTCAAGTGGCATCTGAGAAGCCAAATCCACGAAGCCAAATCCACCACCGCACATATGTCGGACAATAAATCGCGGTCAGCGCTCCCGGGCACCGAAGCGTTGACGGTAGGCGGTCGGGCTGATGCCGGCGACTTTCCGGAAGCGCGATCGGAAGGTAACCGCGGATTCGAATCCGACCGAGCTTGCAATCTGATCGACCGAAGCCTCGCTGGTTTCGAGCAGTTCCTGCGCCCGGCGGATGCGCATCTTGAGCAGCCATTGCAGTGGCGTCGTTCCGGTCTGTTCCTCGAACCGTCGCGCCAGCGTCCTCGGACTCATGCGCGCCTGATCGGCCAGCATCCGAACCGTGAGCGTGCGGTCGAGATTGGCGCTCATCCAGTCAAGCAGCGAGGCCAGACTGGCAGCCGATTTCGGCGGTTCGTGGCGGATGAACTGGGACTGGCCGCCGTCCCTGACCAGGGGCGCAACGGCGAGCCGCGCGGCGTCGGCCGCAACGGCTTGGCCATGATCGCGGCGTAGCAGATGCAGGCACATGTCCACCCCGGCCGAGGCTCCGGCGGAGGTGATCAGGCGCCCCTCGTCAACGAACAGCACGTTTGGATCGACCTGGATGCGGGGATAGCGCCGTGCGAACTCGTCTGCGCAAATCCAGTGCGTCGTGGCCCGCCGCCCATCCAGAAGGCCGGTTGCCGCCAGAACGAAGGCTCCCGAACAGATCGACGCCAGTCTCGCTCCGCGCTCCCAGGCAGATCGAAGCGCCCCAAGCACGGCCGGGGAGACCGGAGCGGTCGGATCCTCCACTCCCGGCACTAGGACCGTATCGGCCGACACGAGCTCCTCGAGGCCCCACTCCGTTTGCAGCGTGAAATTCCTCGACCGAACTTCGGTCGCCTCACTGCACACGCGGACACTATAGCTGGCAACGCCACTCGCGCGCCCGAACACCTCGCACGGGACCGACAGGTCGAACGGCACGAAGCCGTCCATCGCGAGAACTGAAACTTTATGCATGGTCACCTCGGAGCGAGCATCTACCACGGCGAACATAGCCGAAGCGCGGTTTGGCGGGAAATGATCGCAGGTTGTCATTTCGGCCACTCACCGAATGCGCGACGCATTGTCTATGCATGCCGCCGGTCTTGAAGCGGGAAGGTGCGCGTGTCCAACGATTACGAATCGACGCAGTTGCGGTGGCTTGGGATCCTGTCGGTCCTCGAGGCGACGACGCTGGTCCTGCTTGTCGCAGTCGCCGTGCCACTCAAGCATATCGCCGGCTGGAACGTCGCCGTCCATGTCATGGGGCCGGTCCATGGCCTTGCGTTTCTCGGCTATTGCTGGGCTGCGATCCAGGCGGTCACGGAAGGCGGCTGGAGCCGATCGGAGGCGGTGCGGCTGTTCGCGACAGCGTTCATCCCATTCGCTGGCTTTGCCAATGCGCGGCTTATCGCACGAAAGTCCGCAGCTTTGCGCACCGGTGCGGTCCAGTGAGCCTTGCTGCGCTTTACCCATGGCTGAAGGCACTGCATGTCGTCAGTGCCTTCCTTTTCGTAGCCGGCACCATCACCACCTCGATCGTGCTGGCGGCAGAGCGCGCGAATCCGGGATCGGTCGAGCCTGTCGCGGGTTTTCTGGCCAAATCGGAACGCTGGCTGACCACGCCGGCGATGCTGCTGGTCTGGGCTTTCGGCTTGACGTTGGCGGTCACGGCCGGGTGGTTTTCCAACACGTGGCTGCAAGTCAAGCTCGCCTTTGTCGTTCTGCTCTCGGCCGTGCACGGAATCCAGTCAGGCCAGCTCCGGCGCCTTGTCAGGAACAAGGCGCTAAAATCCTGGACAACGCTGCCCTTGATCCTCGTCTCCATGACAGCGGTGGTCGTCCTAGTCGTGGTCAAGCCCTAGCCGATCTCGGCGCGCAGTCCGATAAGACCGACCGACGACTCCTGGCGGGACGGCAGCCTTATCGCCGCGCGGCTTTCTTGGCGCGCGGGCGATCCTGCGAGGGGGTCGAGATCTGTTGCCGAAGAATGCGACGGATCTCCGATGCGGTATCGATCTTGCGAATGTCCTCCGCCAGCGACGCTGCGCGCTCGCGATATTTCGGATCGTCCAGCACCGAGCGCACGGCGGGGCGCAATTGTTCTGCGGTGGGTGCGTTGGTTGCCAGATTGATGCCCACCCCCGACCAGGCGATGCGGACGCTGACATCGCCCCGGTCGGCTCCCGTTCCCGCCACGACGATGGGAACGCCATAACTCAAGGCTTGATTGACACTGCCGTAGCCGCCGTTCGTCACGAATGCATCGGCCTTCGACAATGCCCACTCGAACGGCAGATACTGGGCAACCCGCACATTTCCAGGCAACGGACCGCCGAGCACATCGATCGGACGTCCACCCGTTGTGACGATTGCGAGAACATCCGGCTCTTTCGCCAGCGCCTCCAGCGTCGGCAGGGTCAACTCGCTGAAGTCGTTATTGGTCAACGTGCCCTGGGTTACAAGAACGACTTTGCGTGAACCATCCAATTCGTAGGCCCACGAAGGTACCGGCGCCTGGTTCGGCGTGATCGGCAGCGGGCCGACGAAGTGTACCGAACCTGGCAGCCGGCGGCGCGGCAGCTCGAACCGCGGCACCGTGAGCTGCAAATAGATATCGGGCAGCTCCACCATCGCGTCATAAAGATTCATTCGCAGCGGCCTGCTCCCGATCTGGGCCAGGTACTCGTTCACGCATCGTCCTGCCGGGCCAAAGACCGATTGTTCGTAGGTTTGAAAGAGCGCGGCATACTCCCTTAGTTGCTGGTCGTTGCGCGCGGGCGGAATGCCTGCATCGTTCGGGGCGCCGTCATCTCGACGTGACAGGAGATAGGTCGTTCCAAGCAAGGCCACGGACGGCCGCCGTGCGCGAGGACCGAGCAGCATCGGCAACACGCCCAGCATGAGATGATCGCCGATGATGATGTCGGGAGGAAACTCCTGCATGACGATTTTGATGCTCTCATATTGAGCCAGCATGAAATCGGCGAAACCTTGCTCCAGGATCAGCCGCAATTGCTGTGCGCCGGGCGTCGCCGTCATGATTTCCGGAAATAGCTTGGCGGCGTCTCGCGTATCGATGTCGGCCGCGGGCACGAAACTGCGGAATGTGGCGCCGATCTCTTCGACGCGGTTTCGCAGATAGCTCGATGTCAGGCCCATGACCTCCCAACCGTCCGCGATCAGGACCCGCCCGACTCCTAATACTGGATGGAGATGTCCCATCATCGGGGACGAGACGAGAAGCGCCTTCATGCACGGTCTCCGTTGAGCTAGGTAATTGAGCCGAGGTCACTGACGGCCCGTCGACTACGACCGGCCAATCACAGCCCCTCATTAGTGTTC